>JAVBQA010000020.1:0-3539 GCA_031549325.1 Eubacteriales bacterium | reverse complement strand
ACAGATCTATTCTTCAATAGAAAGAACAAATTCGATTCATTTTCTCGCATAAGAAAATTAGAATCAGTTTATTCATGTCCTTTCTTCTCCGAGAAAGGACCAAAGAAGGCCAGGGGGGACGCGGCGTCGGTCCCCCCTGGTACCCCCCTCGTCGCTTTTGGTACGACCCATAAGGTACCGGAAATCGACATTACCGATTTCCGGGGGACGGATTTGATGGCTGCCCGACGGGGCAAAGTCAATGAAGCATCGGGCTGGCCGTGAGGCCAAGCAAGGGGATTCTCGGGCTGGCCGACGGGGCCAAGCCAGTGAAGGATCGGGTTGGCCGACGAGGCAATGTCAGTGGAACATCCAGCCAGCCCGCAGGGCAAAGGGCGCATCCAGCCAGCCCGCAGGGCGAAGGGCACAAAAAAGCACCCATCCTTGGATGGGTGCTTTTCTCATCGCTACTTCACCATCTCGGGGTTCTGCAGCAGGTTCCCGATGGTGTGCATGGTGGCCGTCTGGATCTTCCCGAGCGCGTCCAGCTGGGCCTCTGCGGGCATGGCCTGGGCGTCCTTGATGCCCTGCTCGATCTCTTTGATCTTTTCAAACAGCTGGTTCAGGTGCAGGTTGCCGCAGGTGCCCTTCATGGTGTGGGCGGCGACCTGCGCGGCGCCGACGTCGCCGGCGCTGACCGCCTGGCAAAACTTCTCATAGAGATCGCCCGTGTGGTAGCTGCCCAGCAGCCGCAGGTACAGCTTGGCGTTGCCGCTCAGCATCTTCAGGCCGCCCGCCATGTCCACCCCATAGTAGGGATCCGTGTAATCGATCATAGAGGCATCCTCCGTACGGAAATTCCCAAACTTTGTCAAATTAATAACAGTTTATCACAGCCCCACCGCATTTTCAAGGGCCTACGCGAAGTTTTGGCAGCCCTACAGTCACTCGCCCCGCACGATCCTGCGAATGGTGGAGATGGCGGCGTTGATGTCGACGGGCTTGCCGATGTGGCCGTCCATGCCGGCCTCGAGCACCTGCTCCACGTCCTCCTTGAACACGTTGGCGGTCATGGCGATGATGGCCAGCTTGCGGGCGTCCGGGCGTCCGGTGGCGCGAATCCGGCGGGTGGCCTCGCAGCCGTCCATCACGGGCATCTGCATGTCCATCAGAATGAAATCGTAGTAGCCGGGCGCGCTTTTGGTGAACTTGATCAGCGCGTCCGCGCCGTCCACGGCCTCCTCCATCACAAGGCCGGTGGGCTCGAGCAGCTCCATGATGATGACCCGGTTGATGTCCACGTCGTCGGCGATCAGGCAGCGCAGCTTCGAAAAATCGACGCTGGCCAGCTGCGGCCCGCCCACGGACAGGTCCAGCGCGCTGGGCTCGACGCGCTCGCCCCGGAAGGTGGGCATGTCCACGTCCACGTGGAAGGTGCTGCCCCTGCCCAGCTCGCTGTCCACGGTGATCTCGCCGCCCATCATCTCCACGATGTTCTTGCTGATCACCAGCCCCAGCCCGGTGCCGCCGTACTTGCGCGTGGTGGAGCCGTCGGCCTGCTCAAACGGCTGGAACAGCCGCGCGAGCTGCTCCCCGCTGATGCCGATGCCCCTGTCGGTCACCGAGAAGCGGAAGCGGCTCGCCCCGCGCCCCGCGGGCGTTTCCACAACGCGCAGGCGCACCGGCTCGTTCTGCGGGCTGAACTTGATGGCGTTGCTGATGATGTTCATCAGCACCTGGTTCAGCCGCAGCTCGTCGCCCATCACCACGTCGGAGCGCAGCCCGCCCGTGTCCAGCACCAGCTCGATCCCGCGCTCCCGGGCGCGACTGGCGTTGATGGAGATCACAAAGTCCAGGTCCTTGCGCAGCGAAAACTTGTTCAGCAGCAGCGTCATCTTGCCGGCCTCGATCTTGGACAGGTCCAGGATGTCGTTGATCACGCCCAGCAGGTGGCTGGAGCTGGACTCGATCTTGTCCATGCAGCCGCGCATCTTCTCGATGCTGCCCGAGCGCCGCGCGATCTGCGTCATGCCGATGATGGCGTTCATGGGCGTTCGGATCTCGTGGCTCATGCGCGACAGGAACTGGCTCTTGGCCAGGTTGGCGCTCTCGGCGGCCTCCCGCGCGTGGTCCAGCAGCGTCACGTCGGTCAGCATCAGCATCACGCAGTTCACCGGCCGCGCGCCGCCCCGCCCGCCCAGGTCGGCGTAGGAGTGCAGGCTCAGCGCGTAGCAGCGCCGCTCGCCGCCCAGCGTGGTCAGCTCCACCGCCCGCTCGTAGCCCGCCGAGGGCTTGCCCGAAAACACCGCCTGCGCGCGCTCCTCAATCAGACCAAAGTCTGTTTTGCCCAGCACGACGGCGATCAGGTTCGGGTGCGCCGCGTCGATGCCGGTTCGGGCGAGCAGCTCCATCATGCGGGTGTTGGCGTAGACCAGGCGGCGGTCGTTGCTGAAAAACGCGATGGCTTCGGGCACGGCGTTCATGTGCATGTCGATCACGTCCAGCGTGTCGTTGATGCCGCCGAGCAGCCGGCGGTAGCCGCCCCGGTAGTCGGCCATGTCGGCGCGCACGCCGAAGCGGCCGTCGCGCGCGGCCAGCAGAATGCGGTCGGTGTCGTTGATCAGGTCGGTGATGGTGGTCGAGACCGACACAAAGGTGCTGGACAGCTCGCCGATCTCGTCCTTTCTGTGCACGTACCGGACGGGGATGCGCATGCCCATCTCGCCCGCGGCCAGCCGGCGGCCGGCCTCGATGATGTGCCCCAGCGGCTTGGTCAGAATGCCGCGCAGGCTCAGGCTCATGACCAGCAAAAACCCGGCGCAGCCGCCCAGCAGAATCAGCCCCACCACGAATTTGTAGCGATCCAGCTGCTGGCGCATGGGCAACAGATCCACGTCCGTGCCCAAAAACCCGACCGTCTCCCCCGCCGAATTCTTCACCGGCGCGTACGCGAAATACAGCTCGCCATACTCGTCGCCCTCGTCGTAGTGGATGGCCTCGTCAAAACCGACTCCGGTCTGTATCACTTCGAGGCCGCCGGGATACTCCGCCAGCGGGCTCCTGTCCCCGAGCAGCGGGCGGCTGTCCGGGTCGTCGGGGTTGAAGTCGGTGTCAAACACGGTCAAAAGCTCGGTTTTGCTGTCCGGGCTCGGCACCATCACGTAGAAGTATTTCACGCGGATGCTGGCGGTCAGCTGGCGGTATCTGCGCGAGACCTGGTCATACTCGGCGTCGCGCGCCAGCGATTGGGCGTAGGCCTGCACCTGGTCGCCGTCCACCAGCAGCGCGGCCACGTAGTTGTTGTTCAGGGCCATGTCGTTGGCGTCGGACAGGAAGCCGCGCTCGTAGATGTTGTAGCCATACACGGCCACCACCAGCGCCACCAGCACAAAGCACAGCCAGGCGCTGATCAGGATCTTGAACACCAGCGTGCCGCGCCTGCGCTGCGCCGCCGCGCGGGCCTCGTTTGGTTGTGTCATGGGTTCTGCCTCCGGCGCTTCCTCGCGCGATTTTTCGTTTGGGTCGCGGGGCCGCCCCCCGGACGCCCGGGGCATTTCCCC
>JAVBQA010000018.1:0-91867 GCA_031549325.1 Eubacteriales bacterium | reverse complement strand
CGCGTCAAGGATCGCAGCCTGCGGGCGCGCCGCTCACCGGGCGAACAGCGCCAGCTTGGCGTACAGGTCCTCCAGGATCAGGCGGCTGTCGACGCTGTGATAGACGCGGATCGCCGGGTTGAGCCCGGTGTGCACGTAGGCCATGTCCGCCGTCACCAGCGGCGCGGGCATCAGCGTGTATTCGAAGCGGTGCTCGTACAGGATCAGCCCCACCGAGGGGTTGTCCCCCAGCACCCAGGTCTCGCCGGTGCGGAAGGCGCTCTTGCGCGGGCCGTCCTCCATGCTGTGCTGCTGCAGCTGGTCGCACAGGTACGCGCCGATCTCGCCGCAGGGGCGCACGCGGTGCTCCAGCTCGGCCAGGGACACCGGCATCATTTCGTACACGTTCTTGGGCACCTGCCACAGCTGGATGCCGCTGCCAAACACCACGTTGGCGGCATGGATGTCGTTGCCCAGGTTGAACTCCGGTCCGCCGCTCGGATAGCGCCCGCCGCCGATCCAGATGGCGGTCAGCCGCCCCGCGATGCGCGGCTCCATCAGGAAGGCGCTGGCCAGGTCGGTCAGCGGCCCCATGAACGTCGCGTACAGCGGCCGGGGATCGTCCTTCATCGCCTCCCGCACGATCAGCTCCGCGCCCTCGGACGCCCGCGGCGTCGCCTTGTCCAAAAGCGCGCCGGGCGCGCCGCGATAGATCATCCCGGCCTGGTCAAACCCCATCTTGTCGAAGATCAGCTGAAGCTCCCGCCGGCTGCGCTCCATGCTGTCCGCCACCCAGTCCGCGCCGAAGTGCGCCGCGATGAAGCCCACGTTGTCAAACTTGGGGCTGAGCAGCGTCTGCACGATCGCGAACTGGTCGTCGGCCTCGTTCTTGGCGTCGGTGTCGGTGATCACGCGCACCATCTTCTCCCGGGGCACCCGAAACTGATATTTGTCGTAAATCATCGTCTCATCCCTTCACCGCGCCGTGGGTCAGCCCGGCCACAAAATACTTTTGGCAGTACGCAAACACGACCATCAGCGGAATGGTCACCAGGCACACGCCCGCGGTGTACTGGCCCCACTCCACGCCCATCTCGGTCTTGAAGTTGAGCAGGCCCACCGGCAGCGTCTTGGTGTTTATGTTGGACGCGGTGGTGATGCTGGCCCACATCAGCTCGCCCCAGTTGCCGATGAAGGTGAACACCACGATCGTGGCCAGCGCCGGCGTGACCAGCGGAAACATGATGTGCAGGAAGGTCCTGAGCTCGTCGCAGCCGTCGATCCGGCCGCTCTCGATCAGCTCCATTGGGATGGTTTCGAAGTACTGCTTCATGATGTACATGCTAAACGGAATCTGCCAGGCGATGTAGGGCAGGATCAGCGTGAAGTGGTTGCCGATCAGGTGCATCCTGCCCATCATGGAGTACAGAGAGATGTAGATGGCGATGCCGGGGATGAAGTTGAACACCATGAACGCCGACATGATCAGGTTGGCCTTGGGGATGCGCAGCTTGGCCAGCGCGTAGCCGCCCAGCGTGGCGACCAGGCAGGTGGTCGCCACCGACGCCGCCGACACGAGCACGCTGTTGCCGAAATACTTGCCCAGCTTGCCGATGTTCCAGGCGTTGACGTAGTTCGCCCACTCCAGCGCGCGCGGGAAACCGAACAGGTTGACGAAGAACTCCTTGTTGCTCTTCAGCGAGGTGAGCAGCACGAACAGGATCGGGTAGGCGACCAGCACGGTCGAAAACCCGAGCACCGCGTACGCGAGGATCTTCAGCGCCCGGTTGGCCTTGAAAATCTCACTGTTCATAAGAATCCCCCCGCACGACGGCCCGGGCCACGATCATGCCGATCAGCACGATCACGACAAAGATCATGCTCATGGCCGCGCCATACCCGTATTTGTTGAAGGAGAATGAGTTCTCCAGGATCCACATCGGCATCACGATGGTGCTCTTGGCCGGGCCTCCGTTGGTCAGCGCCACCACGGTGTCGTAAATCTTCAGCCCGCTCATCAGCGCGAACACCGCGCTCAGCTGCACAAACGGCATGATCAGCGGCAGGATGATCCTGCGGAACACGGTGAAGTCGCCCGCGCCGTCCAGCCGCGCCGACTCGATCAGCGACAGGTTCAGCCCCTGCATGCCCGCGAAGCACAGCACCATGGTCAGTCCGACCTGCTTCCAGGCCGACACGAACAGGATGCAATACAGCGCGGTGCCCTTGTTGGTCAGCCACGCGGTCCGCAGCGGTTCCGCGCCGAGCCAGCCCCGAACCGCGTTCAGCACCCCGTTCAGCACCCCGTTCTCCGGCTCAAACACGAACGCGAAGATCAGCGCGGTGATCACCGCCGGAATCATGCTCGGCGAGAACAGCACCGTGCGGAACGCCGCGCCCCACCGCCTGCCCACGTACAGCAGCAGCCAGGCCAGTAGCACGCCGGCGACCACGCTGATCACCGACGACGCCACGCCCAGGAACACGCTGTTCCCGATGGCGGTGAGAAAGGTCTTGTCCGTCAGCGCGCCCAGGTAATTCGCCAGGCCTGTGAACGCCCGGGGGCTGAAGCCGTTCCAGCTGTGAAAGGACAGGAGGAAGCTATCTGCGAAGGGGATCACCGCAAAGATCAGGTAGATCAGCGTGGCCGGCAACAGGAACAGGAACCCGATCATCATGTATTTCCGGTTCAGGCCGCCGCGCGGCTCCGGTTTCTGCACGACTCGATCAACTCCTTCTCGCGAGGGCGCGCGCGCTTGGCATACGTCTTCCGATGAGGAGGGCGGACAATTCATGGTCGAATTGCCCGCCCGCCTCCGTTCAGGGCCGCGTTACTTCGCCGCCGCCTGGCGCAGATCCTCCATGTGCTGCAGCACCTCCGCCACCGGCGTGCCGGTGCAGACCGCGCCCACCATGTCGTTCTGCATGTAGGCGCTCATCTCGGAGGAGATGCTCTGCAGGTGCCGGTAGCCGACCACGTTGTCGCCCTGGGTGGTGGCGAGCAGGTCCTTCATCAGCTGGCTGGCGACCTTGTCCTGCATGGACTTGGTGGAGGGCAGGCGGCCGCTGTTGATGATCTCGGCGATGCCCGCGTCGCTGGTGTAGTACTTGATGAAGCGCACGGCCTCCTCGGGATGCTTGGCGTTGGCCGGGATGAACAGCGCGTTGGTGACCACGTTCACGCCGTACTTGCCGCCCGCCTGCACCAGCGGGAACTTCATGACGCCCACTTCAAACGCGCAATCCTTCTCATAGGTGCCGGCGTTGGAGCCCGCGTCGTACAGCGTGGCGATCTTGCCCTGGTACCAGGCGGCCTGGGTCTGATCCTTGGTGGAGGTCAGCGCGCCCTCGCCGGGGTACCAGTAGCCGTTGTCGTACACGGTCTTCCAGTTCTCCAGGCACTTGCCGATGCCGGCGGCGGTGGTCAGATCCAGCTTGCCCGCGGTGGCGTCCTCCAGCTGGCCGTCGTTGGCCAGATACTGGTAGGCATACTCCATCAGCTGGTGGTTCTGGCCGCTCCAGTTGCCCACGCCGTACACGCCCGCTTCCTTGAACTTGGCGCAGGCCTCCAGGTACTCGTCCCAGGTGGCGGGCACTTCCACGCCGTTCTGCTTGAACAGATCCTTGTTGTAGAAGATGGTCTCGATGACCGGCTGATAGGAGACGGCGTAGTACGCGTCGCCGATCTGGCCGCCGGACAGGTACGTGTCGACGAAGGTATCCTTCCACGCGTTGTTGTCCTCGGTCAGGTAGGCCGTCAGGTCCAGCGCCATGCCGTTGTCGGCAAACGCGTTGATCTGGGTACCCCAGAAGAAGCTGACGTCCACCGGGTCGCCGGAGGCGATGCCGGTCTTGATCACCTGCTCGGCGTGGTCGAAGTCCACGGGCACGATCTCCACCTTCACGTCCGGGTTGGCGGCCTCAAAGCCGGCCACGATGTTGTGGTTGTACTCAGAATCCGAGCCGTAAAAGCGGATGGTGGTGACTTCGGCCGAGGCCGCGGCACAGAACATCGTCAGCATCATGGCCAGGACCAGCAGAACCGGGAATGCCTTCTTCATGTGCGTCTCTCCCATACTGTTATTTCGCCCATCGCGCCGGCGATGGCGTTCCGGCCGCAGCGCGCCGAACCCCGGGCCCTTGCGCGGCTTGCGCTCCGCATTTACCTGCATTATACAATACACCAGCAATTTGTGCAAGTGTTTTTAATAATTTTATGATCTTTTTTAGTAGAATATTTAATCCAGCGAATCGCGCAGATCGCGCACGCTGTCCCGGCGCACCAGATCGGTGCTGACCTCGATCTTGACGCAGGCTTCGCCGCCCCCGTCCAGAATCTCCGCCAGCCGGTTGGCCGCCAGCTTGCCGATGTACCGCTTGGGCACGCGCACGGTGGTCAGCGGCACGTCCAGCATCTCGCACACGGGCAGGTCGTCAAAGCCGACCACCGACACATCCTCCGGGATGCGCACGCCCGCCTCGCGCATCGCGCGCAGCGCGCCGACGGCGATGTTGTCGTTGTCGGCGAAGAATGCGCTGGGCAGCTCGCGCTCCGCCGCCAGGTGCCGCTTCATGTCGGCATACGCGGCGTCCATGGTGGACCCAACCTCGAACACGTACTCGGCGCGGTGCGCCAGCTTGCGGTAGCTGAGCGCCTTTTTGAAGCCGTCCTTGCGCTCATAAAAGTTGTTGATGGGCACCCGGCTCTTCAGGTGTCCGATCCGGGTGTGGCCCATCTCGCACAGGTGGCAGGTGGCCAGAAACGCGCCCTGCACGTTGTTGATCACCACGATGTCCTGGGCGATCTCCTCAAAATAGCTGTCCAGCACCACGAACGGCAC
Organism: Eubacteriales bacterium; assembly: GCA_031549325.1. Classification (GTDB taxonomy): domain Bacteria; phylum Bacillota; class Clostridia; order Christensenellales; family Aristaeellaceae; genus JAJDGF01. The sequence goes on along the minus strand of JAVBQA010000018.1, from coordinate 87,047 downwards.
CCCCAGCCCGGCGAAGGCGCCGATGTCCTTGTGGTCCATCTCGGTCGCCAGCAGGATGAAGCCCGCCAGGCCGCCTGCCAGGATGTCCCGCGCCTGTTGCTCCACGCCCAACGCCTCGTTGACGTAGCTCACAGACAGCGTGTAGCCATGCTTTCTGACCTGCTCCTCCACGCCCTCCAGCACGTCCGCGAAGAACGGCGTGTCCGCCACGACCAGCCCGTGCTTCTTATAAAACACCAGCTGAATGCTCTGCTTTTTTGCCCTGCCCGCGCCGCGCGGCGCATAGTCCTGATAGCCCAGCGCGCGGAGGGCCGCGAGCACGCGCTGCCGGGTGTTGGCGCTGATGCCCGGCTTGTTGTTCAAAACCAGCGACACCGTCGAAATGGACACGCCGCTCTTCTGCGCCACCTCTTTGACGACCGACACAGGTGCTCACCTCCAAACACATCCCCCCTTACAATACACGAAAACTCACATAAAATCAATCTATTTTATTAAAATATTTTGCGCGCCGCTCCAAAGCTTCCCAAGCTCCGCCCAGGCGGAGCCACAGATGTTTTAAGCGTCAGCCTGCGGAGGAAACCGTGCGAACGGAGGCGGCGCGGGCTTATAGCCCGCGGCGGCCGGCGCGCGTTGACACCTTCGGCCCGTCGTGATACACTCGTTTTGTGCCGTACCCGCGCGCCCGACCAATCAGGAAATGAGGTTCAACGCCATGGCCACGATCTTCTGCTTCACCTCCACAGGCAACAGCCTGTACGCCGCCAAAAAGCTGGCGGAAAAAACCGGCTGCGCCGTTGCACCCATGAACAACGGGCCGGCTCAGATCACGGACGACGTCATCGGCTTTGTGTTTCCCGTGTACTTTTGGGGGCTGCCCCGCATGGTGGAGCGATTCGTTGCGCAGGCGCGGATCACCAACAAAAACGCGTATGTTTTCGGGGTCACCACCAGCGGCGGCCCGGTGTATGGCGTGCTCGGGCGGCTAAAAGCGCTCTTGAAGCAAAAGGGCGTCCGCCTGCAGTATGGCCGGAACATTCCGTCGGTGACGAACTACATCCCCGAATACGCGCCCAGGGACATCGCCGATCGCCGGCAGGCAATGGACGCGGCCATTCTGGAAATCGCCGGCGCGGTCAACGGCCGGCAATCCAACCGAATACAGGCGTACACGCCCTTTAACCGCCTCGCTTATCGCCTCTGTCCAGACGAAAACAGCGACCGGTCTTTCACCGTCGCGCCCACATGCACGGGCTGCAAGACCTGCCAAAACGTCTGCCCCGCGAAAAACATCACCATGGAAGCCGGCAAGCCGAGCTTTCTCCACCATTGCGAGCACTGTCTGGCGTGCGTCCACCACTGTCCCGCCCACGCGATCGACTGGAAGCAGAAGACGCAAGGCAAGGCGCGCTACAGAAACGCCCAGGTCTCGCTGGAGGAACTGATTGCGTTCCACCGCCAGCACGCGCCGGTCTGACCACGGCCGCCGGTTCCGGTGCGCATCAGATGGCGCGGCGAGATCTAACCCCAGTGTTTCTGCGCGTGCGCCATCAGCGCCTCGGCGTCCCTGACGGGCATGTCGGGGAACACGAAATACAGCCCCTTCTTGTCATATCGGTTCATCACGCGCTCGGCGCTCGCGATCCAGTCCGCGACCCCGCCGTCGTACAGCTGAATCCACAGGCTTTTCCCCGCCGCCGTCACGTCGTCATAGATCGGGAACCAGCGCCCGCAGCCGCCGTCCGGCTGGCCCGCGCCGCAGGTCCACTGCAGCGCGCTCAGCTCCTGAAGCTCCATCAGCGCGGGCACGTGGCGGATGGCGTCCGGGCCGTCCAGGTGGTACAGGCTCTTGTCCAGGTGTCTGACCTGCCGCCGCAGCGAGGGCAGCACGAACTGCCTGAACTGCGCGGGCGACAGCATCGCCGAGAAATCGCACTGGATCTTGGCCACGCGCCCGCTGCCCCGGATGTGAAACACGGTGTAGGAGCTCGAGCCGTCCGGCTGCCTGAGCAGCGCATACAGCGCGTCGTAATACTGAAAATAGGTCTGGTCGATCTGCGCAATGCGCCGGGCGACCGCCTCGGGCTCATCCATCAGATCGTAGATCATGTCCTGCGGCCCGCGCAGCGCGGCCAGAATGTCGATGTTCTCGATCAGATCCGGGATGTCCACCAGATACCGCCCGGCGGAGGCCGACAGCGCCTGCTTCATCATGTCCAGATGCCTAAGCCACCAGCGGTTGTCCGGGTCGAACGTCAGCGCCGGATGTTCCAGTATGTCCCCCATGCACTCCTTGTACCACACGGTGTCCCAAGCGAACACCGGCTCGGCCCCTAGGTACAGCGCCACCGAGCCCGGCCCCAGGTCCGCGCTGAACGACGGGAAGCCGTCGGCCAGATACTCAGTGTTCGCAAGGCTGTCCTCGAACCGCTCCATCAGGTACCCGATGTCGGTGTGGTAGGCCTCGGGGGTTGCGGGGCGCGGAAACCGGCGCTCCATGTCCTTCTTGGCGGCCACGAACATCAGCGGCAGGCCCGTGCCCTCGCCGCGCCACCAGGCGTCAAACCGGGCCAGGTTTTTCTCATTCGGCGTCATCGGCGTTCCCTCCAGCGATGTTGACAATCAGGTTCCGGGGCAGATACCGCGCGTCCCCTTCCCGCGTCTGACGGAGCCGCTTGGCCGTGTCGTCCCAAGCAAAGCGAATGCACGCGTGCGCCGGATCGCAGCCGTCCCCCGCGTCGTCAAACAATGTGAACGCGCCGTCACAGCCCGGATACACGCGCACCTCCAGCGGCTCGTCGCTGGGCTGCATGGCATACTGTTTCACCGGCCCCAGCGGCAGGATGCTGCCCGCGCGCACGAACAGCGGGATGCGGTCGACCGGCGCGGGCGCGTCGATCCACTGGCCGCCGTCCCAGCGCCGCTCGGTCCAGAAGTCATACCACAGCGCGCCGTCCGGCAGATACACCCGCCGCCGCGCGGCGCCCGGCTCGGTCACCGGGCACACCAGCAGCGCGCGGCCCAGCATGAACTGGTCGTCGACGCCAAGCGCCGCCGGATCGGCCCTGAAGTCGAACGCCAGCATGCGCAGCATGGTGTCGTCGTGCAGGCACACCGCGTAGCACAGCGAATACAGGTATGGGATCAGCCGCATCCGCAGCTCAATCATGGCCAGGATGCCGTCGTAAACCACGTCCCCCGGCTGGCCGAACCGCCAGATCTCCCTGGGCGTGTCGGTGCCGTGGGCGCGCAGCATGGGCAAAAATGTACCCAGCTGGAACCAGCGCAGATACAGCTCGCGGTAGGCCGGGTCGTCCACGCCCGCCTCGTACCCGCCCCGCCCGAACCACTGCGCCCAGCGCTTCACGAAGAAGCCGCCCACGTCCATCGTCCAGTAGGGCTGGCCGGTGGCGCAGAAGTTCAGCCCGTCGGCGATGCTCTTTTTCATCACGTCCCAGCGGGCCGACGTGTCGCCGTTCCAGGTGACGGCGCCGTAGCGCTGCTGGCCGGGAAACCCGGATCGGGTCAGGTTCAGCACGCGCTTGTCCGGCGCTTCCCGGCGCTGGCCCTCAAAGATGCCCTGCGCGTGATGGATCGAGTAGGCGTTGACCAGCGCCGGGTCGATGTACTTCTTGAACTCGGCCACGTCGAACTGCATCCGGTCCTCGGGCGTCATGGGCTCGGTGCCATACCAGTCGGCCTCGAACGGCTCGGTGCAGTCGCACCACCAGGCGTCCACGCCCTGTTGGAACAGGCCCTCGCTGGCCTGCTGCCAGTACATCGCGCGGCCCGCCTCCGAGAACGCGTCGTAGGTCGATCGGTTGCCCAGCAGCAGCCCCGCCTCCCGGAACGCCCTGCGGTTGTCGCCCTCACCCGACATGTTGGGCCAGATCGACCACATCAGGCGGGCGTTCAGATCGTGGATCTCCCGGGCGGCGGCGGGCAGATCCGGGTACCTCGCCTCATCCACCGTCTTCTGGCCCCACAGCCCTTCCGGCCAGGTGTACCAGTCCTGCACGATCACGTCCAGCGGCACCTTGCGCCGACGGTGCTCGCGCACCACCTCCACCAGCTCTTCTTGCGTTTGGTAGCGCTCCTTGCTCTGCACGTACCCGAACGCCCACTTGGGCAGCAGCCGTGCGCGCCCGGTCAGCTGGCGGATCCAGCGGACGATGCCGTCGAACTCCGGCCCATAAATGAAGAAGAAATCCAGCTCGTCGTCGGCGTCGCCGGACAGATAGCTGCCGAACGCGTCGTCGTGGAAGGTCATGGCGGCGCAGCTGTTGTACAGAATCCCCCAGCCGCGCGAGGACAGCAGCACCGGGCAGCTGACCTTCAGGTTGTGCTGATACAGCAGCTGATGCTTGCCCCGGTAGTTCAGGATGCCCTCCTCGTGCTGCCCCAGGCCGTACAGCGCCTCTCCCGGCTGAAACACGAAGCGCAGCCGGGTCTGGTAGCCCCGCCGGTCCACGTAGGGCGTGCCCTGGGCGCGGGCGCGCGCGCCGTCCACGCCGATCTCCTCGGCGAGCGGCGCATCCGGATCGAACCTGTGGCGCAGGATGTCGATGGGGCGCAGCGCGCGCCCTCCCTCGTCCGGCTCGCGGGTGAGCAGCGCGCCGTCGGCGCGCACATAGCGCAGCGCGCCGCCGCCGCTGAGCAGCACGCTGAACGCATCCAGCCGGATCGCATAGCCGTCCCCCTCGCGCGCCACGCGCAGCCGCGCCTCCGGGGGCAGGTCGCGCCGAACCAGCATCGGCTCACACCCAAGCAGGAACTCCGGCTTGGTGGTCTGGGTCACGCGCACACATGCGCCGCCCTGCGCCTGGATGCGCAGCCGGTTCTCGCCGTCCTGAAACAGCGCGCAGTTCTCATCCTGGGAAACCAATCGGTATGCCATACGCATTACCCCTTCACAGCGCCGCTGATCAGCCCGGAGATGATCTGCCGCTGCGCGATGAGGTACACCAGAATCGCGGGCAGGCAGGTGAGCACGATGTCGGCGAAAATGTGGTGCCACTTGTTTTCATACATGCCGAAGAAGTTGTAGATGGCCAGCGGCATGGGCCAGTTGGCGCTGTTGTTCAGGATGTACAGCGGAAACTGGAAGTCGTTCCAGATGCCGGTGAACACCAGCAGCATCACCGTGACCAGCACCGGCCGGATCAGCGGCAGCACGATCCGGAAGAACAGCTGCGGCGGCGTGGCGCCGTCGATCAGCCCGGCCTCGTCCAGCTCGCGCGGCACCGTGCCCACAAAGCCGTGAATCACGAACAGCGCCATGGGCAGGTTCGTCGTGACGTAGAGCAAGATGATCGTCAGCGGCGGGTTGATCGAGCGCAGCGCCTGGGTCACCCGCAGCAGCGCCACCATGTTCACCGGCATCACGATGCCCATCACCAGGAAGAAGTAAATGGCCTGGTTCAGTCTGGTCCGCCGCCTGGACAGCACAAACGCCGCCATGGCCGCCAGCAGCGTCGACCCCAGCGTGCCCACCACCGCGAACAGCACGCTGTTGCCGAAGGAGGACACCAGATTGCCCCGCTCGATGACGTTGGCGAAGTTCTCCCACTGCCAGGGGCCGCTGGGGAACGACAGCCGCATGCGCTTGGCCTCGGCCTCGGTCTTGACCGAGTTCAGCGCGATGATGACGAACGGGGTCAGCATGATCACGCACAGCAGGATGGCCAGGCACTGCTTGAGCGCGCCATAGATCCGCTTCTTGCCCCTCACGCCTCCACCTCCCGCCTCAGCATGGCCTTGATGATGAAGTATCCGAGGATGCCCATCAGCACGAACTGCAGCGTCGACAGCGCGGACGCCATGGCCAGGTTGCCCGCGCCGATCTCGCTGAAGATGGCGGTGTTCAGCACCTCGGTCATGCGGCCCGGACCGCCGTTGGTCAGCGCGTAGATGATGTCAAACACCTTCAGCCCATAGGTGAGCCCGAAGATCACGTTCACCATGATCGAGGGCATCAGCATGGGCAGCGTGATGCTCCAGAGCTTCTGAAAGAAGGACGCGCCGTCGATGTCGGCGGCCTCGTAATACGAGATCGAGATGGACTGCAGGCCCGCCACGAAGATCGTCATCACGTAGCCGATGCCCTTCCAGGCGTCCACGAAAAAGATGGACGGCCACACGAGGTTTGGGTCGGCCAGCCACTTCTGCGCCGGGATGCCCAGCAGCTCCAGCAGCTGGTTGATCAGCCCGTTGCGCGGGTTCATCATGGCCTTGAAGATGATGCAGACCACCAGCGTGGACAGCACGTACGGAAAGAACATCACGCTTCTGTAGAAGTTCTTGCCGCGCATGGCCCCGCCCAGCATGATCGCCAGAAACAGCGCCGGGATGATCTTCACGACGTTTGAAACCACGGTGAACATCAGCGTGTTGCCGATGTACTTCAGGTAGGGCTTGTTGGCGATGAAGATGTTCTTGAAGTTTTCCAGGCCGATGTACTGCGCGTCGCTCGTGTAGCGGTTCCAGTTGGTGAACGAAAACCCGATGCCGATGACGCTCGGGTAGATGAAAAGCGCCAGATACAGGGCCAGCGCCGGCATCACAAAGTACATGGGATAGACCTTGCGCATGAGCATACCTCCCGTCGGGGGAATCCATTCCGCGCGCCGGGGAATGGATCAGGGCGGGCGACCCACCGCCGCCCCTGCCGCGCGATCCCGGCCTTGGAATCCGCGCCTCTCTCATGCCTCGCGGCTACCGTTTTCCGGCAGCCGCGAGACCAACCCGCCGATTCGGCGGTTACTTCCAGTTGGGGTCGCCCTGGGCCACGGCCATGGCCGCGCGGCGCTCGTCGATGGCGTCGCACACGCCCTCGGCGGTCAGCTCGCCCAGGAAGTAGCTGGTCAGATCCTTGCAGTACTCCATCCACTCCTCGTTGAAGTACTTCACGCGGTTCTGGAACACCACGCCGTAGTCCTGATCGGTGATGGTGCCCATCAGTTCCTTCTCGGCGTCGGTGAAGTGCTGCACGACGCCGGTCCGCTCGGTCACGTCCAGGCTGGTCCAGCCGCGGGTGTTGTTGTCCAGCTTGTACTGCAGGTTCTCCGGCTTCATGCAGAACTCGAAGTAGGCCTTGACCTGATCGGGGTACTTGGTGGCGGCGCTGGCGAACTTGGCCGGGCCGTAGGGATCGGACTGGGAGGTGTGGTTGTCCAGCAGCGGGATCAGGAACATGCCGAATTCATCGGCGCAGTCCGGATAGTCCTTCTTGACCTGCTCGTCCACGCCCATGCCCAGCACCATGGCGTACTCGCGGTTCGCCATGACCTCCTGGGTGTCGTTGCCGATGTTGCTGATGTAGTCGTCCCCATAGTACCCCAGGTCCACCAGCTCCTTTGCCTGCTCCAGCGCCGTCTTGAAGGGGGTGTCCTTCAGCTTCAGCTGGTTGGCGTTCAGCTTCTCGATCGCGTCCGGCATCAGCTGCTCGATGCGGCCGCCGATCTGGGCCGCGATCAGGCCGTGGTGCCAGCCGTCGGACACGTATTCGTAGACGGGGATGACGCCGCTGTCCTTGACCTTCTGGCAGGCGTCCTTGAACGCGTCGAACGTCAGCGGCACGTCCAGGCCGAGCTCAGCGAACAGCGTCTTGTTGTAGTAGATCGGGAAGGACACCGACTTGTTCCAGATGGCCTGGCCGTAAAGCTTGCCGTTGTAGCTGACGGCCTCAATGCGCGCCTCGGGCATGGCGGACTCCCACGCCGCGCCGCTCATGTCCAGACAGTTCTTCTCCGGGTCGAGCTCGCCGTAGATGTTCAGCGGGCTGGCCTGGATCCAGAAGATGTCGGGCGCCTCCCCCGCGGAGAGCTTGGTCTTGAGCAGGTCGTGGTGCTGGTCGGCCGGCACGATCTGGAAGTCGATCTTGACGCCGGTCTCCTCAAAGAACTTCTGGGCCAGCGCCTCGTCGGCCTCGTCCGTCCAGCCGACCGACACCTGCATCGCCAGCGTCACGTCCTCGGCCAAGGCAAGCCCCGGCAGCGTCGCGGCCAGCAGCAGGATGGTCAACAGCGCGCTCAACAGCCTCTTCATAGAAACATACCTCCTCAAATTGTGGATATTGCTGTAACACCAGTCTATTCGAATTAACATATTCAGTCTATGAACAAATCCGCTGATATTATAGGATAAAAATGATATATGGCCGCCACACAATTGCCGATTGTAAACGGATGGCGTATAATGCCCATAAAGGTGAGGTGGTGCGCATGCGCAGGGCACGCTCGCGGATTCGCGCGCGCCTGTTCGCGTACTTCGCGCTGATCGCGCTGCTGGTCGCGCTGTCGGTGTACCTGCTGCTGTACCTGGCCATGTCGCCTTCGCTGAAGCGCACCGCCTACGAATCGCTCAGGGACTCGGCCCGCGCCCAGATGGCCGCCGTGGACCAGAGCATCCGCTCGCTGAACTCGGTGAGCGTGGCGATCACCCATTCCTCGCGCGTGCGCGCCGCCATGGAGCGGCTGAACGCCCAGGGGCGGCTGCCCCACGACGCGCTGACGGAGCTTTCCGACCACCTGGTGTTCGTCAACGGCCCCATGCTACCCGCCGCCGAGATCCGGCTGTATGCGCTGGAGAAGCCGGTCATGGTGGCCACCGGCATGGTGAACGGCCAGTATGCCTACAGCCCGGGCGCGCTGCCCTGGCTGGCCGAGGTGCTCGCCAGGGATGGCGCGAAGGTGCTGTCCCTGCCGGCCCAGGACGGCGCGCTGATCAAGTACAACCGCTACATCGCGCTGCGGCGCGTCGTGAAGCAGAGCTTCCGCAGCCAGTTGGGCGTGGTGGAGGTGGTGGCCGACGCCATGAACCTGTTGGACGGCGTGTCCCAGGAAGGCCCGATGGACGTGTTCATCTGGAACGGCGACGGCGCGCTGGTGTATCCGCTGGGCGGCTCGCTGCCCGACCGGGTGCGCGAGGCCATGCCCGGGGACGGCAGCTCCGGCATTCTGGAGCTTGAAGAGGACCTGGTGGCGTGGCGCACGTCGTCCGAGTGCGACTGGACGCTGGCCGCCGTCAGGGCCAGAAGCGCGGTGCTGGCGCCGCTGAACGCCATGACCCGCACGACGCTTTGGATGCTGGGCGGGCTGCTGGCGCTGGCGCTGGGGCTGGCCTATCTCGCCTCCCGCCAGTTCACCCGGCCCATCCACGCGCTGGCCGGGCGCATGGCGCGGTTCACGCTGGACGGCCAGGACGAGCAGGAGCCGACGGAGCCGGACCTGGACGAGCTGGCGGCGCTGTCGGGCAGCTTTGACCAGCTGAAGGGGCGGCTCACCCGCTCGGTCGACGAGCTGATGCTAACCAAGCAGCAGGAGCTGCAGTCCCACATGCTGGCGCTGCAGAGCCAGATGAACCCGCACTTCCTTTACAACACCCTCTCCAACCTGGAGGCGCTGGTCGACCTGGGCGACAACGCGCGGGCGGCGCACATGATCGGGAGCATCTCCCGGATGCTGCGCTACATCGGCGCGGACGGCGAGGGCATGGTGCCCGTCGGGGATGAGATCGCCCACCTGGACGACTACATCGAGTGCATGAAGCTGCGCTACGGCGCGAACCTGGTCGCCGAGATCCGCGTGGACGAGGAGATCCTGGGGCTGCGCATCCCCAAGCTGTCCATCCAGCCGCTTGTGGAGAACGCCATCAAGTACGGCTGCACCAGGCAGCCGCCCTGGCGCCTCCGGGTGGAGGTGCGCGGCGTGGTGGCGGGCTGGCGCGCCAGCGTGATGGACGACGGGCCGGGGCTGGACGGGCGCACGCTGGACGGGCTGATCGAGGCCGTCGAACTGGTGCGCCGGCGGGGCGTGCTGCCGTCCATGCGCATCGGCGGCATGGGCCTGCTGAACATCGCCATGCGGCTGAAGCTGTGCTACGGGGACGACTTCCTGCTGCACATCCAAAACCTGAACGGCGGCGGCGCCCGGGTCACCGTCGGCAACCATCGGGGAGGCGATCAACCGTGACGCAGAGCGGACCCTACCGCGTGGTGCTGTGCGAGGACGAGCCGCTGCTGCTCGAGGCGCTTCGGCGCAAGATCGAGAAGAGCGGCCAGCCGTTTTGCGTGTGCGGCATGGCGCAGAATGGCAAAGAAGCGCTGAATCTGCTGGCGGAGCAGCCCGCGGATCTTCTGATCACCGACATCCGCATGCCGGTGATGGACGGCATCGAGCTGCTGAAGGCCGCCACGGAGCGCGGCCTGTGCGCGGCGTGCGTGCTGCTCAGCGGCTACGGCGAGTTCGAGTATGCCCGGACGGCGCTGCGCCTGGGCGCGTTCGACTATCTGCTCAAGCCCATCGCGCAGGACGAGCTTTCCCGCGCGCTGACCCAGGTGCGCATCCAGCTGGACGCGCGGCGGGGCGCGGCGCGCCGGGCCATGGGTCCGGCCATGACCGGCGTCGACGAGGCGCTCTGCGCGATCCGGCTGCACATCGAGCGGCACGCGTTCGAGGAGATCAGCCTGAGCGCGCTGTCGGGCAGCATGAACTACAGCGCCGCGCACCTCTCGCGGCTGTTCGCCAAGAAGTACGGCGAGCCGCCCCAGCGCTACCAGACCGCGCTTCGGATCAACGAGGCCAAGCGGCTGCTACGGGCGTTCCCCGGGCAGAGCGTGCGCCAGATCGCCGAGCGCGTGGGCTATCAGGATCAGGGCTACTTCTCGCGCATCTTCCGCCAGTCCACCGGCAAGAGCCCCCAGCAGTACCGCGAAGACGGCGGCGCCTCGCAAGGAAAGGAGCATTTATGAACCATTCGGAACGGCTGACCCACATCCAGCGGGTGATCGAGCAGGGGCCTTTCTCGGCCAGCATGGCGTCGCTGGCGGCGTACCGGGCGCCCGACTGGTATCAGGACGCCAAGTTCGGGCTGTTCATCCACTGGGGGCCGTACTGCGTGCCCGCGTTCGGCAACGAGTGGTACCCGCGCCTGATGTACCAGCCCGGCTCCCCCCATTTTGAGCATCACATCAAGACCTACGGCCCGCAGAAATCCTTCGGCTACAAGGACTTCATCCCCCTTTTCAAGGCGGAATCCTTCGACGCCCGGGACTGGGCGCAGCTGTTTGTGGCGTCGGGCGCGAAGTACATCGTGCCCGTGGCCGAGCACCACGACGGCTTCCAGATGTATGGCAGCGAGCTCAGCCGCTGGAACGCGAAACAGATGGGGCCCCGGCGCGACATCCTGGGCGAGCTGTTTCAGGCGGCGCGGGCGGAGGGCATCGTGTGCGGCGCGTCCAGCCACCGCGCCGAGCACTACTGGTACATGGACGGCGTGCACAAGATCCCGAGCGACTACACCCCCGAGCTCGAGGACTTCTACGGCCCGGCCGCGCCCGGGCTGGTGGATCAGTTCAGCGTTACCGCGGTGCCGCCCACGGCCGAGTTCATGGACGACTGGCTGGCCCGCACCTGCGAGCTGGTGGATCTGCACCGCCCCCAGCTGGTCTGGTTCGACTGGTGGGTGACCCACCTGTGCTTTCGGCCCTACCTCGAAAAGTTCGCGGCGTTCTACTACAACCGCGCGGCCGAGTGGGGCGAGGGCGTCGCCATCAACTACAAGTACCGGGCGTTCGACCCGGGCTGCGCCATCTTCGACGTGGAGCGCGGCCAGGTGCCCGGCATCCCGAAGATGCTGTGGCAGAACGACACCTCGGTCAGCAAGAACTCCTGGGGCTATGTGGACGATCACGACTACAAGCAGCCGCTCGAGATCCTGTGCGACTTGATCGAGGTGGTCGCCAAAAACGGCTGCATGCTGCTGAACATCGGCCCCAGGGCGGACGGCGCCATCCCGGAGCGCGAGCGCGAGATGCTGCAGGAGATTGGCCGGTGGCTTTCGAAAAACGGCGAGGCGATCTATGGCTCCCGCGCCTGGCGCGTGTCCGGCGAGGGGCCGACCCAGGCCCCCGAGGGCGAGTTTACCGACGGCAAGCGGCCCCGGTTCACCGGGCGCGACATTCGCTACACCACGCGCGGCCAGACGCTTTACGCCATCGCGCTGGGCCGGCCGGAGGACGAGCTGGTGCTGGCTGAAGTGCGGGAAGCGGACGGCTACCGGATCGCCACCAGCATGGAGGGCAGAGCGCTCGAGGCCCGGCAGCTGGCGGACGGGCTGCATGTGAAGCTGGACGCCGATCTGCTCGCCCAGCCGCTGCCGCTGGCGGTGCGGCTGAACCGCAAGGCCGGATTCTGCACTTGACAAATTCCTATCCATCTGCTATGATGCATCTGAACAACCATTCATGCGACGCGAGTAACCACTTGCGATGTGTGAACAGCAAAAAACCCCGTGCCTTCCGAAGAAGATTCGTCTGATTCGCCCGAGGTGAGCAAAAGCGTCATTCGCTGTTCCCCTTTGGCCGTCAGCCGGAGGGGAACATTCTTTTTAAGGGGGCAGCAGCCATGAGGCGGGCGGCGATCATCTCGGTCATTCTGGAACAGCCCCGGGTCACCCAGCGCGCGTTCAACGACGTGGTGTCCGAGTACAACGACATGCTGCGCGGCCGGATGGGCATCCCGTTCGAAAAGAGCGGCGTGGCGCTGATCGCGCTGACGGTGGTGTCCGAGCTGGACCGGATCAACGCGTTCACCGGGAAGCTCGGGAAACTCCCGGGCGTGACGGTAAAGGCGTCCATCGCGGGCGAGGCCATCCGGCCAGAGTAACCCCAACAAAACCCCTCCATCGGCTGCATGAATGGTTGTCACGGCATCGAGGGAGGAACACCCATGAAACACTACGGCTTTGACAAACCTTTCATCGACCACGACTACATCCAGTCGCTGCTGGCCTCGGCTTCGGACACCCCCGCCGAGGCGCTCGACCGCATCCTGGACAAGGCCGACCGCCTGCAGGGCCTGTCCCACCGGGAGGTGGCGGCGCTGATCTGCACGGACAGCGCCGAGCACATCCTGCGCATCTTTCGCATCGCCAACAAAATCAAGCGCCATATTTACGGCGACCGCATCGTGCTGTTCGCGCCGCTGTACGTCAGCGATTACTGCGTGAACAACTGCCTGTACTGCGGGTTCAACTGCCACCACCAATTCGAGCGCCGCAAGCTGACGCTTGACGAAGTGCGCGAAGAGGTCAGGCTGCTCGAGGCCATGGGCCACAAGCGGCTGGCCCTGGAGGCGGGCGAAGACCCGGTCAACTGCCCCATCGACTACGTCACTGACGTGCTCAAAACTGTGTACGACATGAAGTTCGGGAACGGCGACATCCGGCGCTGCAACGTGAACATTGCCGCCACCACCGTGGAGGACTACAAAAAGCTGCACGACGCGGGCATCGGCACCTACATCCTGTTCCAGGAGACTTACCACCACCCCACCTACGAGGCGGTGCACGCGGGCGGCCCGAAGCGCGACTACTTCTACCACCTGACGGCGTTTGACCGCGCCATGCGGGCCGGGATCGAAGACGTGGGCGCGGGCGTACTGTTCGGGCTGTACGACTACCGGTTCGAGGTGATCGCGCTGATGCTGCACGGCGAGCACCTGGAGCAAGAATACGGCGTGGGGTTCCACACGATTTCGGTGCCGCGCATCCAGAAGGCTGACGGCGCGGACGCCTCCGTCGCCAAACACATCCCGAGCGACGCCGAGTTCCTGAAGCTGGTGGCGGTGCTGCGGCTGGCGGTTCCCTACACCGGCATGATCATCTCCACCCGCGAGCGCGTGGACATGAGAAAAAAGCTGATCGGCATCGGCGTCTCCCAGGTCAGCGGCGGCTCCGCGGTGGAGGTGGGCGGCTACGCCAGGCGGGAGAGCAAGTCCTCCCAGTTCGAGGTGGCCGACAACCGCTCCGCCGCCGAGATCATCGACTGGCTGATGGACGAGGGCGTGGTGCCGAGCTTCTGCACGGCCTGCTACCGAAAGGGGAGAACCGGCGACCGATTCATGAGCCTGGCCAAGAGCGGCAACATCAAGAACGTGTGCCTGCCCAACGGGCTGATGACGCTGATGGAGTACGCCATGGATTACGGCAGCGACGCGTTCCAGGCCAAGACCGAGGCGCTGATCGGGCAGCAGCTGCCCAACATCGCGAGCGATGTCATGCGCGAAAAGACCCGCGAGAACATCGAGCGCATCCGGGCCGGCGAGCGTGATTTGTATGTATGATCTGGGCGCGCTGAACAAGGCGGAGTGGGCGGCCCTGATCGAGCGGGAGGCGCGGGGGCCGTCCGGGGCGTTGCTGCGCGCCGCCGACCAGGCGCGGCTGCCCTACTATGGTCACCGGGTGTTCTTCCGCGGCCTGGTGGAGTTCAGCAACGTCTGCCGGATGGACTGCTACTACTGCGGGCTGCGCAGGGGCAACAAGGGCGTGCGCCGCTACCGGCTGTCCCCGGAGGAAATCCTGTGCTGCGTGCGCGCCGGGCGCGAGCGCGGCTTTCACAGCTTCGTGCTGCAGGGCGGCGAGGACGGGGTTTACAACGGCGGGCAGATGGTGAACGTCGTGGAACGCATCAAGGCCGAGTTCCCCGGCGCCGCGCTGACGCTGTCCATGGGCGAGCTGCCCCCGGAGATGTACAAGCGGCTGCGCCAAGCGGGCGCCGACCGCTACCTGCTGCGCCATGAGACCGCCGACGCCGCCCACTTCGCGCGGCTGCACCCGCCCGCGCAGACGCTGGATTCCCGCAAGCGCTGCCTGTTCGCGCTGAAGGAGCTGGGGTTCCAGGTGGGCGCGGGGTTCATGGCGGGCAGCCCGGGGCAGACGTTTGAAACGCTGGCTCAGGACATGCTGTTTTTGAAGGCGCTTCAGCCCGAGATGGTGGGCATCGGGCCCTTCTTGCCCCAGTCGGACACGCCGTTCGCGGGCGAACCGCCCGGTTCCCTGTCCCTGACGCTGACCATGCTGGCGCTGGTCCGGCTGCTGCTGCCCCAGGCGATGCTGCCCGCCACCACGGCGCTGGGCACGCTGGTGCCCGGCGGGCGCGAGCTGGGCCTTAGGGCGGGGGCCAACGTGGTCATGCCCAACCTCACCCCCACCGAGCGCCGGGGGGATTACCTGCTGTATGACGGCAAGATCGGCATCGACAGCGGCGTCGACGAGGGCCTGCGCCAGATCATGGACAGCGTCGCCGTCGCCGGATTCACCCCGGATTTCGGGCGCGGCGACCACTGCCGCCTGGGCGAACCGCGCCTGAACACGCCGCGCAACCCCGCATGATGAAAAAAGGAGCGCCCATGAGCATGAACCAGACCCCCGAGGCGTCCCGCGCGCGCATCGCGATCTTTGGGCGCGCCAACGCGGGCAAATCCAGCCTCCTCAACGCGCTGACCGGGCAGAGCGTGTCCATCGTGTCCGCTCGGCGCGGCACCACCACCGACCCGGTGAAAAAGGCGATGGAGCTGCTGCCCCTTGGCCCGGTGACGCTGATCGACACCGCCGGACTGGACGACGACAGCGCGCTCGGGCGGCAGCGGGTGGCCCGGGCGATGCGGGAGCTTCCCGGCTGCGACATCCTGCTGTTCGTGGCCGACGGCAGCCAGGCCCCAACCGATGGGGAGCGCGCCTTTCTCGCGCAAGCCAGGCAACAGCAAAAACCGCTGGTCATCGCGGCCAACAAGGCGGATCTGGGCGCAGACGCCCGGTGGGAGGCGCTGGCCGAACAATACGGGGCCCGCTTGCTGCCCGTCAGCGCCAGCACAGGAGAAGGCGTCCAAGCGCTTTTGGCGCTGCTGGCCGGCATGAAGCCGGACGACCCGGCGCGCTTGCTGGTGCGCGACCTGGTCGGCCCCGGCCAGGCCTGCGTGCTGGTGACGCCCATCGATCCGGGCGCGCCCAAGGGACGGCTGATCCTGCCCCAGCAGCAGGTGATCCGCGATCTGCTGGAGGGCGGGGCGATCCCCGTCGTGACGCGGGATGTCGAATACGGGGCCGCGCTGGGCCTGCTGAACTCCCCGCCCGCGCTGGTCGTAACCGACTCGCAGGTGTTTGGCGCCATCGCCAGACAGACGCCGAAGGAGCTGCCGCTGACCTCGTTTTCGATGCTGTTCGCGCGCTACAAGGGCGATCTGGACGCGCTGGTGGCCGGCACGGAAACGGCCGACTCCCTGAGGGACGGCGACGCCGTGCTGGTCTCGGAGGGCTGCACCCACCACCGCCAGTGCGAGGACATCGGCACGGTCAAGATCCCCGGCTGGCTGCGCGCGCACACCGGGGCGCAGCCGGAATTCCACTTCACCAGCGGGGGCGCTTTCCCGGAGGACCTGTCGCCCTATAAACTGGTGGTTCACTGCGGCGGCTGCATGCTGACCGCGGCGCAGATGCGCGCGCGGGTCGACCAGGCCCAGGCGCAGGGCGTGCCCATGGTGAATTACGGCGTGCTGATCGCGCACATGAACGGGATTCTGGCGCGGTGCCTGGAGCCGCTCAGAGGATAAAAAAAGAACGCCCACGCACAGGCGGCCGGGGCGCGGGGCGGGCTGATGAGCGCATCGGCCCGCCGTTTTCCTTTTATGGAAAGGTTTCCCGCTCGACGAGCGCCGCCGACACCGTCACCACGTTCGGCGCCGCGCCGCCCAGCAGCAGCCGGTCCAGCATGTCCACGGCGGCGGGGCACAGCGAATCCAGCATGTTGTCCACGCTGCTCAGCGTGGGCGTGGTGCACTCGCACAAAAGCGAGTTGTTGAAGCCGACAATCGGCACGCGCAGCCCTGCCTCACCGCAAGCCTTCAGCGCGCCCACGGCCAGCACATCCTCCGAGGCGATCACCCCGTCGAACCCCGCGCCCTGCCGAAGCATCCGCGCCACCCGCGCCTGGGCGGCGCCCACGCCCGAATCCACGGCCTGGATCAGCTCGCCGTCCGGGGCCAGCCCCGCCTCCAGCATGCCCTGGCGGAACCCGTCCAGCTTCTGGCTGCCCGCCCAGGCCCAGCCCGTCATGTCGTGCAGATACAGAATCCTCCGGCAGCCCGCCGCCGCCAGCCGCTTCACGCCGGCGCGCATGGCCTCGCGCTCGTCGCACAGCACGCAATACACATTGGGCTGCTCCAGCAGCGCGTTGATGAGGAAAACCGGCACCTGCCGCGCGGCCTCGATGATGTGGCGGTTGTCCCGCCGCTCGCGGAACGCCGCGCCCACCAGCACGATGGCGTCCACCCGCTTTTGCAGCAGCATGGACAGGCACTTCTTCTTTTCTTCCAGCGCCGTGCCGCAGCAGCTGAGCAGCGTGTCCAGGCCCTTGCCGCGCAGGCGCAGCGAGAGCAGCGACACCGCCCGCGCGTAGAACGGATTGGCCACATCGGTGCACAGGATGCCCACCATGCGCATGGAGTTCAGCCCCAGCCCGCGCGCGAAGGCGTTGGGGGTGAAGCCCTGCTCGCGCATCTCGCGCAGCACCTTCTCGCGGGTCTTTTCGCTGACGCTCTTGCTGTCGTTGATGACGCGCGAAACCGTGGCCACCGACACGCCGCAGCGCGCCGCAATGTCGCGAATGTTCATCTCTTCCGCCTCCGTAACTGATTCCACATAACATGTTATCATTTTTCACAAAATCACGCAAGACCTATTGACTTCATTTGTGTATGACGCTATAATCCATGTGTAAATAGTTACAACTTTACGCAACAAAGGCCGCTGAAAGGGGACAAACGCATGCAACGACGCGCCTTGAGGCGATCCCTTCACGACAACGCGACGGGATACCTGTTTCTCGCGCCCTGGCTGCTGGGGTTCTTCGTGCTGACGCTGTACCCCATGATTCAGTCGCTCTACTATTCTTTCACGCAGTTCGACATGCTGACCGCGCCCAGGTGGGCCGGCATGGCCAATTACATCAAGATGTTCACCGCCGACAAGACCTATCTGAAGTCGCTTCAGGTCACGTTCACCTATGTGTTCCTGGCGGTGCCGCTGAAGCTTGCGTTCGCGCTGGTGATCGCGCAGATCATGAACCAGAAGCTGCGGCTGATCGGGCTGTACCGCGCGGTGTACTACATCCCCACCCTGCTCGGCGGCTCGGTGGCCATTGCCATGCTGTGGAAGCGGCTGTTCTCGGGGGACGGCGTGGTCAACGTGTTCCTGAAGATGATGGGCTTTGTGAACCCGCCCGCCTGGATCGCCAACCCGCGGTACGCGCTGTACACGCTGGTGCTGCTCACCGTTTGGCAGTTTGGCAGCTCCATGATCATCTTTCTGGCCGGGCTGAAGCAGATTCCGGACGAATACTACGAGGCCGCCAGCGTGGACGGCGCGGGCCCCTTGACCAAGTTCTTCCGCATCACGCTGCCCGCCCTGTCCCCGGTGATCCTGTTCAACCTGGTGATGCAGATGATCAGCGCGTTTCAGGCGTTCACCCAGGCGTTCGTCATCAGCGCGGGCAAGGGCGGCCCGCTGGACAGCACCATGTTTTACACGCTCTACCTCTACACCAAGGGCTTCTACTATTACGAGATGGGCTACGCCTCCGCGATGGCCTGGGTGCTGCTGCTGATCATCGGAATCCTGACGGCGCTGATCTTCCGCTCGTCGGGCGGGTGGGTCAGCTACGGCAGCGGGGAGTGACGCCGATGAACAAAAAACTGCGATCCATTCTGGGCAAGGGCTGCGCCCACGCCGTCATCATCGCGTTCGGCGTGCTGATGCTGTATCCGGTGCTGTGGCTGATCAGCAGCTCGCTCAAGCCGGGCAACACCATCTTCACCGACCCGAGCCTGCTGTCCGGGAGCTTCTCCTTCGAGCACTACATCAAGGGCTGGCAGGGCGTGGGGCGCATCCATTTCAGCGCGTTCTTCGCCAACTCGCTGCTGGTGTGCGGCTGCGTGGTGGTGTGCAACATCGTGTCCTGCTCGATGGCCGCTTACGCGTTCGGGCGGCTGAAATTCGCGCTGAAGGGGCTGTGGTTCGGGATCATGATGCTGTCCATCATGCTGCCCACCCACGTGACCACCATCCCCCGCTACGTGATGTTCAACAACTTCGGCTGGGTGGACAGCTATCTGCCGCTGATCGCGCCCAAGCTGCTGGCGACCGACGCGTTCTTTGTGTTCCTGCTGGTGCAGTTCGTGCGCGGGCTGCCCAAGGATCTGGACGAATCGGCCACGCTGGACGGCTGCGGCAAAGTCGGCATCTTCTTCCGGATCATCGTGCCGCTGTGCGTGCCCGCCATGGTCACCACCGCGCTGTTCAGCTTTCTTTGGACGTGGGACGACTTCTTCAACCAGCTGCTGTACCTGAACACGCCCGCCAAGTACACCGTGACCCTGGGGCTTCGGATGTTCATGGACTCGTCCGGCCAGTCCAGCTGGGGGCCGATGTTCGCGATGTCCGTGCTGTCCATGGCGCCCTGCTTCGCGCTGTTCTTCTCGCTGCAGAAGTATTTCGTGCAGGGGATCGCAACCACCGGTATCAAGGGGTAACACGCGCCCCTTTGCGTACAACAAAACAATGAGCTTAGGAGGAATCTGTTCATGAAGAGGTTGCTTTGCCTGGTGCTCGTTCTCTCGATGGTCCTGGGCCTCGGGCTGACCGCCCGCGCGGCCGCGCAGACCGAGCTGCGCATCGTGTGGTGGGGCGGCGACTCGCGCCACGAAAAGACGCTGAAGGTGGTCGAGCTGTTTGAGGCCGCCAATCCGGACATCAAGGTCGTGCCCGAATACATGGGCGGCGACAGCTACTGGGACAAGCTGGCCACCCAGGTGGCCGGCGGCAACGCGCCGGACGTGATCCAGTTCGGCGGCAACTACCCCGATTACGTGAAGAAAGATGTGCTGATGCCGCTGAACGGCTTCTTCGGCAACCTGATTGACATCTCGGGCATCGACCAGGGCGTCATCGATTCCGCCACGATCGACGGCAACACCTACGGGCTGTGCCTGGGCACCAACATGATGGGCATCGTGTACAACAAGACGGCGCTGGAGAGCGCCGGCGCCGAGCTGCCCGCGCCGGGCGCCAGCTGGGCGGATCTGGCCGCTTACTGCGAGAAGATCAAGCCGCTGCTACCCGAGGGCATGTTCCCCATGGCCGACAACAGCGGCCACAACACCAACTACGTCAGCTTCTACAGCCGCCAGATGGACAAGCCCCTCTACACCAGCGAGGGCGTGACCAAGGCCGACGCGGCCGTCATCAAGGACTTCCTGGACATGTGGCAGGGCTGGCGCGAAAAGGGCCTGGTGCCCGACGCGGAGACCAGCGCGCAGTACTCTGAGCAGGGCGTGGACACCTCCTCCATGGTGGCGGGCAAGGCCGCCATGTGCGTGCTGTACAGCAACCAGCTGGTGGGCTATCAGGACGCGATGCAGGACGAGCTGGCCATCATGCCGCTGCCCGACATGGACAAGAACGCCGCCTGGATCATGCCCAGCCAGTACTTCTGCGTCAACAAGCAGAGCAAGGTGCAGGACGCCGCCGCCAAGTTCATCAACTTCTTTGTGAACACCCCGGAGGTGGGCCTGGTGCTGGGCAACGACCGCGGCATTTCGGCCAACGCCAATGTGCGCGCCGCGATCGCCGAGCAGGCCACCCCGGTCGACCAGATGATCTACGACCTGTACGCCATCGCCGCCGGCCACACCACCCCCATGGATCCCAACGTCCCCAACGACCAGGAGTTCACCGACGGCTTCAAGCGCATCTGCCAGGAGGTGGCGTTCGGAACCAAGGACACCCAGACCGCCGCGCAGGAGGCCTTTGACTTCCTGAACGAAATGATCGCCAAGCAGTAAGGGGCAACGGGCATCGCCCCTTGAGCGTCCCCTCCCAAAACATCATCACGCGGGGCGGAGTAACCTCCGCCCCGCGTCATGGATCGAGGTGTTCCCTGTGACCATTGAACATGGAAAAGCGCGCGATCTGCGCATCGCGTACATCGGCGGCGGCAGCCGGGGCTGGGCCTGGGGCTTCATGATGGACCTGGCCGCCGACCCCGACATGCAAGGCCGCGTGCGCCTTTACGACATTGACCGCGAGGCCGCCGAAGCCAACCGCGCCATCGGCGAGAAGATCTCCGGCCACCCGGATGCCAAGTCGCGCTGGGGATACGAAGTTTCAGACACCCTGGAGGACGCGCTCACCGGCGCGGATTTCGTGGTGATCTCCATTCTGCCGGGCACTTTCGAGGAGATGAGGAGCGACGTGCACGCGCCGGAGGCCCTGGGCATCTGGCAGTCGGTGGGCGACACGGTCGGCCCGGGCGGCTTCGTGCGCGCCATGCGCGCCATCCCCATGTATGTGACCATCGCCGAAGCCATCCGCGATCACGCGCCCGGCGCCTGGGTCATCAACTACACGAACCCCATGACGCTGTGCATGCAGACGCTGTACCACGTGTTCCCCGGCATCCGCGCGTTCGGCTGCTGCCACGAGGTGTTCGGCACGCAGAAGCTGCTGGCCGCCATGCTGAAGGATATGAAGGGCGTCGCCGATGTCAAGCGCCAGGCCATCCGCGTGAACGTGCTGGGGCTGAACCACTTCACCTGGTTTGACAGCGCCAGCTACGAGGGGATGGACCTGTTCCCGCTGTTTCGCGCATTCGCCGAAAAGCATTACGCAGCCGGATTCACCCAGGGCAAGGATGACAACTGGATGAACAGCGTGTTCGAGTGCGCGCACCGGGTGAAGTTCGACCTGTTCCGGCGCTACGGGCTGATCGGCGCGGCGGGCGACCGCCACCTGGCCGAGTTCATGCCCGGGTACCTGCAAAGCCCCGAAACCGCCAAATCCTGGATGTTCAGCCTGACCGCGGTGGATTGGCGCGTGGGCGACCTGGAAAAGCGGCTCCTTCGCAGCGCGGCGCTGGTTTCCGGCACCGAGCCCATCCGGCTCGTGCCCTCCGGCGAAGAGGGGCACCTGCTGATCAAGGCGCTGCTGGGGCTGGGGGACCTGGTGAGCAATGTGAACGTGCCCAATCGGGGCCAGATCGAGAATCTGCCGCTGGGGAGCGTCGTCGAGACCAACGCGCTGTTCCGGCGCGGCGAGATCCGCCCGGTGCTGGCGGGCGCGATCCCCGGGAGCGTGCACGCGCTGGTCATGCGCCACGCGCTGAACCAAAAAAACGCGCTGGAAGCCGCGCTGAACAGGGATTACCCCCTGGCGCTCAGCACCTTCCTGAACGACCCGATGCTGGATCGGATCAGCCCGGACGACGGCGACGCGCTGCTTCGGAAAATGCTCGGCGCCACGCGCAAGTATCTGCCCGAGGGCTGGAACCTTTGAGAACATGCAACGCCGCCGCGGTCCCGCGACGCTCTTTGGCGCCCGTTGACCGCGGCCGCAAACGGGGAGGCTGTTATGCGATCCATCCTTGAAAAACTCCGCTCCACCACCGTCGAATCCCGCGTGGCCGCCCCGGACGCCGAGGCCGGCCAGGCCGCACTCCGGGACTTTCTCGGCTCCGGCGTGAAGTTCGCGGCCTCCCACCCGGAGATCGAGGCCGTGTTCTACCGCGCCGTCGAAAGCCTGATGCGCTGCGTGTGGCCGTCGGCCAACGGCTCCCCGATGCTGATCGAGGGCGCGAACTTCATCGGCTGCTGGCTGGAGAGCACCGGCACC
The DNA here is from genome assembly GCA_031549325.1 of Eubacteriales bacterium. Lineage (GTDB taxonomy): Bacteria > Bacillota > Clostridia > Christensenellales > Aristaeellaceae > JAJDGF01. Next base: position 64,547 of record JAVBQA010000018.1, on the reverse strand, counting down.
ATCAACAGCGAGGTCTTTTCCCGCTTCTGCCCGGGCGCGGCGCAGAGCAGCTTTGCGCTGTTCGCCGACTACATCCGGGACGACGGGCTGATCCCCTACAAGCACACGGACGCGGGCCCGGCCTACCGCCAGGTGCAGATGGTCACGCCGCTGGCGCGCTGCGTGTGGAACCACTACCAGCTGCACGGGGACAAGGCTTTTCTCGGCAAGATGTACCACGCCATCGCGCGCAATGACGAATGGCTCGCCAAGCACCGGGACACGCGCGGCACCGGCTGCGTGGAGGCGTTCTGCACGTTTGACACCGGCAACGACGCATCGCCCCGCTTCTGGCACTGCCCGGACGTGCCGCTTAACGCCGACCCCGCCCGGTGCGATCCGGCCTCCCCCATCCTGCCGTTCCTCGCGCCCGACATGACCGCCAACGTCTATTGCCAGCGGCTGTACCTGCAAAAAATGGCGGACGAGCTTTCCATCGCGGCCGACTGGACGGCCAAGGCCGCCCAGACGCTGAAGAGCCTGATGGAGCACTGCTACGACGAGCGCGACCACTATTTCTACGACCGGGACAAGCTGGGAAGGTTCGTGCGCATCCAGACCGACAACCTGATGCGGGTTTTCGCCTGCGAGGTGGGCGACGACCAGATGTTCGAGGACGCGCTGCGCCGCTATTTCCTGAACACCCGCAAGTACTTCGCGCGCTACCCCATCACCACCATCGCCATGGACGAGCCCGGCTTCAGCCAGACCATCGAACACAACAGCTGGTCGGGACAGATCAGCTTCCTGACGGAGCTGCGGCTGCCCGCGATGTTCGACCACCACCGCCGCCATGTGGAGCTGTCGTGGATTCTGCATCCGATCGTGACGGCGCTGTCCCGCTTCGACCGGTTCGCGGGCAGCCTGAGCGCCTGGGTCGGCGTCCCCGGCTACAAGGAAAACTACACCCCCACCATGCTGACGCTGCTGGACTATCTGGAGCGCATGATCGGCGTCTTCCCGAGGCCCGACGGCACGCTGCTGCTGACGTCCCAGGTTCCCGGCGGCGTGGACTACGGCCAGACGGTGGCCGAGTTCACCGGCTACAGCCGCTGCGTGGACGGCGCGCTAATCGAGCTGGTGAACGGCCCTGCGGGCGCGCAAATGTACCGCGGCGGAGAACTGGTCTTGGCCTTCCCCGCCGGGCTGCGGCTGGTGACAGATCGGGAAGGCCGGCTGAAATCGGTGATCGGGATGACCGCCCGGCGAACCGCCGGCAGCATCCAATACATGGGAAGAGACATACCGTTCGCCGTGTCGGGCAACGAGCAGCTGGATTTTGTGGAGGGGCGGCTGGTTAGCGTGTTCAACCCGGGCGTCGTGCCCCCGAACTACGGCGAGTACGACGATCTGACGCTGTAACCGCCCGTACAACAGACGAGGGATGGCTAACGCCATCCCCTGTCTCAGTCTGTCAAAAAAGTCTGTTTCATACAGGGAAAAAACGTAGAGCCTGCAGAATAGCCGAGCCCAAGGGGGTTTTCGGGGGCCGAAGCCCCCGGATCAAAGCCGCCGAAGGGCGACCTGCGCGCCCGCAGGCTGCGATCCTTGATGCATGCAAGTCTGCCCGTGAATCCACGATTCACAAGACTTGCATTTCGCTGTCAAAAGACGCAGTCTTTTGACAGCCTGAGACGAGGGATGGCTAACGCCATCCCTCGTCTGTTGCGCATAGGCCCTACCCGAGCAGCGCCTCCGCCTTCCTCATGTTGTCGATCACCGGCACGCCGAACGGGCACCGGCTCTCGCAGCTGCCGCAGGCGATGCAGTCCGCGCCGCTGGCGGGCATCGCCTTGTAGTGCGATTTCACCGACGGCGGAACATGCAGCTCGTCCAGCTTCGCGATGTCCAGATACTTGTTGACAGCAGCGATGTCGATCTGGACCGGACAGGGCTGACAGTGGGAGCAGTAGACGCAGTTGCCCGCAAAATCGTTGCGCAACGTGCCCAGCGCGGGGCCATAGTCAAGCTCGTCCGCGCTCAGCTCAAAATAGCGCGCGGCGTCCAGCACTTCCTGGCGGCTCTTGCAGCCGAGCAGCACGCTGCTCACCGCCGGCCGGGTCAGCGCGTAGTGCATGCACTGGTGCACGGTGAGCGGCTGGGCGAAGGGCGAGTGCTGCCTGCTGATCAGCTTGCCAGCGCCCAGCGTCTTCATCACGGTGACGCCGATGCCCTTCTGCTCGCACAGCTTGTACAGCTCGGCGCGCACCGGATCGATGCCCCGGAACAGCTCCGGCCCAAACCCCTTCTCGAAGTGGTCGAAGACGTACTCGCTGGCCGGCAGCATGTCAAACGCCGGGTTGATGCTGAACATCATCGTCTCGGGAAGCCCCGTGTTGATCACGCGCATGGCGGTGACCGGGTTGTGGGAGCTGAACCCGATGTGCCCGATGTCGCCGTTCTGTTTGAGGCTCCGCACGTAGTCCGCAAAGCCGGTGTCGAACACGCCCTTGTAGTCCTCCTCCGAGTCGATGAAGAACATCATGCCGAACTCGATCCGCCCGAACAGCCGCAGCATGTCCTCGAAGAAGCGCTTCACGGTGGGCAGGTCGCGGCTGATGTCGTACTGCTGCTTGACGTCTGTGGAGCCGATGTGCCCCTGGATCAGCACGTCTTTCCTGCGCGCGCCCAGCGCTCTGGCCAGGTTCTCGCGCACCGCGAGCCCGGGCATGAACATATCCATCAGGTTGACACCCACCTCGAGCGCGGCGTCGATCGTCTCCTTCACCTGCTCGTAGGGCTTGTTGTCCAGGTGCTCGCAGCCGAGGCCCAGCACGCTGCCGTTCAATCCCGTGTTGCCAATGGAGCGGTACTGCATACATCAAACACCCCTTCCCGGTTCTTGTGCTTCTATTATACAACAACGGCCAAAATTAGCAAGCGCCCATCGCCGGGAACCATGGCGATTGGGCGCAGCGGGTGACTGGGAACCAATGCTACGGGATGCAGGGATGCACGATATAATAGAAGTGCTGCGGATGCAGACAGGACGGGCAGATCTGAGGCGCCTCGGCGCCGGTGTGGCGATAGCCGCAGTTCAGGCACTGCCAGGTGACCGGCAGACAGCTCGTGTACAGCGCGTCGGTCAGCGCGCGCGCGTGCAGGTCGCGGAAGCGCGTGTCGTGGCGCTTTTCCACGCTTGCGATGCCCTGCCAGATCTGGGCGATGTCCGGAAAGCCTTCCTGCTGGGCGACCTGCGCGAACTGCGGGTAGAGCACGCTCCACTCCAGGTTTTCGCCCTTGGCCGCGAACAGCAGGTTCTCGGGCGCGGTGCCCCTGAACGCCGGCACCAGCACGCTGGGTTCCAGCGTCGTCTCGGGCAGGCCGTCGGTCAGCAGCCCGTACACGGTTTCGGCGTGTCCGAGCTCGTCATTGGCGGTCTGCAGAAAGATGTCCTCCAGACTGGCGAACCCCGCCTCCCTGGCGGCCTCGGCAAACAACTGATAGCGGTTGCGCGCCTGCGATTCGCCCGCGAACGTCTTGCCCAGATTGATGGCGGTCTGTGTGCCCACAAGTCGATTGCTCATTGGTATTCCTCCTGCGTTGCGTTGAACCTATTTATCCAAACAAGTTCTGTTCCACAGTATTCAATGACAACCATTTTAGTTCAGTCAAATCGCCTGATCCACCAGCAGGCGGAACTCGCTCTTTTTATAGGCCAGCACGCCCTCGGCCGCCATGCGCGACAGCTCGCGGGACAGCGCGCTCCGGTCCACCGCCAGGTAGTCGGCCAGTGCGTTCCGGTCCAGCGGCACGCGCAGCCACTCGCCCGGCGCGCCCTGGGTCAGCAGGTAGCGCAGGATGCGCCCGCGGATGCTCTTTTGCTCCAGAATCTCCATGCGCGACTGCAGCGCCATGCTCTTTCTGGCCACGATGCCGAGCATGTTCTCCACCAGCTTCGCGTGAAACGCGCACGCGCTTGGGCATGTGCTGAGGATGCGCCCGAACGCCAGCCTGAGCACGCGGGACGGCTGCGTGGCCACCACGCTGACCGGACTTTTCGCGATGTGCGCGCAGGCCAGCGCCTCGGCGAACAGGTCGCCCGGCCCCAGCGTGGCCAGCAGCGCCCTGCCGCCCATCGCGTCCTCGCGCAGCACGCGCAGCTCTCCCGCCAGCACGACGCCCACGTGGTCGGGGGTGTCCCCCGCCATCATCGCGAAACCGTCCTTGGGAACGTCCTCCCCCCGCGCGCCCAGGCATTGGAGCATCTGGCGGATCTCCTCCGGCCCGACCCCCGCAAACAGCGGGCAGCTGCCAATCAGATCCAAAAAATTGTGCACAAAAATCTCCTTTTGTTGCAGATGCAACCGATTGTTTGGCTCAAGTATAGTATGATAAAGGTGCGAAGTCAAGGAGGGATTCACATGAAACGCCAGATCATTCAGATCGACCGAGACAAGTGCAACGGCTGCGGGCTGTGCGTGTCGGCGTGCCAGGAGGGCGCGCTGCAGCTGATCGACGGCAAGGCAACGCTGGTGCGCGACGACTATTGCGACGGCTTGGGCAACTGCCTGCCCGCCTGCCCCGTGGACGCGATTTCTTTTGTGGAGCGCGAGGCGCTGCCCTATGACCACGAGGCCGTGCAGGCCAACATGCAAAAGGCGCAACCCAAGGCGGAACCCCTGCCCTGCGGCTGCCCAGGCAGCCACGCGCGCAAAATCGAGCGGGCGGCCGCGCCGGTGGTGTCCGCCGCGCCCAGCGCCGTGCCCACGTCCCAGCTGAACCAGTGGCCGGTGCAGATCCAGCTGGTGCCGGTGAACGCGCCCTATTTCGACGGCGCGCACCTGCTGATCGCCGCCGATTGCGCCGCCTACGCCCACGCCAACTTCCATCAGGGGTTCATGAAAAACAAGGTCACCATCATCGGATGCCCCAAGCTGGACGACGTGGACTACAGCGAGAAGCTGACCGAGATCCTGACGCACAACCGGATCAAAAGCGTAACCATCGTGCGCATGGAAGTGCCCTGCTGCGGCGGGCTTCAGCGCGCGGCGATGCAGGCGCTGCAGAACTGCGGCCAGATGATTCCCTGGAGCGTGACCACAATCGGCACGGACGGTGGAATTCTGGAGGACCATTGAGCGCATCCTATCATTAGCAATCAAGGGGAGGATTAAAAAAATGTCAATGTTTTGTTTTCAGTGTGAGCAAACCGCCAAGGGCGCCGGCTGCACGGTGGCCGGGGTTTGTGGCAAGAACGAAGTGGTGGCGGGCGCCCAGGACGCGCTGACGTGCGAGCTGATCGGCTTGGCCGTGGCCATGCAGAAGAAGGGCGAGACCTGCGCCCCGGCGATCGACCTGCTGGAGGACGGGCTGTTCACCGCCGTGACCAACGTGAGCTTTGACCAGGCGCAGATCGACGCGCTGACGGCCCAGGTGCAGAAAAAGCGCCAGGCGCTGGGCGGCGAGGAAGCCATTGATCCCGAGGATTTGTTCCACGGCGACGTGGATCAGGTGTCGCTGCGCTCCACGCTGCTGTTCGGGCTGCGCGGCATGGCCGCCTACGCCCACCACGCCCGCATGCTGGGCAAGCGCGACGAGCAGGTGGATCACTGGTTCATCAAGGGCATGGCGGCGCTCAGCACCGCGCACCCGGTCAATGAGTGGGTTTCCCTGCTGATGGAGTTCGGACAGGTGAACCTTGCGTGCATGGCGCTGCTGGACGGGGCCAACGTGGGCCGCTTCGGCTCGCCCGCGCCGACCTCCGTGCCGCTGTCCGTCGAGCCTGGCCCGTTCATCGTGATCACCGGCCACGACCTGCTGGATCTGGAGATGCTGCTTGAGCAGACCGACGGAACGGGCGTAAACGTATACACCCACGGCGAGATGCTGCCCGCCCATGCCTATCCGAACCTGAAGAAGCACCCGCAGCTCAAGGGCAACTTCGGCACGGCCTGGCAGAACCAGCAGAAGGAGTTCGAAAACCTGCCCGCGCCGGTGCTGTTTACCACCAACTGCCTGATGCCGGTGAAGCCCAGCTATGCGGACCGCATCTACACCACGTCGGTGGTGGGCTATCCGGGGATGGCGCACATCAAAGCCGACGCCAACGGCCACAAGGATTTCTCGGCGCTGATCCAGAAGGCCAAGGCGCTGGGTGGCTATGGCGAAACCCAGCGCATGACGGGCATCAACGGCGGGGACAGCGTCATGACCGGGTTTGGGCGCGAGGCCGTTCTCGCCAACGCGGGCACGATCATCGACGCCGTGAAAGCGGGCGCGATCCGGCGCTTCCTGCTGGTGGGCGGCTGCGACGGCGCGAAGCCCGGCCGCAACTATTACACCGAGATCGTGAAGCAGTCCCCCAAGGACACCGTGATCCTGACGCTGGCCTGCGGCAAATTCCGCTTCAACGACCTGGACGTGGGCAACATCGGGCCGTTCCCCAGGATCCTGGACATGGGCCAGTGCAACGACGCCTATGGCGCGGTGCAGGTGGCGCTGGCGCTGGCGGGCGCGTTCGAGTGCTCCGTGAACGACCTGCCGCTGACGCTGGTGCTCAGCTGGTATGAGCAGAAGGCCGTGTGCATCCTGCTGACGCTGCTGTCCCTGGGCATCCAGAACATTTACATCGGGCCGAGCCTCCCGGCGTTCCTGTCGCCCAATGTGCTGCAGCTGCTGGTGGACACCTTCAAGCTGCACCCGATCTCGACGCCGGAACAGGATCTGGCCGCCATCATGGGCTAAGCAACAGCCTGGAGCCACCCGAAAGGGTGGCTTTTTTGTCGCTTGCATCGGTGACGCCATGCATTGTATACTATCCCCATCAAGGGGGTGCGAATTATATGTTCAACCGCCGGAGCGATTTCGCAGCGGGCGTGCGCCACGCCACGCTGAACCCGGAGGGTCCGGGCGCGGCGCGCATCTTTCTGGTGCCACCCAAATGGCGCCCGTTCTCCAAGGCGCCCAGCGTGGTGTTGCTGAACGGCCAGTGGGTGCTGCCGGTGCGGTTCGCCTGGGCGTGCCTGCTCGGCTGCTTTCTGGACGAGATCAACGAATACCGGGGAAACCCGGTGGCGCCCGCCGATTACGACGCCATCATCGGGCGCGCCGCCGCCCGCTGCGCGAAGGCCTTCCCGCTGACCAGTCGCTCGCTGCTGCGGCAAGACCTGGGCTCGATGCTGACCGTGTTCACCGACATCGCCCGGGGCGCGCCCCCCTCCCTGGAGATCGGCCAGCTAAGCCTGCGCGCCTATGCCCGGCACATGACCGCGCCCCACCGCATGGACCTGCTCGTCAGCGCCATGCAAAAGGACGGCCGCTGGAACTGCAACCAGCGCTGCCTGCACTGCTACGCCGCCGGGCAAGCCCAGGCCGAAACGGCGGAGCTGACGACCGAGCAGTGGAAGCAAGCCATCGACAATTGCCGTGCGGCGGGCATTCCGCAGCTGACTTTCACCGGCGGCGAGCCCACCATGCGCCCGGATCTGGCAGAGCTGATCGGGCATGCGCGCTGGTTTGTGACGCGGCTGAACACCAACGGCGCGCGACTGGACGCCGGGCTGTGCCAGGCGCTTCGGGAGGCCAGCCTGGACAGCGTGCAGGTGACGCTTTACGCCGGGGAAGCCGGCATCCACGACCGGCTGGTGGGCGCGCCCGGCCATGAGAAGAGCGTGCAGGGCATCAACAACGCGCTCGCCGCCGGGCTGGACGTGAGCGTGAACACGCCGCTGTGCAGCCTGAACAGCGACTACCGATCGACGCTGGAATTTCTGCACGGGCTGGGCGTGCGCTACGCGTCCTGCTCCGGGCTGATCCTGACAGGCAACGCGCTGGCCGAATCATCGGCCGCCACGCGCCTGCCTGCGGACGCGCTGTTTGAATCGCTGAAAGCAGCCAAGGCCTACGCCGATCAAAGCGGCATGGAGCTCGCCTTCACCTCCCCCGGCTGGCTGCCCACGGAGCGCCTGGCCGAGCTGGGGCTGCAAACGCCGGCTTGCGGCGCGTGCCTGAGCAACATGGCCGTCGCGCCGGACGGCACGGTGACGCCCTGCCAGAGCTGGCTCTCCGAGGACGCGGCGCTGGGAAACATGCTGTCCGACCCATGGAGCGCCATCTGGAACCACCCCAAGGCCGCCGCCATCCGCGCCATGGGCGAGCCGGACTCACTGAACTGCCCGCTGAAAGCCCGAGAGGAGGCCGCGTCATGCTGAAAAAACTGCTGTGCCTGGCGGCGCTGCTGCTGTGCCTGGCGGCCCCGGCCTTCGCCGCGCCGCTGGACGAGATCCAGCAGCTGACCATCGACGCGACGCCGTTTTCTGACGGCACTGTGGAGCTCAGCTACCGCCTGGCCTGGAAGGTGCTGGACGACGAGGAGGACGGCCCGCTGAGCTGGGTGCAGATCGGCGTGCCCAATCCGTACTACGAGATCCTGAATGTCAGCGGCGATGCCGAATCGTATTCGAGCTACAACGTCTCCGACCAGGCCAAGGTATGGATCAACCTGAACCGCGAGTTCCACGCGGGCGAAACCGCCACGTTCGGCTTCACGATCAGGCAATACAACCTGTTTGAACTGGCGGATGACGGCTACAAAGTGGATTTCGTGCCCGGTTGGTTTGACGAGATCGACGTGCTGGATCTGGAGGTGAATTGGCTGGGAGACCTGGTCACCGGCTCCAACGCGGACGGCCCCGAAGCGCTGCAGTGGCGCGGGCCGCTTCGGCGCGGCGAGCGGTTCCAGACGGTCACCACGCACTATGGAGACAACATCCTCATCGCGCCGGTGCCCGAGGAGATCCGGGCGGCCGCCGAACCGGCGTCTTCTTACCCCGAGCCGGATGGCCTCGTGATCCTGGGCAGATTCCTGCTTATTCCGCTGGCCATCATCGGCCTGCTGAGTGGGGGCTACCGCGGCGGCCGAGGTTTTTCGGGCGGCGGGGGCGGCGGCGGGGGCGGCGGCTGCGCATGCGCCTGCGCCGGGTGCGCCTGTGCCTGCGCTTGCGCGGGCGGCGGCCGGGCGGGCTGCGCGAAGAAGGATTTCAGTTCATTCAAACCGCCCGCTTCCGCCTGACGGCAAAGCAAAGCGGGCGGACGATGTCCGCCCGCCTCGAAACGGGGGTTACCAGGCGCGCTGGTTTTCCGGGAAGATGAACTCGAGCGTTTTGTTGTCGGGCTTTCCGGTGGGGTGCGCCAGCAGGTCGTTCTCGTTCTGCACGCGCTTCACCGCCAGGAAGGTGTCGGCGTCATAGATCCTGGAGCGCTGGGACTTCTTCAGGTAGCCCATGTCGACAAGCCTGCTCTGCAGCTTATAGACCGCGCGCTTCACGTCGTAGTTGCCTCCCGGGAAGCGGTCGTTCAGGAATCGGCACAGCCCGATCAGGTCGTCCTCGGAGATCTCCGGGTCGTGCCTGATGGACGCTCCGGTGGGCTCGGCGTCGTCGGTCGCCGGGTTTTTGAGCATGTCCTTTTTGAACAGGTGCTCCAGGAATTTCACGGTGGCCACGCCGGAGCCCTTCTCGCCCAGCGCCTTCTCGGCTGCCCTCACGGCCTCGGCGGTGTTGCTGCCATAGTCGCCGTCCGCCTTGCGTCCCAGCCAGCCCAGCGCGTGCAGGCGCTGCTGCATGTCATACACACGGCAACCCCGGTCGCCCTTGCGCATCTCGACGTAGCGCGCGTAGCTGGGCAGCTTCTTTTCGCGCAGCGCCTCCATGAACTCTGGCGTGACGCTGCCGGTCTCCTTCACGCCCATGTCGTATTGCAGGTAGCGCACGGCGCTCGCGGTGCCCGCGCCGTAGATGCCGTCCGGCGTGCCCGCCGGGTAGCCCTGCGCGCGCAGGATCTGCTGCAGCTCCCTCACGTCGCCGCCGCGCAGGCCGCGGGACAGCGTCCGGGGGCCGTCCCCCTGGGGTTTAGCGGCGGGATCCGCCGGCTCGGCTGTCGCGGCGGGGTCCGCCGGCTCGATGGTGGGCAGCGCTTCCCCGTTCAGCGGGTAGGCCGCCACGAACCGGGGGACGCCGTCCGGCGCGGAGGCGTCGTACACCAGCAGATCGTCGCCGCTCACGGCCATCAGCGGGTCCTTGTCGGTGGTGGGGAAATGCGCGAACACCGACACGCTGCTGCTGTCCGCGCTCAGCGAGAACACGCGGCCGTCCTGCGCCATCATAAACACCCGGCCATCGGCGGCGGCCATCATCGGGAACATCGCGGATTTGAACTGGCCGATGGCGGTGGTGGCCTTGGTCGAGTAATCATATTCGTACAGCTGCGCGCCGTCCGCCTCGCCCCGGAGGAAGTACACGATGCCATTCAGCGCGGTGACGCAGCGCACGTCCGTGCCGATCTGCTGCGCGTCGGCCATGCCCTGCGCGACGCCGCGCAGCGACAGCGTGCCGTCGGCGGCGAGCAGCGTTTCAAAGCGGTCAAACACCTGGACGGTCACGCCCTGGGTCTGAACCGGCGCATTGATCAGCTCGCCCGTGGCGGGCACCAGCAGCAGGTCGCCGCCGGCGGTGGACAGCAGCAGGCCGTCGATGGAGGCGCGCAGCGCCTGCACCTCACTGGCCAGGGAACACACCTTGGCGCAGCTGCCGGTGAGCGGATTGTAGCCCCGAAGCTCGCTGTCTTCCTGCTGGTCGATGAAGTACACCAGCCCGTCGCGCGGCACATACACGCACTCGTTGCCGGCGGCCGCGATCAGGCGCGGGCCGGCGTCGCCGCGCAGCGCCAGGCTGTACAGGTTGCGGGGCGCGGCGTACAGGCCGACGCCCGACTCGTCCACCGTCGTAAACACGATCACGCTCTGATCGGCGTACTGGATGGAGGCCGCAGGCCCGTCAAATAGCGGCTGGCTCGCGCCCGCCTCGCAGACCGCGTTGTTTTCGCCGATGTACACGCTGACGCCGCCGTCCGACAGCGCCATCACGGAGGCCTCGGGCTCCGCGCCGGCCATGGCGGAAAACGCGGGCGCGCACAGCGCAAGCAACAGGCAAACCAGGCAAATCAAGGACTTTTTCACGGTTTCATCTCCTTTGGTATTCTTTGGAACCACGCTCGTTTGTTTCCCATCCGGCCTCTCGGCAGGTTTCGGTTCATTATCTCATACTTCGGTCTGTTTTTCAACAATTTCCCGGCGGTTTCACGCCCGCCGGCCCGTCACCACTTTCGGCCGTGGTCGTCGGCGCGGTCGTTCTCGGTGCCCTTCATCCAGATCACGTTGTAGTGGTTGACCACGGAATCGGGCTCCTTGCCGTCAAACACAAACTTCAGGTGATAGCCGCCCTTTAGCACATAGCTGCTGATGCGGTCGCCGTCCAGATAGGCGGTGTGCTCGGCCTCCCCGAAGAAGCTGGTCACGTTGCGCTCGGTGATGCCGTCAAGGCGCCTGGCGTAGGAACGCAGCTCAAAGATCTCGCTGCCGTTGTTGTAACCCACCACGAACGCGTCGGACGAGAACGTGGCATAGCTGCCGTGGGCAACCTTGACGTAGTTGTCGCGGTCGGGCGAGCCGTACTCGTCCACCAGCTCGTCGTAGTTGTCTTTCAGCAGAAACTCGCAGTTCAGGATACCGCCCTCTTCGGCCAGCGATTCGATGGTCCTGAGCAGCGCCTCGGGGGTATGCGCGGCCTGTGCAGGCATATGGAAGGCGCACAGTGCCAGCGCGAACGCCAGGGCGAGACAAAGCCGTTTTTTCATGAGAATTCCCTTCTTTCCATTTGTATTGTGCTGGCGGCAGCCGGACAAAACCTGGACGGGATCGGCAGGCTGCCAACCGGTTGATGATACCACACATTCCAATCCTTGCCAACTGCCAATGTGCGCGGCGCGCCCCGCCATGTCGTGCACATCGCACAGATTGCGCCGCACGCACCCGGCGCGCCCCACGCGCTCCCCCGCCGGACGAAGGCGCCCATCGCGGTCTTTTTGCGAAATTCCCTTGTGTTCTTCAGATCAATCGGGTAAACTATAGGTAACTTCCAAAAAACAGAAGAAAGAGGAAACCATGCGCCGCATACTCTCCTTGGCGCTGGTGCTGTTGCTCGTCGCCCTGGCACAGCCTTTCTCACCGCTGGCCGGCGCGCGCGCAACGGCTGCGCCCAAAATCACAAACTACCGCGACATTCCCGGCGTGACCCAGCAGGAAATTGACGCGATCGAGTCGCTTCGGGCGGAAAACCAAACGCTGCTGTACGGCATGAATGACTCCGTCGAGGCTTTTAGGCGGGAGGATGGCCAAATCGGAGGCTTTATCGCGCTGCTGTGCGACCATCTGAGCGAGCTGTTCGGGCTGGACATCCGCCCGGCCATCTGCGACTGGGACGAGCTGATCCGGAAGCTGGACAGCGGCGAGATCGCGTTCACCAGCGAGCTGACCGCCACCGCCGAGCGCCGGGCGCGCTACGCGATGACCCAGCCCATGACCGAGCGGTTCGTCAAGGTGTTCACGCTGAAGGACAGCGAGCCGCTGAACGTGCTGGCCAGGATCCGCACGCCGCGCTACGCGTTCTTCGAGGGCACCACCACTTACCAGATGGTCTCCGAGCGCTTCCAGGAAAAGCCCTATACCGTGTTCGTGAGCAGCTACGAGCAGGCCGAGCGCCTGCTCAGCCAGCGCGTGGTCGACGCCTTCTTTGAGGAAAACACCGCCGAAGCGGCGTTCGACGTGTACGGCAACATCCACGCGCAGGACTTCTATCCGCTGCTCTATTCTTCCGTTTCCTTTTCCACCGCGCAGCAAAAGCTCGCGCCCGTCGTATCGGTGATGGACAAGCTGCTGCTCAGCGAGAGCGCCGCCGCCTACATCAGCGAGCTGTACCTCCAGGGCCGCCAGGCGTATCAGCACTACCGCGTCATGACCCGGCTGACCACCGCCGAGGAGACCTATCTGCGGGGGCTGTTGTCCTATGGCGAGCCGGTGCCGGTGATCTTTGAGTACGACAACTACCCCGCCTGCTTCTACAACGAGCAGGAGGGCCAGTTTCAGGGCATCGCCATCGACCTGCTGAAACAGGTCACCGAGCTGACCGGGCTCACGTTCGAGCCCGTCAACAGCAAAGAGGACCTGTGGATGGATCTGCTGCCGATGCTGGAGCGGGGCGACGCCCTCATGCTGACGGAGCTGCTCATGTCCGACGCGCGCCGGGACCGGTTTCTGTGGACGGACGAGCCCTACTCCACCGACAACTACGCGCTGCTGTCCCGCGCCGACACGCCCGACATTGACATCAACGGCGCCATGCGCGCCCGCGTGGGGCTGGTGCTGGGCTCCGCCTATGAAGAGGTGTTTAGGCAGTGGTTCCCCAACAACCGGAACACTGTGCCTTACGACTCCAACGAGCTGGCGTTCTCGGCGCTGGAGCGCGGCGAGGTGGATTACGTGATGGCCACCAAGAACCTGCTGCTGTCGCTGACCAACTACCTGGAAAAACCGGGCTTCAAGACGAACCTGGTGTTTGGCAGCGTCTATGAATCCAAGCTCGGCTTCAACAGGAGCCAGGCCAAGCTGCGCGGCATCCTGTCCAAGGTGCAGGACGTGATCGACACCCAGACCATCGCCGACCGCTGGACGCGCAAGGTGTTTGATTATCGCGGCAAGGTGGCGCGCGCGCAGATCCCCTATCTGTTCGGGCTGGCCATGGTGATGGCGCTGGGGCTGATGTTCGTGACGTTGCTGCTGCTCAAAAACCGGCGCATGGCCAGGGGCTTGGAGGACACGGTGCGCGCGCGCACGGCCGAGCTGACGGTGCAAACCGCGGCCGCCCAGGTGGCCAGCCGCGCCAAGGGCGATTTCCTGGCGCGCATGAGCCACGAGATCCGAACGCCCCTGAACGCGATCATCGGCATGACGCTGATCGCCAAGCGCGACGTGCGGGATCCCGAGAAAGCCGCGCGCTCGCTGAACGAGATCTCGGTGGCCTCCGGGCACCTGCTGGAGATCCTGAACGACGTGCTGGACATGTCGAAGATCGAGGCCGGCAAATTCGAGATCTCCGAGGCCCCCTTCGCGCTGGACGAGGCCATGCGCGAGGTGGGCAGCATCATCGGCCAGCGCACAGGCGACCGGGGCGTGCGCTTTGACACCAACGCCCATTCGCTCGGCCCGCTGACCGTGGTGGGCGACCGGACGCGGCTCAAGCAGGTGCTGATCAATCTGCTGGGCAACGCCGTCAAGTTCACCCCGGGCGGCGGCACGGTGGGCTTCTGGGTGACGCTGGACGACGAGACGCCCTGCGCCGTCACCGTGCGCTTTTGCGTGAGCGACACCGGAATCGGCATGACGCAGGAGCAGATCGGCAAGCTGTTTGTGGCGTTTGAGCAGGCCGACCACACCATCGCCGGGCGCTTTGGCGGCACCGGGCTGGGCTTGGCGATCAGCCAGAACCTGGTGAACAAAATGGGCGGCGAGATCGCGGTGGACAGCACGCCGGGCGCGGGCTCCGCGTTCCGCTTCGAGCTGACGATGCAAAAGGGCGGGCAGTCCGCCAGCGCGGGCGCGGGCGACGAGCTGCCGCCGCCCGCGCTGTCCGGCAAGCGCATCCTGCTGGCCGAGGATGTGCAGATCAACCGGCTGGTGCTCTCGGAGCTGCTGGCCGCGACCCATGTGGACATCGACGAGGCCGAGGATGGCCAGGCGGCGGTGGAGATGTTTGCGCACTCAGCGCCCTTCCACTACGACCTGATCTTCATGGACATCCAGATGCCCCGGCTCAACGGCTACGAGGCCACCGAGCGGATCCGCGCGCTGAACCGGCCGGACGCGCGCGCGGTGCCCATCGTGGCCATGACGGCCAACGCTTACAGCGAGGACGTGGAGCGGGCGCGCGCGGCGGGCATGAACGGCCACCTGAGCAAGCCCATCGACATTGAGCAGGTGATGCGCACGCTCAGGGAGGCGCTGCGCCATCCCCCTGGCGCGGACGATCCGGCGATATAGCCGCAGGCACACAAAAGCCGGAGCTCCCCGCTGGAGCCCCGGCCTGTTTTTGTGCGCCGCGCTACGGCCCAAGCGCCGCCATCATCGCCGGATAGGACGGATACAGCAGCCCGTCGGGCGCGGAAACCTCGCCCGAAAGGCAGTCCTCGGCGAGCCGGGCGAGCACCGGCGCGAGCCGCCCGGCGCCCGCGCCGTTGAGGTGCACCCCATCGGCGAACAGCGCGTCGTCGCGCGGGAACGCCTCCGCCCGAATCAGGTTCAGGTCCACATACCCGGCGTTCAGCGCCGCTGCGAGCTCGCGCAACTGCACGGCGGCGGCGTCATACTGCACGGCCGCGCGCAGCGACACCAGCGGCACCGGCATGTTCAGCAGCACCAGCCGCGTGCCGTTCTGCGCGCACCGCGCGGCGATCTCGCGCGCGTAGCCGAGCTGCCGCTCGTCAAAACCGCCCGGGCCCCAGCTCTGGTCGATCTCAAAGTCGTCGGTTCGGCCCAGAAGCTTGGTGTCGTCATACACGAACCCGTCGCCCACATACCACTCGCCGCCGTTGTTTCCGGCGGTCGGCAGATATGCGCGGTATTCGGGCCTGAGCTTTCTGCGCACGTTCCGCAGGTTCTCCGCCGAAAAAAACGGCTCCTCCCTGCTGGTGTAGCGCAGCCCCGGAAACAGCCCGACGAGATAGTCCGCCGGGCCAAACGCGCTGACAAAGTAACGCAGCTTGTTGAGCGATGGCCGGAAGTAGTCGATCAGGATCTGGCTGGAGCGGATCTCGTCGTCTGCGTACAGCCGGTTGCCGCCGACGTCCAGAAAGACCAGCCGGGGCGCGTGCCCATCGTCCATCTCCTCCATCAGAAAGCGGGAATCGATCATGTCCTGGCTGGAGCTGGCCAGCGTGAACACGCGCGCGCCCATCTGCGCGCTGATCGCCTGCGCGTCCACGCCCCGATAAAAGCGGGACGCCCCGACAAACGCCACGTCCGGCGGATCCTCGGTATACAGCTCGTGCATCATCAGACGCGTGTAGCTGGCCGAGGGCGTGACGACAAACCCCATCACATGGAGCAGCGCGATCAGCGCCAGCACCGGCACCAGGCACAGCGCGATTCTCTTGAGTATGGTTCGCATAGGTTCCTCCGGCATCACAGCTTCGGGCACACCCGGCAACCCGAATATTGTATCACAACCCACCCGCCCACGCAAGACAGCGCACACGGGCATAAAAAACAGACTTTGGTCTTTTATTCCAAAGCCTGTCTGTTTCCACCGGGTTGCCGCCCTCATTTCAGATACGCGTCCAGCACGCCGAACAGCACGTCCAGCTCGATGGGCTTGGCGATGTGGCCGTCCATGCCGGCCGCCAAACACCTGTCCACATCCTCGCGGAACGCGTTGGCCGTCATGGCCACGATGGGCACCGCCCCGGCGCGCGGATCGTCCATGGCCCGGATGCGGCGCGTGGCCTGCAGGCCGTCCACCTCGGGCATCTGAATATCCATCAAAATCAGATCGTAGAGCCCCGGATTTCGGGCAAACAGGTCCACGGCGGCCTGGCCGTTCTCCGCGCAGTGGATGGTCGCGCCGGTGTCCTCCAACAGCGTCACCACGATTTCCCGGTTGATCTCCACGTCCTCGGCCAGCAGGATCGTCTTGCCCTCGTAGTGGTGGCGCGCCGGATCATCCCGCCGCTCCACCCCGCCATCGGGCTGAAGGCAGCGGTTGATGCAGCCGATCACCTGGGACGGGAACAGCGGTTTGGGGATAAAGCCGCCCACGCCCGCGTCCAGCGCCTCGCTCTCGATCTCGCTCCACTCGGCCACCGAGACCATGATGATGATCGGGCTGCCCACATGCTGCCTGCGGATCTCCCGCGTGAGCTCCACGCCGTTCATGCCGGGCATGCGCCAGTCGACGAAAATCACGTCGTAGGGACGCTCGGCCTGCCGGATCCGCGCCAGCGCCTCCCTGCCGCTGTGGGCCGTGTCGCAGCGCACCCCCAGCCGCTCCATCACGCGCCCCATCACCAGCAGCGCGTCCGGCAAATCGTCCACCGCCAGGATGCGCAGGTCCTTGCGGACCAGCTCGGCGCGGTCGGTCTGCGCCGCGTGCGCCTGGCCGCTCCGCACGCGGGCGGTGAAAAGGAACGTGCTGCCCTCGCCCAGCCGGCTCTGCACCGTGATGCTTCCGTCCATCAGCTCGGCGATGCGCTTGCTGATCGCAAGCCCCAGCCCGGTGCCGCCAAACCGGCGCGCGATGCCGCCGTCGGCCTGCTCGAACGAGCGGAACAGCCGGCCCCGCTGCTCCTCGGAGATGCCGATGCCGGTGTCCTGCACCGCGATCTCGATCCACAAGTCGTCCCCCTTGCGCGCAACCAGCCTGGCCCCAAGCTCGATCCGGCCCTCCTCGGGCGTGAACTTGACCGCGTTGGTCAGCAGGTTCGTGACCACCTGCGCCATGCGCTGCTCGTCGCCAAACAGCGTCGGCGGGATGCCGCCGTCCAGATTCAGCACCAGGTTCTGGCGCTTTTCGTCCACACGGAAATTGACCACGTTCACCACGTTGGCCAGCATGCGCTCGAAGCTGAAGTCGGCGGGCGAAAGCTCAAACTTGTTGGCCTCGATCTTGCTCATGTCCAGGATGTCGTTGATGACGCCCAGCAGGTGGCGCGAGGCGTCGGAGATCTTCTCCAGGCAATACTCCTTGCGCTCGGCGTCGTCGCTGGCGCGGGCGATGCTGGTCATGCCGATGATGGCGTTCATGGGCGTGCGCATCTCGTGACTCATCCGGGACAGGAAGTCGCCCTTGGCCATGCTGCTCTGCTCAGCCTGTTCCTTGGCCAGCAGCAGGTCGCGCTCGAGCTTGCGGGTTTCGGTGATGTCCACAGCGATCGCGCCAAAGCCGCCGCCCGCCTGCTGGTTCAGCTTGAACGCGGAGAACGACATCAGCCGGTCCTCGCCCGCCACGGTGCGGATGGGCAGCTCGAAGCTGTAATCGCCCTTTTCCCGCAGCGCGGGCAGCGCCACGTCCACCACGAACCGGTAGTCCTTGTCGTGGAACATCAGCGGCAGCCCGCCCTGGAGCAGCTCCTGGTGGGTGTAGCCGGTGATTTTGGACGCGCCCGGGTTGAAGTACAGCGCTTCGCCGTCCTCCGACACGAACGAGATGTGCTGCGGCGAGGTCTGCACGATGGCGCTCAGCCGCCGCACCTGCTGCTCGGCCATCTGGCGGGTGAACACGCCCGACAGCACGCCCGCCACCAGCTCGCCCAGGTTGATGTCGCTCTGCGTCCAGAGTCGGTACTCGTCCAACGCGCCCTGGTCAAACTCCAGCCCGCCGAGCAGCTCGCCGCCCACAAAGATGGGGAAGATCAGCGCGGTGCTCAGGTCCTTATCGTAGCGGGCGGCCATCCTGGCGCGCTCGGGGCCGTCCATGTTGAAGTGCTCGATCTCGCGCCTCGCCAGCGCATCCAGCACCTGCCTGCGCCCCTCGTTTAGCGCGCGACGGATGCCAATCAACGCCGGCAGGCTGCCGCTCTGGTTGCGCCACTCGTGGACAAAGTGGATCGAATCGCGCTCAAAGCGGGACACCGTGATGCGCCCGATGCCCAGGAATTCGCCGATCATGCCCAGCGCCGTGTCGATGGCTTTCTCCTGGTCGGCGGCAGCGATGAAGCTCTGGGACAGGTCGGCCATCAGCTCCTGCTGCTGCAGGCGCTTCTGGACGGCCTCCTCCGCCAGCCGGATGTCGGTGACGTCGGTGGAGTGCTGCAGGTGCACCCTCTCGCCCTGCGCCCAGCCGATCAGGCAGTCGATGTTTCTGTAGTAGCGATCGGTGATTGTGGAGTGTTCCTCCCAGCTGACCGTGCTCTCCGGATCCTTCCGGAGCTCGGGCACCGGGCAAAACGGGCAGCGCCCGGTCATGCCGCTCTGCAGCACCTGCCAGCACACCCGCCCCTCGACGTCGTCCGGCAGCCCATAGTGCCGCCTCATCTTGTCGTTGATGAACAGGATCTCGTCGGTCTCGGGATCGGTGACATACAAAAACGCGTCCATGCTGTTGAGGATGTTCTGCAGCACCGTGATGGACAGCTGGCTCTGCTCGGCCAGCAGCCGGTTGTTCTCCATGCGCCGCACCATGTCGTTGATCGAGCCGCCGAGGCGCTCCAGCTCGCGGTACTGGCCATACTTCTGCGGATCCAGCGGCGCCTCGGGCCCGATGCCCGCCACATCCGCGCTCATGCGCGCCACGTGGTTCACGATGCCGCGGTCAATCACCGCCAACAGCAGCGCCAGCACCATCAGCAGCAGCCCGCACAAAAGCAGCGACGTCATGACGACCTGCCGTATGCCCTGGTCATAGATCATGCGCGGGTGGGCCATGGTCATCTTGATGTGGCTGCCGCCGATGTCCTCGAAGTAGGTGGCATAGTCGACGCGGCCCTGCTCGATCCGCTCGATGCCGTCGCCCCGCGCGGCTTCCTCGGGCGTGCAATAGGAAAAGCTGAAACTGGTGGTGTCCAGGCTGGACAGCTTCTGAATGTAGGCCTCGTCAAACACGATCACAAAGCTGAATGTGCCCGTCGGTTTCAGCTGCTCCCTGTTGTCGAGCACCGGCATCATGCACAAAAAATACGCCTGCTGGCCGTTCAGAAACAGCCCGGTTCTGCCGATCTCGCCCAGGGGGCCGCGCACGCCCGCCTCGTAATCCGCGATCACCTGGCCGGACACATCCGACAGCACCCGGCTCAGCCCCATGGGCATGGCCTCAAAGTGCCGGTCGTCGTAGACGGCCTTGTATAGGTCGCGCCCGTCGCGGCCCTTCAGCAACAAGATGTCGTAGCGCCGGTCGACGACGGCGGAATAGCTGGTCATGTCGGCGGCGAACTCGTCCTTGGCTTTCAGGCCCCGCGCGAATTTGTAGGTCTCATCCCAGCTGGACCAGGCGCGCGTCTCCGACTGCGCGCCCGCCTCAAGCGCGTGAATCTCGGCCAGCAGCGTGCCGCTCAGCTCACGCATGTGGATCTCCTCGGCGCTGCGGAGCGACGCGACCATGTTGCCGCCAAACACAAAGACCACCGCGATCAGCACCAGCAGCATGGCCATGCCCATCATCATGAGCAGGGACGAGCGCATAGACCGGCCTTTGTTTCGCATGGCTTTCACCTCTTTGGGCGGGACGAGCTCGCTTTTTCGGCGCACCGGCGGAAATTCATCTGTTATCACATATTATACAGATAATTCATAGAAAAGAAAGCAAAAAACCGTGAATCCCGCGCTGAAATTCGCCTAAATTCGACAGAATCGCAAAATCCGCCCCGCCGCCGCCCGCGATCTCCATCCTCATAAACAGACCTTGGTCTTTTTTTGATGCGGTCATTCGTCTGCCCGCCGGTTTTTTCACGGTTGCCAAACCCCTCGCCGGCAGGTATACTTTAGTCGTGTATTAAAACTGGATGAAGGAGACCGCCATGATGAACTTACACGAGCGTCCGGACATCCTGCATCTGAACACCTTGCCGCCCAGGAGCCACTATCTGCCGCTGCACAGGGACGGCCAGCCGCGCCGGCTGACGCTGAACGGCGAATGGGAATTCGCGTATTTCGGGCGCTGCTTCGACGTGCCGGAGGTCGTCGGCTACCAGCGGACGATTCCGGTGCCGTCCGTCTGGCAGCAGCACGGCTACGGCGCCCACCAATACACCAACATCCGCTATCCCATCCCCTTCGATCCGCCCTTCGCGCCCACCGAGAACCCCTGCGGCTGCTACCGCCGGAGCTTCGCGCTGGCCAGGAAGGAGGGCGAGCGGTACCACCTGAATTTCGAGGGCGTGGACAGCCATTACTACGTGTATGTCAACGGCGCGCTGGCCGGGTTCAGCCAAGTGTCCCACTCGACCAGCGAGTTTGACGTCACGCCTCTGCTGAAGAACGGCCGGAACGAGCTGGAGGTGCGCGTGCTGCAGTGGGGCTTCGGCACCTACCTGGAGGACCAGGACAAGCTGCGCATGTCGGGCATCTTCCGCGACGTGTACCTGCTGACCCGGCCCGAGGCGCACATCCGCGATTTCACGGTGAGCACGCGCCTCGCGGGCAAGAGAGCGCAGGTTTCCGTGGCGCTGGAGCTCGCCGGTTCCCCGGCGGTGGCGCTGCGCCTGCTCTCCCCGGACGGCGAGGAGCTCCCGCTCCGGGACGGCTGCTTCCCCGTGGATCAGCCGCGGCTGTGGACGGCGGAAACGCCGCGCCTGTACACGCTGATCCTGGAGACGGACGACGAGCGCATCGAGCAAAAGGTGGGCATCCGCGAGATCACCGTCAAAGACGGCGTGGTGCTGCTCAACGGCGCGCCGGTGAAGTTTCGCGGCGTGAACCGCCACGACAGCGACCCGGAAACCGGTTTCGCCATCAGCAAAGACCAGCTGCTGCGCGACCTGCGGCTGATGAAGCAGCACAACGTGAACGCCATCCGCACCAGCCACTACCCAAACGCGCCCATGATGCCGCAGCTGTGCGACGAGCTGGGGTTTTACCTGATCGCCGAGAGCGACATCGAGTGCCACGGCGTGATGGACCTGTACGGCGGCGAGGGCGGCGTCCCGCGCAAATTCAGCCGCATCGCGGCGGATCCGATGTTCGAAGCCGCGATTCTGGACCGGGTGCAGCGCAACGTGCTGCGCGACAAGAACTGCGCCTCGGTGCTGATCTGGTCGCTGGGAAACGAATCGGGCTACGGCCCGAACTTCGCCAAGGCCGCGCGCTGGGCCAAGGACACGGACCCCAGCCGCCTCATCCACTACGAGGGCATGTTCTTTGCCGACCCGGACAGCGACAACGACACCAGCGCCATCGACCTTTACAGCCGCATGTATCCGCGCCTTTCCGAGATCGAGGACTACTTCGAGAAGCCGCTGGACACGCGCCCCTACGTGCTGTGCGAGTACATCCACGCCATGGGAAACGGCCCGGGCGACGCGCAGGACTACCAGGCGCTGATCGACAAACACAAGGGCCTGGTGGGCGGCTTCGTGTGGGAGTTCTGCGACCACGCCATGCACATGGGCAGGACGCCCGACGGGCGGGACAAATACTTCTACGGCGGCGACTGGGGCGACTACCCCAACGATGCGAATTTCTGCATGGACGGCCTGGTGTACCCGGATCGCAGGCCGCACAGCGGGTTTGCCGAGTATAAAAACGTGATCCGGCCGGTGCGCGCCCAGTGGAAGGCGGGCGTGCTCACGCTGAGCAACCACCTGGACTTCACCGACGTCGCCGACTTTGCGTATGCCGAGTACGCGCTGACGAAAGACGGCGAGACCGTGCAGTCCGGCAAAATCGAGCTGCCGTCCATCGCGCCGCACAAGGCCAAGTCTGTCGAGCTTCCCCTGACGCTGCCCGGGGACGGCAAGCTGCTGCTGAAGCTGACCTACCGCCAGAAGCACGACTTGCCGCTGACCCCCGCCGGGCACGAGCTGGGCTTCGACCAGCTGCTGATCCGGGACGGCCGCGTGCGCCCCCCGCTCAAGCACCGTGCGGGCGCGCTGAAACTCGCCGCGTCGAACACCCGCATCGTGGTGTCCGGCAAGTACTTCCGCTACAGCTTTGACCAGTCGCTGGGCGCTTTCGACGGCCTGAGCGCCGCCGGGCGCGAGCTGCGCGCGCGGCCCAAGGAATACCACATCTGGCGCGCGCCCACCGACAACGACATGTACATCCGCAGAGAATGGGAAAAGGCGGGCTATGACCGGCCGATCGCCCGGGTGTATGCGTGCACAGCCGCCGAGGAGGACGGAGAGGTTCAAATCCGCTGCTCGCTGTCGCTGGCCGCCGTGTATCGCCAGCGCGCGCTGACCATTGACGCCCGCTACACGATCCGCGCGGACGGCCAGATCTCCGTGCGGCTCCAGTGCGAGCGCCCGGCCGAGATGCCTGAGCTGCCCCGGTTTGGCCTCAGGCTGTTCCTGCCCAAGGCGATGGACCGGCTGGACTACTTCGGCTACGGCCCGAACGAGAGCTACCTGGACAAGCACCGCGGCAGCTGGCTCGGCCGGCACAGCGCCACGGTCGGGCAGAACCACGAGGACTACATCAAACCCCAGGAGAACGGCGCGCACTGGGGCACCGAATGGGTGTCGCTGGGCGACGAATGGTCGCGCCTGACCGCCTACGCCGACGCGCCCTTCAGCTTTAACGCCTCGCCCTACACCCAGGAGGAACTGACGCGCAAGGCGCACAACTTCGAGCTTGCGGAATCCGGCATGAGCGTGCTGTGCCTCGACCATCGCCAGGCGGGCATCGGCAGCAACAGCTGCGGCCCGAGGCTGCTGGAGAAATACCGCTTCGACGAGCGGAAGTTCATCTTCGCGCTGACGCTGGCGCCGGGGCGGAACGCGTAAGCGCGCCGCCCCTGAGCGCCCCGCTCCATACGAAAACGAACCGCGAAAAAGCGGTTCGTTTTTGTTCTGTCCCAGTGGGATCGATTCGGGGACAATGCCCCTGACGGAGCCCTGCCCCCTCACCTCGTCGCCGGAACGATCTCGATCCAGTAGCCGTCCGGGTCTTCGATGAAGTACAGGCCCATCACGTCGTTCTCGTAGCAGATGCAGCCCATCTGTTCATGCAGCGCGTGGGCGGCCGGATAATCGTCCACGGTGAAGCACAGGTGGCTCTCGTTCTCGCCCAGCGCGTACCTGCCCGGGTGATCCCGAAGCCAGGTCAGCTCCAGCCGGTGCGCGCTCTGGCCGTCGGTCAGGAACGCCAGCAGGAAGCTGCCGTCCTCCGGGCCGCTCCTGCGCGCCACAGACAGTCCCAGCGCCCGCCCGTAAAACGCGATCGCCGCGTCCAGATCGGCCACGTTGATGTTGTTGTGGTTGAAGAGAAACTTCATTTGGATCATACCTCCCGCGCGTCGTAGCTCTGTCCGGATTCTGTCAGCGCCACCACCGTGACGCCGGGAAACGATTCCCGCGCAAACTGAAGCGCGGCGTCCGGCCTGTCCCAGAAGTGCATCGGGAAGAAGACGCGCGGATGACAGCGCCGCATGAACTGGCGCGCGCCCTCGTCGTGCCCTTCTCCCATGCGCGGATCCACCGGGAACATGGCGATGTCGATGCCGCTCTCGGGCAGCGCGTCCAGCACGCGCGTGAACGCGCGGTGCATTTGCCCGACCTCGGCCGGGGTGGACTCGGCCCGCCAGTGCCAGTCGTTCAGGTCGCCCGCGTGAAACACGGTCAGGCCGGGCAGCCGCACCAGGAAACTGACGCCCGAATCGGTGGACCCAAACGCCTCCACTTGCGCATCGCCCACCCGAATCGCGTCGCCCGGCTTCATATAGTGGGCGTCGTATCCCTTCCGGATGCCCTTGCCCAGCGCCAGCGGGCAGCCCCAGTCCAGAATCCGCTTGTCAAAGTGGTCGCCATGGAAGTGGCTGGCCAGCGCGATCACGCGCGCTTCCGCCAGCGCCCGAAGCAGCGCCGGGCTGTCAAACGGACCGATGCAGTCAAACACCAGCGCCGTTCCCCCGTGTTCCACCAGGAACCCGGAGTGGTTCAGATACGTCACCCGCGCGCCCATCTCAGTTCATCCCCGCGCCGATCTTCACCAGCCGGAACAGCCGGTCACAGGCGCGTTCCATCAGCCGGGGCGCATCGCTCATGGCGCGGCTCAGCTCCATCGGCCCGTCCACAATGGACAGGATGGCCGTGCCGCCCATCCCGTAAAACGCCTCAGCGCCCTCGCCGATGCCGCCCACCAGCGCCGCCACCGGAATGCCCCGCGGTTGGCAGCGCGCCGCCACGCCCGCGGGCACCTTGAAGAACTCCACCGACTGGCGGTCGATGCGCCCTTCGCCCGTCACCACCAGATCCGCGCCCGCGATCAGATCGTCAAACCCGATGGCGTCCAGCACCGCGTCGATGCCGCGCCGGAGCCTGGCGCGAAGCACGCCGCCCAGCGCGCCGCCCACGCCGCCCGCCGCGCCCGCGCCGGAGAAGCTCTGTATGTCGATGCCCATGGCGGAAAACACCCGGGCGTAGTTCTCCATGCCCGCTTCCAGCCGAATCAGCCGCGCCTCGTCCGCGCCCTTCTGCGGGCCGTAGATATAGGTCGCGCCCGTCGGCCCGAGCAGCGGGTTGTTCACGTCGCAGATCACGGTGATGTCCGCGCCCGCGACGCCCGTGTGCAGCCCGGACAGGTCGACCCTCCGCACCAGCTCCAGGCTGGCGCCGCGATCCCGCACCGCACGCCCGCCTTCGTCGTAAAACCGCGCGCCCAGCGCCATCAGCATGCCCATGCCGCCGTCGTTCGTGGCGCTGCCCCCGATGCCGACCAGCAGCTTCTTCACGCCCTGATCGAGCAGTTTCCCGATCAGCTCCCCGGTGCCGCGCGAGCTGGTCAGCAGCGGGTCGCGCCGGCCGTCCGGCACCTGGGGCAGCCCCGAGCACGCGGCCAGCTCCATCACGGCCGAGCCGTCCGGCAGCAGCCCGTAGACCGCCTCGACGGGATCCCCCAGCGGCCCGGTCACCGTCGCGACATGCCGCGCGCCCCCCGAGCCCAGCAGCACCGCCTCGACGGTGCCTTCGCCGCCGTCGGCCACCGGAGCCAGCACGGTTTGCGCCTCCGGGAAATGCGCGAGCGCCGCCTGCCGAAGCGCGTGGCAAACCGCCTGCGCGCTCAGCGAGCCCTTGAACGAGTCGGGCGCGAACACGAATTTCTTCCCCGCCACGATAGCCCCTCCCCAACGGAACATTCGACCTTTATTGTAACATATTCGCAAAGGTATGGGCAAGAGTTGGTCAAAAAAATAGATCCTTCGCAGCGCGAAGGATCCGACCGCATCGCAAACCCCGTTACTCGAGGCCGCTCTCCGTCTGGCCGTACACGGTGATGTGCGTGTACTCAAGCTGCTGCGCCTGACCGGCGTCGGTGCTGAGCCGCCCCTTGTAGGCGACCTCGATTTCGTCGCCCACCAAAATGCCGTCCTCGCCCACCACCACGTCGGCGTCCTCGGTGGGGAAGATGTACACCTGGCCGTCGGTGGAAGCCGTGACCGAGATGGTGTTCATGGTGGCGTCCGACACGGTGCCGTACAGCGTGCCCAGCACGGTGACCTCGGAAACCACGACCGACTGGGCCTGGGCGTCCACGTTCAGGTTGCCCTGGTACATCACCACCACCGCGTTGTCCATTTCCAAGCCCGCGTCGGACACGATCTGGGTGGCGTCGTTCCTGGAGAAACCATAGACCACTTCGTTGTCGGTGATCAGCTCGAACCCGCCGGCGCTCACATCGATGATGTAGCCGAACAGGTAGTGCGCCTCCTGGTCGGTTTGATCCGCGAGCGCGGGAATGCCCATCAACAGGCACAGCGCCAGCACGAGGCTCATCAGTTTTTTCATGCGGTTTTTCCTCCTTTTCGCCCGCCTGTTCGCGGGGACAATCCCTTAGACGCATGGGCCGCCCGTTTTGTTTCCAGCTTCATGCAGCGGGCCCGGAATCGTCGTCTCCGGTTCTTTCACGCTTTGGGCACTCGGGCATACCATGCAGTGTGGGCGAATTCGCCCCAGGAGACATCAAGGAGGTATGCGCATGTCGTTTTATAGCTACAAGAACGCCAACGCTGAGCTGTGTCCCGGGACGGTGACCGGCAACATCTGCGGCGGACTGAACGAAAGGATCTGCGTGCAGGTCAAGAACGTGTACGACGCCTGCCTGCAGCAGGAGCAGCTGGATGACGTGGTCGTCACCGTGGCCAACATCGTGCCGGTGCTGCCCGATCCCAACTGCCGGAACATTGGCTCGGGCCGAGGCTGCACCTGCACCTGCGTGGCCAACACCTGCAACTGCGAGTGCCCCAACTGTGGCGGGGTGCTGACCCACGAGCAAGCCGTACATAATGCCGAGAACTCCCCCTGCCCGCTGCCCACCCCCATCGGCCAATGGAACTTTGAGAGCTGCCGTTCGGCCAACACCAAGGGCGTCATCCGGAACCTGTCCATCGACCGCATGTGCGACCGTCCCCAGTTCGCCCGCATCAAGGGCCTGGTGGACATCCCGATCGACGTGCTGTTCACGGACGACCGCTGCCAGGAGTGGATGGGTACCGCCGTGGTCTCGGTTCAGAAGGACGTGCTGCTCGCCATCCCCGAGGAGTCCATCGTGCCCTTCACGCTGGAGAGCCTGGTCAGCGCGATCTGCGTCACCGGCAATTACATAGGGAATTGCAAGTTCGAAATCACCATCTGCGTCACCGTCGTGCTGAAGATCCTGGCCGAAGTGGAAGTGATGATTCCCTCCTATGGCTTCTGCCAGATCCCGCCCTGCGAAGAGTTTGCTGAAAATGTATGCGACGAGTTCTTCAGCCTGCCTCTGTTCCCGCAGAAACCCGGCCCGACGACCATCAACTGCAACACCGTCAACGCCAGCGGCGCCAGCTGCATGGCCAACATCAACCAGGTGATGGGCACCGTCTACACCAGCACCAGCACCTGCTCGAATTGTGGCACCACCTGCGGCGCCTGCAATTCCTCGCTGTGCCCGCGCTGCGGCTGCACCATGACGCAAAGCTAACCCCCTGCGCCGGCTGCGCTTTCCCCACATGGCCAGGCGGGCGGAGTCCCACCTGGCCAGCCCATGCCGTCCCGACGTTGGCCCCCCTGGGGCCGGACGGTTGATATAGGCGCCGGTAAGCCGAAGATTCCTTTCGCGACACGAAAGAACCCTCCGGCGCCATTTACATCAAGCGGGGGCCCGAACCGTAAAGGTTCGGGCCCCCGCGCCAGGCTGTCAAAAAAGTATCTGGCATGCAGGGAGGGAATGTTGAGCTTCCAGAAGCAGCCAAGCCCAAGGGGGTTTTCGGGGGCCGAAGTCCCCGGATCAAAGCCGCCGAAGGGCGACCTGCGCGCCCGCAGGCGATTTCCGCACTGGATGCAAGTCTGCCCGTGAATCCCTGATTCACAAGACTTGCATTTCGCTGTCAAAAGACAAAGTATTTTGACAGCCTGAAGCGGGGGCCCGAACCTTAAAGGTTCGGGCCCCCGCGCAGCTTTGTGCTAACGGACGATCAGATTCTGTTCCCGGGCCGAGGCGGCCATCAGCGCGTTGAGCACCGCGCCGCAAACCTTGGCGCCCCCCCGTTTGCCGCGCACCACGATGCACGGAATGTCGCTCCCCCAGAGCCGCTCCTTCAGCTGCACCACGCTGGCGAATCCGGTGGGCATGCCCAGCACCACCAGATCGTGGAGCGGACCCGCCTGCCTGCGGATGAGCAGCCGGTTGAGCGCCATGGGCGCGCTGCCGATCACCAACAGCTTGGCCCCGTGCAGGGACAGCGCGTGATCCAGGGCGACCTCGGCGCGGGTGATGTGCCGCTGCTCGGCCAGTCCCACCACCCCGGGATCATCGATGTAGCAGCGCAGCGAAATGTTCAGCCGCCGCGCGATTTCGTTGTTTGCCTCGTCCAGCGCCAGCATGGTGTCGGTGATGACATGCCCCTGGGACATCATCACCCGCCGCACAAGCGACAGCGCCGTCGGGCTGAAGTGCAAGCTCTGCACGAGCGTCGAATCATCGAGTTCCAGCTCCACATGCCGCATGATGGATGCCATCTCGCTGGTTACATATGGCATGGCAAGTTTGCGACCAGACTCTTCCTGCTGCCCCCGTTGTCTCGGCATTCTCGTGTCCTTTCCGTTACTTGGCGTCCCGCCAACACGCATCGAAGTGGATTGTATTTTGAATATAGCAGATGGATTTCGGGCTTGTCAAGCAAATTGATTTATTTCGCTATTCCCCCCATTTTCGCAGGTTTTCTGTTATGCAAAATCCCCTTATTGCAAAATGTTAATAACCATTTCGCTATTGGTTATGACAATTTCAAGATGATTACCCAATTTTACTTGATCCGAGACAATCATTCTTCCAATCATCGTTTCAACTTTACGCTGAATAAATCTTTTGAGCGGTCGCGCACCAAACATTGGATCGTATCCTTCCGTTACGATGTAGTCTTTCGCATCTTCACTCAGAGTAACCGTAAGCTGCTTATCGGCCAGTCTTCGGTTCAGATCCTCGATGATCAAATCCACGATCTTTTTGATCTCGTTTCGGGTGAGCGGCTTGTAGAATACGATCTCGTCCAGCCGGTTCAGAAACTCGGGACGGAAGCTGCGCTTGAGCAGGTCGTCCACCTGCGCCTTGGCCTCCTCCGAGATCTGGCCGTCCGCCGACGTGTTCTCGAGCAGGATGCCCGAGCCCAGGTTGCTGGTCAGGATGATGACCGCGTTCTTGAAGTCCACGGTGCGGCCCTGCGCGTCGGAGATGCGCCCGTCGTCCAGCACCTGCAGCAGCACGCCCCACACGTCCGGGTGCGCCTTTTCCACCTCGTCAAACAGCACCACGCAGTACGGACGCCTGCGCACCGCCTCGGTCAGCTGGCCGCCCTCCTCGTAGCCCACATAGCCCGGAGGCGCCCCGATCAGCCGGGACACGGCGTGCTTCTCCATGTACTCGGACATGTCGATGCGAATCATGTTGTGCTCGTCGTCAAACAGCGCCTCGGCCAGCGATTTGGCCAGCTCCGTCTTGCCCACGCCCGTCGGGCCCAGGAACAGGAACGAACCGATGGGGCGGTTGGGGTTCTGGATGCCCGCGCGGGAGCGGATGATAGCCTCGCACACGGCGGTGACGGCCTCGTCCTGCCCCACCACGCGCTTGTGCAGGATGTCCTCCAGCCTCAGCAGCTTGTCGCGCTCGCCCTCCACGAGCTTGGTCACCGGCACGCCCGTCCAGCGCGCCACGATGCGGGCGATCTCCTCGCCGGTCACCTTGTCGCGCAGAAGCGTGTTGTCCTGATGAGCGCCCTGCGGTTGCCGCTCCTGTTCCTCCAGCTGCTTTTGCAGCCCGGGCAAACGGCCGTACTTCAGCTCGGCGGCCTTGTTCAGGTCGTAGCTGCGCTGGGCCAGCTCAATCTCGGCGTTGGTCTTTTCGATTTCCTCGCGCAGCTTCTGAACGCTGGAAATCGAGCTTTTCTCGCGCTCCCATCTGGCCTTCATCTCGGCGAATTCGGCGCGCATATCGGCCAGCTCCCGCTGAATCTCCGACAGGTGCTCCCTGCTCCGCGCGCTGGTTTCCTTGGACAGCGCGGCCTCCTCGATCTCGTGCTGCATGATCTTTCTGGACAGCTCGTCCATCTCCTGGGGCATGGAGTCCATCTCGGTGCGGATCATCGCGCAGGCCTCGTCCACCAAATCGATGGCCTTGTCGGGCAGGAACCGGTCGGACACGTAGCGGTCGGACAGCGTGGCCGCCGCGATCAGCGCCCCGTCCTCGATCTGCACGCCGTGGAACACCTCGTAGCGCTCCTTCAGCCCGCGCAGGATGGAGATGGTGTCCTCCACCGTGGGCTCGCCCACCAGCACCGGCTGGAACCGGCGCTCGAGCGCGGCGTCCTTCTCGATGTATTTTCTGTATTCATCCAGCGTGGTGGCGCCGATGCAGTGCAGCTCACCGCGCGCCAGCATGGGCTTGAGCAGATTGCCCGCGTCCATGCTGCCCTCGGTCTTGCCCGCGCCCACGATGGTGTGCAACTCGTCGATGAACAGAATGATCTGCCCGTCGCTCTTTTTGATCTCCATAAGCACCGCCTTCAGCCGTTCCTCGAACTCGCCGCGGAACTTCGCGCCCGCGATCAGCGCGCCCATGTCGAGGGAAAACAGCTTCCTGTCCTTCAGCGAGTCCGGCACGTCGCCGCGCACGATCCGGAGCGCCAGGCCCTCCGCGATGGCGGTCTTGCCGACACCTGGCTCGCCGATCAGCACCGGGTTGTTCTTGGTCTTTCTCGAGAGGATGCGAATCACGTTGCGGATTTCGCTGTCCCGCCCGATGACCGGGTCCAGTTTCTGCTTGCGGGCCAGCTCGACCAGGTCCTGGCCGTACTTGTTCAGCACGTCGTAAGTGCCCTCGGGCGAGTCGGTGGTCACGCGGGCGTTGCCGCGCACCGCCTGCAGCACGGGCAGCAGCGCTTTCTGATCGATGCCATGGCGGGAAAACAGCGGGCGCAGCTGCGGGCCGGCCTTGTCGATCAGGCCCAGCAGCAGATGCTCCACCGACACGTAGTCGTCCTTCATGCGGGTAGCGATGCCCTCGGCGGCGGCCAGCGCCTGGTCGGTGTCGGGCGAGACATAGACCTTGTCCGCCTCGCGGCCCGGCCCGGACACGGACGGCAGCCGGTCGATCACGCTTTCGATCTCCGCCGCAAACGCCTGCGGATCCACGTTCAGCTTGCGCAGCAGCTCGGGCGCCAGCCCGCCCTCCTGCGCAACCAGCGCCAGCATCAGGTGGGGCTGCTCAATCTGCGCGTTTTGACGCGCCAGCGCGATGCTCTGCGCGTTTTGCACGGCTTCCACGGATTTTTGGGTGAGTTTGTTCATGTTCATATGAGACGCCTCCTTCGGCCAGTTCAGCATATTTGACTTTCTTTGACTATTATATCACCCGGCGTTTCCCCTGTCAAGCGCAAATTGCAAATGGTATCTCTGAGAATTATTTTACAATTTTCGACAGTTTTTGTAACAAAAATATCTTCTTTGTGACTTTTTAAGGTTGATTTTCGGGTTTTTGTGTGATACGATCAATATACGATGGATTGTTTGAGGTGATTACACAATGTTATCCCCATCCGTTCTGCTCACAAGACCCCGCAGAGCGCTGCATACCTCTCTGTTTCGCCATCGCTCAATACTTCTAATGGACGCTGAATTCAACATTCTTCGCCGCTTCTCCAGGGAAGCCGAGCTGTCCATGGCCTATCGCCCCCAGGTCCGCCCTGGATGCCGGGTGCTGCGGCGGTGCCTGCTGGTGGGCGACGGCCTGCCGCGCAGCGCGCTGCTGATCGTGGGCACGCGCGGCGCGCTGCTGATCTCGATGCCCGCCGGCACCCTGCGGAGCGACTTGCAGCTGCTGCTCGTGCGGGTGCTGCACGACTGGAAGCTGCCCATCCGGCTGGTGACGGAGAGCGTCAACACGCTGAGCTCGCTGGCCTTCACCGCGCAGGGGGCGCTGCAATACCAGCTTGAGCAGCCGCTGCAAACCGTGCTGTCCGGCTGCCAAAACCTGCTGAACCTAATCGACAACCTGTCCGAGAACGCGCTGAGCTTCGCCTCCATCCAAGCGCCGAACCGCCAGCGCTGCGACCTGGTGGCGCGCATGCGCTCGCTGTGCATTCAGATGATGCCCATCGCCATGAGCCGGGGCGTGAAGCTGCATTTTCGTGCCAATGTGCCTTTTTTGTACGCGCTGGTCGATCCGGAACTGATGAACCGGCTGGCGCTGAACCTGCTCAGCAACTCGTTTAAGCACACGCCCGAGGGCGGCGTGGTGCAGATGCGCTTGGATCTGACCAGCGACACCCAGTTTCAGCTGAGCGTCACCGACAGCGGATCGGGCATTCCGCCGGACATTCTGGCGCGCGTGTTTGATCGCTTCGTCACCGCCCGGGATCACGGCGCGGGCAGCGGGCTCGGGCTTCCCAACGTCAAGGCCATTGCCCAGCAGCACGGTGGCTGCGTGCGCCTGGAGAGCGCCCTGGGGCAGGGCACCCGCGTCGAGGTGGATCTGCCCACCGGCACAGCGCAGACAAGCGGCGCCAAGCCCGTGCTGCCGCCGCCCGAGCCGCTTCACCCCTCCCCGCCCGACAAGCGCGCAATGTGAAAACCCTGTCAACAATGACACAAATCTATTGAACTTCCCGAAACGCTTTCGTATAATAAAGAAAGATTGAGGATTCGGGGGGGTATTTTTATGATGGATTTCAAGGTCGTGCGCGCGGTGGATCCCGAGATTGCCGATGTTCTGGCGGCGGAGCTTGCCCGCCAGCGCCAGCACATCGAGCTGATCGCTTCCGAAAACTTTGTGAGCCCCGCCGTGCTGGCCGCCATGGGCACGCACCTGACCAACAAGTACGCCGAGGGCTATCCCGGCAAGCGCTACTACGGCGGCTGTGAGTGCGTGGACGTGGCCGAGTCCCTGGCCATCGAGCGCGCCAAGCAGCTGTTCGGCGCTGACCACGCCAACGTACAGGCCCACTCGGGCGCTCAGGCCAACACCGCGGTGTACTTCGCGCTGCTGGCGCCGGGCGACACGATTCTGGGCATGAACCTGGCGCACGGCGGACACCTGACCCACGGCAGCCCGGTGAACATCTCGGGCAAGTACTTCAACATTGTGCCCTACGGCGTCAGCGAACGAGACGAGCAGATCGACTACGACGCACTGCGCAAGCTGGCCCATGAGGCCAAGCCCAAAATGATCGTGGCCGGCGCCAGCGCCTACCCGCGCACGCTGCGCTTCGACCTGTTCCGCCAGATCGCCGACGAGGTGGGCGCCCTGCTGATGGTGGACATGGCCCACATCGCGGGCCTGGTGGCCACCGGCGAGCACCCGAATCCCGTGCCCTACGCCGACATCGTCACCACCACCACCCACAAGACCCTGCGCGGCCCGCGCGGCGGCATGATCCTGTGCAAGGAACAGTTCGCCAAGCAGATCGACAAGGCCATCTTCCCCGGCATCCAGGGGGGCCCCCTGATGCACATCATCGCCGCCAAGGCTGTCAGCTTCCAGGAGGCCATGCAGCCGGAGTTCAAGGCGTATCAGCACCAGATCATCCTGAATGCCCAGGCGCTGGCCAAGGCTCTTATGGACAACGGCGTCAAGCTGGTCTCGGGCGGCACCGACAACCACCTGATGCTCATCAACCTGACCGGCACCGGCGTCACCGGCAAGGACCTGGAAAAGCTGCTGGTTCAGGCCAACATCACCGTCAACAAGAACACCATCCCGTTTGAAACGCTCAGCCCCTTCATCACCAGCGGCATCCGCGTGGGCACCCCCGCCGTCACCACCCGCGGCATGAAGGAGCCCGAGATGGAAAAGATCGCCGGCTTCATCGCCCGCCTGATCCGCGAGGGAGAATCCGCCATCGCGCCGGTCAAGGCCGACGTCATCCGCCTGTGCGAAAACTTTCCGCTGTATCCGGACGGCGTGATTGCGTAAAGGCGTTGCCCCGCAAGGCACACCGCCTCCCCCGGGAATCCCGCGCAAACAAACCGATCCAATCCGCCCCCGCGAGCTATGGGTTCGCGGGGGCGGATCCCGTATCCGGCAGCGCGTTTTCTCTCGAAATGCTAATTTCGAGTAAAATGATCGGATTTCCCGTCACACCGGTTGACGCGGTGTTTTTGCGGTGATAGAATAGCCGTGGAGAATACCGGACAAAATTGGTCGGGATTGATCCGCAGCAAAGATTCGGAGGCGAACGCCGGTGAAACTATCCACACGCGGGCGGTACGGCATCCACGCGATGTACGACCTGGCGCAGATGTGCGCCGAGGGCCCGCAATCGATCAAGGCGATCGCCGAGCGGCAGGCCATCCCGGAGGCATATCTCGAGCAGCTGATCGCGATTCTGCGCAAATCCGGCCTGGTGACCAGCGTGCGCGGCGCGCAGGGCGGCTATCAGCTGTCCCGAGCGCCCGGGGAGATCACCGTGGGCGAGGTGCTGCGCTCGCTGGAGGGCGGGCTGGCGCTGGTGGACTGCATCCTGGAGGAAGACGCCTGCCACAAGGCGTGCTCCTGCCCCACCCGCATCGTGTGGCAGAAGCTGCACGACGGGCTGAACCAGATCGTGGACGGGATCACGCTGCAGGACATGCTGGACGATCACGAACGGCTGATTGCAATACAGGAGGGCTGACACATGGACCGCATCTACATGGACAACGCCGCGACCACGCGGGTGACCGAGCCGGTGCTCGAAGCGATGCTGCCGTACCTGACGAACGCCTACGGCAACCCGTCGAGTGTACATGCCTTCGGCCGCGAGGCGCGCATCGCGCTGGAGGACGCGCGCAAGCAGGTGGCCAGGGCGCTCGGCGCCGAGCCGAGGGAGATCTACTTCACCGGCTGCGGCACCGAATCCGACAACTGGGCCATTCGCGGCGCGGCATACGCAAACGCCCAAAAGGGCAAGCACATCATCACCAGCGCCATCGAGCACCACGCGGTGCTGCATGTGTTCGAGGCGCTTGAAAAAGAGGGCTTTGAGGCCACCTACCTGCCGGTGGACGAGTTCGGCCTGGTGAACCCTCAGGACCTTGAAAAGGCCATCCGGCCGGACACCACGCTGGTGTCCGTGATGATGGCCAACAACGAGATCGGCACCATCGAGCCCGTCGAAGAGCTGGCGAAGATCGCCAGGGCGCACGGCGCGCTGTTCCACACCGACGCGGTGCAGGCCATCGGCTCGATCCCGATCGACGTAAAGAAAATGAACATCGACCTGCTGTCGCTGTCCGGCCACAAGTTCCACGCGCCCAAGGGCGTGGGCGCGCTGTACATCCGCCAGGGCCTGAAGATTCAGCCGCTGATCGTGGGCGGCGCACAGGAGCGCACCCAGCGCGCGGGCACCGAGAACATGGCCGGCATCATCGGCATGGGCAAAGCCATCGAGCTGGCCACCCAGAACATGCAGGCCCACAACGAGAAACTCACGAAACTGCGCGACCGCCTGATCGAGGGCATCATGGCGGCCATCCCGCAGACCCGGCTGAACGGCCACCCCACCAAGCGGCTGCCCGGTAACTGCAACGTATCCATCCGTTACATCGAGGGCGAAGGCATCCTGATCGGCATGGATTTGGAAGGCATTGCGGGCTCCAGCGGCTCGGCCTGCACCAGCGGCTCGCTGGATCCGTCCCACGTGCTGCTGGCCATCGGGCTTCCCCACGAGATCGCCCACGGCTCGCTGCGGCTCTCCCTCTCTGAAGACAACACCATGGAGGAAGTCGAGCGCACCATCGCCGCCCTGACCAAGGTCGTCACGCGGCTGCGCGAGATGAGCCCATTGTACCATAGCGCGGGCTGACGCCCCGCATCCCCGTGAGGATACACAGAAAGAAGGTTGCATCATGTACACCGAGCAAGTTATGGACCACTTCATGAACCCGCGCAACGTGGGCGAGATTGAGAACGCCAGCGGCACCGGCACGGTGGGCAACGCCAAGTGCGGCGACATCATGAAAATCGACATCAAGGTCGAAAACGGCGTCATCACCGACGTAAAGTTCAAGACCTTTGGCTGCGGCGCGGCCATCGCCACCTCCAGCAAGGCCACCGAAATGGTGATGGGCAAAACCATCGACGAGGCGCTCATGGTCACCAACAAGATGGTGGCCGAGTCCCTGGGCGGGCTGCCGCCGGTGAAGATCCACTGCTCCATCCTGGCCGAAGAGGCGCTGCACGAGGCCATCAAGGACTACAAAAACCGGCTCGACGCCGGGGAGATCTCGGCGTAGCTTAGAGGCGGACGCCCGGGACGCCGCCAACTGAATAAACACGGGAGGCCCAAGGGACAAGGTCCCTTGAGCGGGGTGCGGGGCTTCGCCCCGCATCGTCCCTATAAGGGGGAAACCGAATGATACACGGCAACATCGAGGGCATTCGCGATTCCGTGCTGCAAGAGCTGGAGAAGCTGTACGACATGGAGTTTGAGCGCGACCTGTTCCTGCCGGACAGGCTGCTGAACCTGCTGATCCGACACACCGACGCGCTGAACCGGGAGCTGATGGTCTACATGACCCGCGAGGGCACGATCCTGGAGATCGCCGTCGGCTCCATCGCCAGCGTGGGCTTGCCCGAGCGGCACCTGCGGCGAAACGTGGAGCGGCTCTCCGGCATCCGCTGCATCCACACCCATCCGGGCGGCAGCGCGCGGCTTTCCGACGTGGACGAGCAGGCGCTGCGGCTGCTGCGCTTTGACGCCATGTGCGCCGTGGGCGTGGAAGGAGGCCTGGCCACCGGCATCAGCGCGGCGTTCCTGGGCGAAGTCGAATACGGCCAGCTGTCCATCGTCAGCTTTGGCCCGGTAAAACCCGGCCGCATCCCGCAGAACCTGTGGATGCACGAGATCGAGCTGGCCGACCGCCGCGTGGAGCAGGCCATCCGCGAGATGGACGTGACTGAAGAGGTCGAGAAGGCGCTGCTGGTCTCAACCGACGACGAGCGCAGCCTGGACGAGCTGAACAGCCTCGCGTCCACCGCGGGCGCGATCGTGGTTGGCCGCGCGCTGCAGAACCGGAACAGGCCCGATCCGGGCACCTACATCGGCAGCGGCAAGGCCGAGGAGCTGGCCATGCAGTGCCAGGCCGAGCAGATCGACCTGGTGATCTTTGACGACGAGCTGACCGGCGCGCAGCAGCGAAACCTGGAGCGCGTGCTGGGCGTGCGCGTGATCGACCGCACCGCGCTGATTTTGGATATCTTCGCCCGCCGCGCCGAGAGCCGCGAGGGCAAGCTGCAGGTGGAGCTGGCGCAGCTGAAGTACCGGCTGCCCCGGCTGATGGGGCTGGGCGCGCAGCTGTCGCGCCTGGGCGGCGGCATCGGCACGCGCGGCCCGGGCGAGACGCAGCTCGAGGTCGACAGGCGGCGCATAAGGAAGCGCATCGACGACCTGAACAAGGAGATCGCGGAGCTGGGGAAACAGCGCGACATGCGCAGGGCCCGCCGCAAGAAGACCGAGCAGGTGGTGGTGGCGCTGGTGGGCTACACCAACGCCGGCAAATCCACGCTGCTCAACGCGCTCGCGGGCAGCGACGTGCTGGTGGAGGACAAGCTGTTCGCCACGCTGGACCCGGTCATGCGCAAGATCTCCCTGCCCGAGAACCGCGAGTGCCTGTTGGTCGACACGGTAGGCTTCATCAAAAAGCTGCCCCACCAGCTGGTGGACGCGTTCAAATCCACGCTGGAAGAGGCGCTCTTCGCCGACCTGCTGGTGGTGGTGTCCGACCTCAGTTCCTCCCAATATGAGGAGCAGCGCGCCGTGGTGTTCGACGTGCTGAAGGACTTGGGCGCGGGCGACAAGCCGGTGCTGGAGGCGCTGAACAAGGCCGACATCGCGCCGGTGACCGACGTGATCGAGCCGAGGGACGCCATCCTGATCTCGGCCGAGAAGGGCATGGGCCTGGATCGGCTGACCGAGGCGATCTCGGGTCGCGTCGCGCAGCTCCGGCACAAGGTGGAGCTGTCCATCCCCTTCAGCAAGGGCGCGGCGCTGAACCTGCTGCACGAGCGCGGCCAGGTGCTCAGCGAGGAGTACACCGAGCAGGGCGTGCAGGTTGTCTGCATGGCCGACGCCGGGCTGATCAGCCGGGTGCAGGCCATGATCGCCAAGTAATATTTCATTAATATTTATAAAATAAGGCCGGCTTGCGGGCGCGGAAAAGCGCCGTGCAGGCCGGTTTTTCGCCGCATTTCCGCGTTAATTATTGCCAATTTATTGCATATTATTGATAAATGATTTCATTTGTGATATAATTCCTTCATTGGTGCGATTTTGCCAATCCGGAAATCCGCGCAAAACCGCCCCTGGAGGGAGGGAGACGATCTTGAGTGAACGACGCTTCGGCAGGCGCCTGATGGCGTTGCTGCTGATTCTAACGGTGCTGCAACCGCCCGCTTCGGCGTTTGCGGCCAAGAAAAAGTCACCGAGCACCCTGGTCACCGTCCAGCGTGCGGTTCTGTATAAGAGCGCAAAGACCAGCGCGGAAAAGCTGAAAACCGTGGACAAGGGCACAAAGGTCACGGTCGTCAGCACCAGCGGCAGCTGGAAAAAGGTCAAGGTCGCCGGCAAACAAGGCTACATGCGGTCGAGCGCGTTCAGCGCGCCCGCGCAGCCGTCGGCCGACGCCACCAAAAAGCCAAAGCCCACCCCCAAGCCCAAGGCCACGCCCAAGGCTACAAAAAAGCCCGCCAAGACGCCCGAACCCCAGCAAATGCTGGCCATGCGGGACGCAAAGCTGTACAAAAAGGCCAAGACCAGCTCGAAATCGTCCAGCGTGGAGGAGGGCACCGCCGTCAGCGTGCTGTCCCAAAAAGGCGGCTGGTACCGGGTCAAGGTGAGCGGCAAATCGGGCTACATGCGGCAGAGCGCCTTTGAGGAAGAGGTGGCAAAGAAGTCCAAGCTCTATCAAAAGCGCTCCACCAAAGCCAAGAACACCTCGCTCAAGGCGGGCGCAAAGCTGCTCGTGATGGAACAGCAGGGCGACTGGCTGAAGGTCAAGAGCGGCGCCCGCACCGGCTTTGTGAAGCTGTCGGCGCTGGAAACCCCGGCGCCCAGCTTAACGCCCAGCTTAACGCCCACGCCCGCGCCCACGTCCGCGCCCACGCTGTCCCCCGAGAAGGCGGCCCAGGCGATGAAGACCATCGTCTCGGCCAACATGTATCAAAAACCCTCCACCTCGGCCAAGCGCGTCAAGGTGAAGAAGGGCACCAAGGTCACGGTCGTCAGCAAGGGCGACAACGGCTGGTACAAGGTGCGGCTGCACGGCAAGAACGGCTACATGAAGGAAAGCGCGTTCGTGGCCCCCGCCAAACCCACGCCGTCGCCCACCCCCAAGCCCACGGCCTCCGGCTACCGCACGCTGCGCTCCGGCTCCAAGGGCGAGGCCGTCAAGCAGCTGCAGCAGCGGCTGGAAGCGCTGGGATACCTGGACATCGTACCCTCCGCCAAGTACGGCTCGAGCACCGTGTCCGCGGTGAGGCTGTTCCAGGATGCCGCGAACATCAAGAAGACCGGCAAGGCCGACGACAAGACCCAGCAGGCGCTCTTCGCGTCCGGCGCGCCCCGGTCAAACCTGCTGTCCGCGTCGTTGAAGGGCGGCAGCAAGGGCACCCAGGTGAAGCGACTGCAGACCCGCCTCAAGTCCAAAGGCTACTTCAAGGCGCGCATCAACGGCAGCTATGGCGATTCCACCGCGGACGCGGTGAAGGCCTTCCAGCGCCAGGCGCGGCTGACCGCCGACGGCAAGGCCGGGTCAAAGACGCTGGCCCGCCTGTACTCGAACGACGCGCCGTCTGCCTCGGACAACCCGCAGCCCACGGCCACGCCGTCCCCCAGCGTGAAGCCCACGCCCGCCCCCAATAACAATAACAACGACGATGACGACAACGGCAACAAGCCGCCGCCCGCATCGGCCGAAAAGAAGCGCAAGGCCAACGTCGTGATCGCGGCTGCCATGAAGCAGCTGGGCAAACCGTATGTGTTCGGATCCACCGGCATGAACAGCTTCGACTGCTCCGGGTTTACCATGTACGCCTACAAGCAGGTGGGCATCAGTCTGCCTCACTCGGCTTACATGCAGGGCTATAACTGCGGCACCAAGATCAGCTTCAGCCAGCTGGTGCGCGGCGACCTGGTGTGCTGGAACACCGTGAGCGACGGCGACCTGAGCGACCATGTGGGCATCTACCTTGGCGACGGCCAGGCGATCCATGCGAGCTCCGGCACCGGGAAGGTGATCATCAGCTCGATCACGTCCGGGTACTATCAGCGGGTGTTCTCCTGGGGCAGGGCCTTGTTCTGAGCATCCATCCACGCGGCAGCGCCCCTGGCTCAATCGCCAGGGGCGCTCAGGCTGTCAAAATACTACGTCTTTTGACCGGGGCTTCGGCCCCCGAAATCCCCCTTGGGCTTGGCTGTCCTGCAAGCTCTACATTCCCTCCCTGCATGCCGGATGCTTTTTTGACAGCCTGACGGATCGGATGATCCGCCATCCTGTCATTGATCCCGGGCGGGCGGCCCGCCGCCGTCCGACGGTTGGCGGCGACCTGTTCGGCGTCCGCCCACGCAAAAGCAGCCCCCGGATGGCCCGGGAGGCTGCTTCGCGGCAATTACTCCGCCTTGCCCGTGATGAAGTCCGCCACGGCCTTCTTGTTCTTGGTGCGGTTGGGCACCAGCACCGCCATGCCCGACACCATCTGGCTCGAGTAGCTGCCGTCCACCGGGATGCGCAGCTCCTTCAGCTCGCCCTCGCGCAGCTTGAACGCCGCCGGGGCCAGGCGCAGCATGTCGGCCAGCGACATGTCGGTCTCCACCTTGTCCATGTTCTTCAGCGCCAGCTCTCCCAGCTCGATCAGGCTCTTGTCCTTGACCTTGTCCAGGATCTTCATGATGACCTCGCGCTGGCGCGCGGTGCGCCCGGCGTCCCCCTTGGGGTCGGTGTAGCGGTAGCGCGCGTAGGCCTGCGCCTGGCGGCCGGTCAGAACCTGCTCGCCCGGCTCCTTCACCAGCCCCGTGTTGATCTTCTGCCCCAGCACCTTGTTGTCCATCTTGATGACGGCATTCACGCGGGGCAGGTACTTCTTCTCCACGTTGATCGTCAGCCCGCCCAGCTGGTCGATCAGGTCGGCCAGCACGGTGAAATTGACGGTCACATAGTAATCCACCTCGATGCCGAAGTTGTGCTTGATCGTCTTTTTCAGCAGATCCGCGCCGCCGAACACGTAGGCCGCGTTCATGCGGTTGGACTTCCTGCCCGGGATCTCCACATACAGATCGCGCATGAAGGACGTCAGCTTGATGCAGTTGCCCTCGCTGTCGAGCGTGGCGATGATCATGGTGTCGCTGCGGCCCGTCTTTTCTTTGGGGCGCGCGTCGATGCCGATCAGCAGGATGTTGGTCATGCCGTTCACGGCGTCCAGCGCGTTTTCGGGCATGTCGATCTCGTCCAGCAGGTCGTCGATGAACTTGGCCTCTTCGCTGGGCTCTTCGACGACGTCGTCGCCCTGCGCCTCTTCCTCCAGCATGTATTCGTCGTCCTGTTCGCCGTCCTCAGGCGCGGCCGCCAGCGCCAAAATCGCCTTGGGGTCGGGCCTGGCCGGGGCCGCCGCGTCCCCCATGCCCAGCTGCGGAACCAGCATCACCGACACAAGCACGATCAGCATCGCCAGTGCTCCCAGCTTCAGCGGGCGTTTGTTGTTGTTCCTCATATGTGTCACCTCATGCGCAAATTGCGATTTTGTCTTTCCTTAAGACGAAAATGTGCGGCTGAGAGTTCAATGGGCATTGGCGGCATAAAAGGAAGAATCAGTCCTCGTCCGCGCTGACCGTCTGGAACAGCACGCCCGGCAGCCGCGCTTGCAGCTCGTAGCCGAAATCGCGCCCGCCCTTTCGCTTGGAAGCGCCCATCAGCACGATGGTAACGCCCGCCTTGTGCACGAACGAAACGATGCTGGAAACCACGTCGTCCGAGCGCATCACGGTCATGTCCGCGCCGTACTCGGAAGAGATCTTGTACAGATACTCCATGGCGTCGCCCTCGACGGGGTACCCCAGCATGCCGGCGCCCATCGGCGCCACGTGGAGCACGCTCAGCTCGCCGCCCATGTCCTTGGCGATCTTTGCGCCCTCGCGGATCTGGCGTTCGCAGGATTTTTGGCCGGTGACGCACACCAGCACATGATAAACGCTCACAAATGTGCTCCTCTATTTCGCGGAAAACGGGCGCGTTATGCCTCGCCCAAAGCGATGATGTAGTTGCCGAAAGATTCGATGTCCAGGCGTTGGCCGGGCTTCAGCGCGGGCAGCGGCTTTTTTGCGTCGTAGTACAGCAACCGGTCGGCGTCGGCCCCGTCCTCGCGCACCAGCACGTCGTAGAAAGCCACACCGTTTTGCGGCCGCGGCTGCCCGGAAACCGAGACAAAACCGGCCTGGATCTTGCGGGAGCGCCCCTCATGGATGTCGCGCAGGAACCGCCCATAGCGCACGCAGGGCATGGCCAGCATGTCCAGCGCAAAGTAAAACAGCCCGCCAAAAAGCGTGCAGCCCGCGACCATCAGGATTTTGTTGCGAATGAGCAGCCCCAAGACCAGGGACGCGATGGCCAGCGCCAGAAACACCGACGAAAACAGCAGCCGCCTGTTCATGAGCGCGCGCGCCTTCGTGTAATCTTGTTCCGTGTACACAATGAACCCCCCATTTCCCTCATCACTATAGCGTGAAACCCACGCGATGTAAAGGGTTTAGGGGGAATGTTCACAGGAACTTCTGCATTCTGTGATCATTGGACTCACACGCGCTTTATCGACGCGCCCTGAATCAGCTCGGTGGGCAGCTCCACCAGGCGGATGCCGGGCACCGGCCCCTCCAGCCGCTCCATCATCAGGCGGGACGCCTGGGCGGCGATCTCCTGCATGGGCTGCATGATCATGGTGAGTCTGGGCTTGATGACGCGGGACAGCGTCAGGTCGTCGATGCCCACCACGGAAATGTCCTCGTAGATCCGAAGCCCCAGCTCGTTCAGCGCCATGATCATGCCCAGCATCAGGTCGTAGTTGGCGCAGAACAGCGCGCTGGGAGGCTCCCGCATCGTGAGCAGCGCCATGGCGGCCTGGTAGCCGCCGTCCACGGTGAACTCGATCTCCCGGGTGAGCGCCGGGTCCAGCGCGACGCCCGATTGGATCAGCGCGCTCTGGAACCCCTGGGCGCGCGCGCGCATGGTGTAGATGTCCGGCAGCCCCGTGATCAGCCCGATCCTCCGGTGCCCGTGGGCCAGCAGCGCCTCGGCGGCCATGCCGCCCGCGCTCACATTGTCCACGATCACCGCATCGGTGCGGAACTCGGACGCCAGCCGGTCCACCAGCACCACCGGCACCTCGCGCCGCGCGGCCTCCTTCAGGTGGTCGCCGCGCTGGTTCAGCGGGATGGTGATCACGCCGTCGACCATCT
This sequence comes from Eubacteriales bacterium, assembly GCA_031549325.1. Taxonomy (GTDB): domain Bacteria; phylum Bacillota; class Clostridia; order Christensenellales; family Aristaeellaceae; genus JAJDGF01. Next base: position 21,084 of record JAVBQA010000018.1, on the reverse strand, counting down.
TGTCCAGCAGAAACAAAAGCGCGTCGCGCTCGATGGCCTGGTCCAGATGGCAGTCGCACACCACGCTGTCATAGCCCGCCTCGCGCAGGTGCTGGCACACCTCGGAGGTGATCAGGCTGTGGTGGGTGCTGGTCAGTTCGGGGATCAGAATGCCCACTTTGCGCGAGCGGCGGCTCTTCAGCCCCGAGGCGAAGGGATTCATGCGGTAGTCCAGCTTCGTGATGGCGCGCTCAATCGAGACGCGGTTCTCCGGCCGCATGGAGCCCCCGTTGAAGTATTTGCTGATCGTGCTCAGCGAGAGCCCGGTCATCCGCTGTATGTCCTTGTATGTCTTGGCCACGCGCGTCTCCCCATCGCAAAATGTTTCGTTTCCCACATGTTAACACTATAGCATGACACCAACACTGTGTCAACAATATCAGGAGATTATCACAACGAAACGTTTCGTTTTTGTTGTAAATCCTATTGACACGTCACGCTATGTTGCGATATGATAGACACAAATCTTATTGATGATAGACGGAGGGGTACGATCATGTGTGAAGCATGCTGTGGGAAGATGCTCGGGGCGATCCTCCCGGGCAACTCGACCGTCGAGATGAAGCAGTTTGACATCCCCAAGCCCGGTCACGGCCAGGTACTCGTCAAGACGATGGCCTCGACCATCTGCGGCAGCGACATCCGCTGTATCTACAGAGAGCACACCGGCAAGGGCGCTGAGGGCTACATCCCCGGCATGGTGGCCGGCCATGAGCCCTGCGGCCAGGTCGTTGAAGAGGGCCCGGGCCTGAAGCGGTTTAAGAAAGGCGACCGCGTGATCGTTTACCACATCAGCGGCTGCGGCGTGTGCCACGACTGCCGCATGGGCTACCAGATCAGCTGCTCTTCCGAGCACCGCGCGGCCTACGGCTGGCAGCGCGACGGCGGCATGGCCGAGTACGTGCTGTGCGACGAGAAAGACCTGGTGGCGCTGCCGGACGAGCTGACCTATTGCGACGGCGCGCAGGTGGCCTGCGGCTTTGGCACGGTGTACGAGGCGCTGGAGAAAATCAGCGTTTCGGGCAACGACGCGGTGCTGGTGGTGGGCCTGGGCCCGGTGGGCCTGGCCACCCTGATGCTGGCCAAGGCCATGGGCGCGAACAAGCTGATCGGCGTCGAGGTGCTGGAAGAGCGCATTGAGCTGGCCCGGAAGCTTGGGCTGGTGGATCACGTGTTCAAGCCGGGCGACCAGACGCTCGATGAGATTCTGAAGGCGACCGGCGGCAACGGCGTCGAGAAGGCGATCGACTGCAGCGCCAACGACGCGGGGCGCCAGCTCGCCATCCGCGCCACCCGCGCCTGGGGCAAGATCGCGTTTGTGGGCGAAGGCGGCACGGTGAACTTCAACCCGTCGCCCGACATCATCCACGGCCAGAAGACCATCTACGGCAGCTGGGTCACCAGCCTGTGGCGCATGGAGGACCTGGTCGAGCGCATCGTGCGCTGGGGTCTGCACCCGGAGGACCTGATCACCCACCGCTTCAAGCTCGAAGACGCCCCCAAGGCCTACGCGCTGATGGCGGGCGGCCAGTGCGGCAAGGTGGCCGTGGTGTTCGACGGCACGGAGAACGCATGATGAACACGTTCAGGCTGCCGGGCGGGAGCGCCGAAATCCCCGTCATCGGCTTTGGCACGTTTGGCTCGGATCACTACAGCGCCCGGCAGGTGCAAGCCGCCGTCTCCATGGCCATCGACACGGGCTACCGGCTGTTCGACTGCGCGCAGGTGTACGGCAACGAGCGCGAGATCGGCGAGGTGTTTGACGCGGCCTTCCGCAGCGGCAAGGTGCGCCGCGAGGACATTTTCGTGACCAGCAAGGTCTGGAACGACCAGCACGGCGCGGGCAGGCCCACGCTGGCGCTGCAGGGCTCGCTGCGGGATCTGCGGCTCACGTATGTGGACGCTTACTTCGTGCACTGGCCCTTTCCCAACTACCATGCCCCCGGCTGCGACGGCGACAGCAGAAACCCGGACAGCAGGCCGTTTTCTGCGGACGAGTTCATGGACGTGTGGCGCGAGCTCGAAGCGATGCACGCGCAGGGGCTGGCCAGACACCTCGGCATGAGCAACATGACCATCAGCAAGCTGGAGGCGGTGCTGCCGCGCTGCGGCGTGAAACCTTCGCTGATCGAGATGGAGCTGCACCCGTCCTTCCAGCAGAAAGAGCTGTTTGATTACTGCCAAGGCCAGGGCATCCAGGTGATCGGTTTCTGCCCGCTTGGGTCCCCCAACCGCCCGGAGCGCGACCGCTCACCCGAGGACGTGGCCGACACCGAGCTGCCCGAGGTGCTGCAGGTGGCGCGGGCGCGCTCGATCCACCCGGCCATGGTGTGCCTGAAATGGGCGGTGCAGAAGGGCGCGATTCCGATCCCGTTTTCGGGCAGCGAGAAGAACATCCGCGCGAACCTTCAGTGCGTGCAGGGCGACCCGCTGACGGCGGACGAGATGGCGCTGCTGGAGCGGGCCGAGCGCGGCTGCCGGCTGGTCAAGGGGCAGGTGTTCCTGTGGCCGGGCGCCAGCGACTGGCAGGCGCTGTGGACCTGATTGCATAAACGCAGGATGCAATTATCGGCGGAATTTGCACAATTTTGTGCGACGATATTCAGCAATATGTTGAAAATCCACCTGGATTTGTGCTATGATTATGGACATCCCACAAGGAAAAGAGGGTGAACCGATGCAAGAAGCCATAAAGCCGGCGGACAGCGCGCTGCTGCTCAAAATGGAGGGGATCGAAAAGGTCTTCCCCGGCGTGCATGCGCTGAACAACTGCCAGTTTGAGCTGCGCCACGGCGAGGTGCACGCGCTGGTCGGCGAGAACGGCGCGGGCAAGAGCACGCTCATGAAGGTGCTCACGGGCATCTACCGGCGCGACGGCGGCTCCGTGTTTTACAAGGGACAGCCCATTGACATCCACTCGGCCGAGGAGGCGCAGGCCTTGGGCATCGGCATCATCCATCAGGAGCTGAACCTGATGCCGCACCTGACGGTGGCCGAGAACATCTTCATCGGGCGCGAGCCCATGAAGGGGCCGTTTCTGGACAAGAAAAAGGCCAACCAGGACGCCCGAAAGCTGCTGAGCGGGCTGAACATCGCCATCGACCCCACGGTGCCCGTGAACAAGCTGAGCGTGGCCAAGCAGCAGATGGTCGAGATCGCCAAGGCGCTGTCCCACGACAGCGAGCTGCTGGTGATGGACGAGCCGTCGGCCGCGCTGACCGAAAACGAGATCCAGGAGCTGTTCAAGTTCATCCGCGACCTCCGGCGCCGCGGGCACAGCATCATCTACATCTCCCACCGGCTGGATGAGCTGCCCCAGATCACCGACCGCATCACCGTGATGCGCGACGGCCAGTACGTGGACACGGTGAACACCCGGGACGTGAGCAAGGAGCAGATCATCGCCATGATGGTCGGGCGCACGATCTACGAGGAACCCAAGACCAAGAGCGAGGTGCCCGAGGGCGCGCCCGTGGTGCTCGAGGCCAAACACCTGGTGGGGCACAACGTCAAGGACGTCAGCTTCTGGCTGCACCAGGGCGAGATCCTGGGCTTTGCCGGGCTGATGGGCGCGGGCCGCACCGAGACGGTGCGCGCGCTGTTTGGCGCGGACACCAGGGAATCCGGCGAGATTTACCTGAACGGCCAGAAAGCCGAGATCCATTCCCCCGCCGACGCGGTGGCGCACGGTATCGGCTACCTGTCCGAGGACCGAAAGGCGTTCGGGCTGGCGGTGGGCCTCTCCGTGCGCGAGAACAGCGTGATGGCCAGCCTGGAGGACTTCACAAGGGCAGGGTTCGTGCAGCGGCAGAAGGTGGACAGGGTCACGCGGGACTACGTGGACCGGCTGTCCATCAAGACGCCGTCGGTCACCCAGCTGATCAAGAACCTGTCGGGCGGCAACCAGCAGAAGGTGGTCATCGCCAAGTGGCTGATCCGCAACTGCGACATCCTGATCTTCGACGAACCCACCCGCGGCATCGACGTGGGCGCGAAGAGCGAGATCTACCAGCTGATGAACGAGCTGGTGAAGATGGGCAAGTCCATCATCATGATCAGCTCGGAAATGCCCGAGCTGCTGCGCATGAGCGACCGGGTGCTGGTGATGTGCGAAGGCAGGAAGACCGGCGAGCTGGACATCTCCGAGGCCACCCAGGAAAAAATCATGACCTTAGCCACGACGGCGATGAGTTAGGAGTGAATCAAACCTATGACCTCTGCAACCAAGAGACCCGCTCCCGGCCAGGCGTTTGACTGGCAAAAGCTGTTCGCGCCCATGGTGCTGGTGCTGCTGATCATCTTCTTCATCTGCGCCGTGCCCGGGCTGCGCACCGCGGAAGGCCTGAAGGACGCGGCCATCAACGTGCTGAACGCCTCCTACTACATCGGCTTTATGGCGCTCGGGGTGACGTTCGTCATCATCACCGGCGGCATCGACCTGTCCCTGGGCACCACGCTGATCTGCGGCATGCTGATCGGCGGCATGGCGCAGAGCTGGGGCTGGAATGTGTGGGCGTCGCTGGGGCTCGGGATCGCAATCTGCACGATCATCGGGCTGATGAACGGGCTGATGATCGCCTACCTCAAGCTGCCCCCCTTCATCGCCACGCTGGGCACCCAGATGATGGGCATGGGCTTTGGCGCCATCGTCACCAAGGTGACCACCATGCGCTTCACCGAGCAGAGCTTCAAGCAGGTGTTCTACAAGACCAGCAACACCTCCTCAGTGCCCGGCTTCCCGGTGGGCGCGCTGTGGCTGGTCGCCGCGTTTCTGATCGCCTGGGTGGTGCTGAACAGAACCAAGTTCGGGCGCTACACATTCGCCATGGGCAGCAACTACGAGGCCGCGCGCCTGTCCGGCATCAAGACCCAGCGCTGGCTCACCATCGTGTACATGCTGTGCGGATTCTTCTGCGGGCTGGCCGGCATCTTCTATTCGGCCGTGTACACCACGATCGTCCCGTCCACCGGCAACGGCTACGAGCTGCTGGCCATCGCGGGCGTCGTCATCGGCGGCACGTCCATGTCGGGCGGCTCAGGCTCGCTGACCGGCACGCTGATCGGCGTGTTCACCATGTCGGTGCTGAAGCAGGGCCTGATGCTGATGGGCCTGCAGGGCCAGTGGCAGACGTTCATGACCGGCGCGGTCGTGATCGGCGCCGTGCTGCTCGACCAGTACCGCATCCGCCAGGCCAGCAAGGTGAAGCTCATCTGACCGATTCTAGGCGGCCAAAACCGCTAGGATAAAAAATCATCAATTTTAGGAGGAACCCACCATGAAGAAAACCCTCGCATTGGTTCTGGCCCTGGTTCTCGTGTTTGCGATGGCCGCTCCGGCGCTCGCCGAAGCCAAGCCCTACATCGCGGTCATCTCCAAAGGCTTCCAGCATCAGTTCTGGCAGACCGTCAACATGGGCGCGAAAGACGCCGCCGAGAAGTACAACGTCGACATGACCTTCGACGGCCCGCCCAGCGAGTCCGACATCCCGGTGCAGATCGACATGCTGAACGCCGCGCTGGCCAAGAACCCCAAGGGCCTGTGCCTGGCGGCGCTGGACACCGAGTCCGTGACCGAGCAGCTGAACGCCGCCAAGGAAAAGGGCATCCCGGTCGTCGGCTTTGACAGCGGCGTGCCGAACGCCCCCGAAGGCACCATCGTGTCCACCGCCTCCACCAACAACGAGGCCGCCGGCGCGCTGGCCGCCGAGCAGATGTTCGCCATCCCCGAGGTGAAGGCCGCCATCGAGGCCGCCACGGCCGAAGCGCCCGTGCTGATCGGCGCGATGAGCCAGGACGCCACCTCCGCCTCCGTCACCGGCCGCACCATCGGCTTCCTGAACAAGATGTTCGAACTGGCCAACGGCGTGAAGGCGGGCGAAGTCGCCATCACCGGCCATGACAAATATGCCAAGGCCTCCGAGTCCGGCAAGGTCGCCATCGAGCTGAACATCCTGGTGCCGGCCACCACCGCCCCGACCGACTGCCAGACCACTGCCCAGGGCCTGCTGCAGAAGAAGCCGGTTGCGATCTTCTGCTCCAATGAGGCCACCGTGGGCGGCCTGCTGGCCGCCACCACCGACGGCCAGGACCTCGACCGCACCAACGGCTCCTACAAGGACGTCATCGTGGTCGGCTTCGACGCCGGCAAGAACCAGAAGGCCGCCGTCAAGAACGGCTGGTTCTATGGCTCCGTGACCCAGGATCCCTACATGATCGGCTATCTGGCCGTCGAGCTGGCTGTGAAGGCCATGAACGGCGAGACCGTGGACGCGGTTGTCGACACCGGCTGCCAGTTCTACACCGCCGCCAACATGGACGACGCGAAGATCGCGCCGCTGCTCTACGACTAATCAAGGGAACGATAGGGGCTCCGCCCTCTAACCTCCCCGCCGGGGACGTTGTCCTTGGACCCATCCCAAGGGTGAACAAAAGGGCGGGCTATCAAAACGATAGCCCGTCCTTTTCCCATAGGTTTTATAGATAGGATTCTCAAGGGACGACGTCCCCTAACGTCCCCTATCGTTCCACCCTCACCAGCTCCACCAGCACGTCCACCATCTTATCCATGGACTCGACGGGAATGCACTCGTGGCGGCCGTGGTAGTTCATGCCGCCGGTGGACAGGTTGGGGCAAGGCAGGCCCATGAAGCTGAGGCGCGCGCCGTCGGTACCTCCCCGGATGGCCTCAAGGTAGGGCTCGATGCCGCAAGCCCTCATGGCGGCCTGCGCGCGCTCCACGATGAACTGCTTGCCCTCGAACATGCGCTTCATGTTGAAGTAGCTGTCGGTGAGCTGAAGCTCCACCGTGCCCGCGCCGTGCTTCTGGTTCAGGAAGTCCACCAGCCGCTGGACGAAGCCTTTCCGCGCCTCGAACTTCGCCTCGTCGTGGTCGCGGATGATCAGGCGCAGCTCGGCCTGTTCCACCGTGCCCGTGACGCCCACGGCATGGTAAAAGCCCTCGTACCCTTCGGTGGTGGCGGGCGTCTCGGAGGCGGGCAGCAGGCTCAGCGCCTCGCCGGCCACCAGGATCGCGCTTTTCATCTTGCCCTTGGCGGCGCCCGGGTGGATGTTGACGCCGTTGACGGTCAGCTTGGCCGAGGCGGCGTTAAAGTTCTCGTACTCGATGCCGCCCAGCTCGCCGCCGTCCACGGTATAGGCAAACTCCGCGCCAAAGCCGGGCACATCGAACTTATCCGCGCCGCGGCCGATCTCCTCATCGGGCGTGAAGGCCACCATCACGCGCCCGTGCCGGATGGACGAATCCCCCATCAGCCGCTCCGCACAGCTCAGGATCTCGGCCACGCCCGCCTTGTCGTCCGCGCCCAGAATCGTCTTGCCGTCGGTGACGATGAGCTGCTGCCCCTTGTACTTGGCAAGGAACGGGAAGGTTCCCACCGACAGCACCTCGCCCTGGTCGTTCAGCGGAACGTCGCCGCCGTCGTAGTTCTCGACGATTCGCGCGTTCATGGGCAGCACCGGCAGATCCGCAACCGTGTCCAGATGCGCGATCAGACCGATCACCGGGCCGTCCGCGTTGCCCGGCACCGCGCCGTACACATAGCCGTGCTCGTCCATGCGCACGTCCTCCATGCCCAGCGCCCGCATTTCCTCCACCAACGCCGCGCCGAGCACCTTCTGCCCGCCGGTGCTCGGGCAGCTTTGGCTGGTCTCGTCCGAAGCCGTGTCAAACTGTATGTACCTCAGTAGCCGCTCGTATGCCCTCATCCCGTTCGTCCCCTTTGCCGTCATAATGCCATTATTATACTGCACGGCGGAGAAGAACGCAATGCGGGGCTCTGCCCCCGCGCCTCGCCGGGGGACATTGCCCCCGGGCCTCCTGCTTTATCATCGGATTCCCTGAATTCCCCTTACCCGATTTTGCGCGGCTTGATCTGGTCGTGCTTTTTCATCAGCTCCTGGTAGGCGCTGATGTGCAGCGGCGGCAGGGGCGGCGGCTCGGCAGGTGCGGAAACCGGCTGGGGGCGCTCGGGCGCGGGCCTGGTTGCAATGTTTGGCAGCGCGCTTCCCTTCAGCAGCGCGCGGTTGAACCGGGCCCTGGCAAGAATGCTTCGAATGGATTCCATGGCGATCCCCTCCCCAAACTGGCGGTTTTTCCCTTTCTACTATATGCAAAACCAAGTTTTTTTGACTTAACCCCCAATCTTGACTTGTCATAAACCTGTCATATGGTATAATAGCAATATATGCGCTGCGATCAGCATCATGGGAACCGCATACCGGGTTCCAATCAAGAGGGGCGAGACGATGGCGAAGAGGATGATCCCGGAGCAGCCGGGCGTGGATTATTACGAGTACAAGCGCCAGCACGACATGGCCAGGCTCCGGCAGCGGGCGGTGCAGCTGACGGGCGACGTGGAGTCCCCGAAGCCAACGGCCGCGCAGCTGAAAAATGAAGCATCGATGCTCGCCGAGGTTCACGAGGACACCAAGCGTGCGCTGAGCCTGTTCGGCGGCAAGCGCGGGCAGGCGGAAGGCGACGGCGAAGACGGCGCACCCCGCCCGCAAGGCCACAGGCGCAACCCGGGCAAGGAGCACGTGATCGCGCCGAACGCGGCCAGCGACGAACAGGATTTGGCCAAACCCGAGGACGCCGAGGCCGCGCAACCCGCCGAGCCGGACGACGCGCCCGGCTTGCCGTCCACCGATGAAGACGAAGAAGATCAGGAAGTGCTCTCCGAAAGCGAGCCGGACGACGCCGAGGGTGTCGCGGCCGCGGACGACGAGCTGGAGATCACCAACCCCTTCGCGGGCACGCTGGATAAGCTGCGGTTGTTCGGCGGCAAGCTGGCGCGCAGGACCGACGCGCTGCGCCGGCGCTTCCAGAAGGATGCGGACGGCGAGGCTGAGGACGACGAGGCCGAGGACGACGGGGGCGCGGTCCAGGCCGATGCGCCCGACGCGCACTCGGCGCCCTCGATGACGCTGGCGCTGATGGCAGAGGACGACGACGTCGAAGACGACGCCCCGGCAAGCCGCCGCCGCAGCGTGGACGCGGTGTTTGCCGTGTCGGACGATGATGAATACGACCACGATCCGCTGGGCGTGATGCGCCCGCTGGACGAGCAGGCGCGCAAGGCGTTCATGCGTCCCGCGGGGCACGCCACATCAAGCAACGAAGGGGACGAGTTCATGAGCGATAACGAGCCGAACATCAGCGCGGAACTCACCAAGATGCTGTCTGAGGATCTCAACACCGTGCCGGCGCTGTCCAGGCGCGAGCGCAAGGCCATGGCCAACGCGGGCACGCTGTCCACCCCTGCCGTCAAAAAGGGGGGCGAGGACAAGCCAGGCAGCTACGAGCATGTTGACGAGCCCACGCAGGAGTTTAAGCCGCTGCGCGCGCGCCCGGTGAGCCCCGTCGCCGGCGAGGACGACGACGAGGATACGCCGGACGACGATCAGAACCTCCCCGATGACGACGAAGAGGACGATATCCGCCCGGTGAAACCGCTTCGCTTTGCCAAAAAGCGCAAGATTTACCGCGACGAAGAGGTCGAAGAGGAAGACGACGACTACGAAAGCGGCGACGAATACGACGACGAGTATGACGACGAGTACGACGACTATGACGACTACGACGAGGAGGAGGCGCTGGAGCGCGCCTACCACGTCAGCTTTGGCAAGCGCCTGCTGGCGTTCATTAAGGGCTTGCTGATCCTGGTGATCCTGTTTGTGCTGCTTGTGGTTGTGGCGCGCCAGCTGGAGTCCTCCAAGGTGTGGAACCTGGACATCGTGCGCGACACCGTGGGCCAGATCATCCCGCTGGACGGCGTGCTGCCCAAGCCCGCTCCGGATCTGCCCGTCAACATCGAGCAGCCCGCCGCGTCCGAGACCCCCGCGCCCACCGTGGCGCCCACGCTGGCGCCGACCGTCGCCCCCACGCAAGCGCCCACCGTGGCGCCCACACAGGCGCCGACCACGGCGCCCACACAAGCGCCCACGCCCGAGCCGGGCGTGGAGGGCAGCCCACTGGACCCGGAGGACGTCAAGCCGGACGGCAGCGCGGCTCAGCAGGGCGTGCAGGCCACGGTCTGACCCAACCAATGCGCAACGCGTCAAGCGGGGGGATCCCCCCGCTTGATTTTTGAGGGAGCGAAACCATGAAGTATGTGTTGGCGCTGGATCAGGGCACGACCAGCTCGCGCGCGGTGCTGTTTGACCAGCTGGGCGCGATCGCGGCAATTCACAGCATCGAGTTCCCCCAGATCTATCCCAAGCCCGGCTGGGTGGAGCACGACCCGCAGGACATCCTGCGCAGCCAGACGGAGGCGCTGCGTCAGGCGGTGCAGAAGTCGGGCGTGGCTCCCAAAGACATCGTGGCCATCGGCATCACCAACCAGCGCGAGACCACGCTGGTTTGGGACAAACAGACCGGCGAGCCGCTGTGCAACGCCATCGTGTGGCAATGCCGCAGAACCGCGCCGCTGGTGGAACGGCTGAAGCAGGACGGGCTGGGCAACGTGATCCGGGACCGCACCGGCCTGATCGCCGACGCCTATTTTTCAGGCACGAAACTCCAATGGGTGCTGGAGAACACCCCGGGCGCGCGGGCGCGGGCGGCCAAGGGCGAGCTGTGCTTCGGCACGGTGGACACCTGGCTGGCGTACAACCTGTGCGCCGAGCGGCCCCACGTCACCGACGCCACCAACGCCTCGCGCACCATGCTCTACAACATCTTCGAGCAGCGCTGGGACGAGCTGCTGCTGCGCGCGATGGACATTCCGGAGGCGCTGCTGCCCCATGTGGTGGACAGCTCCACGGTCATCGGCACGCTGGACAAGTCGATTCTGGGCCACGAGATTCCGGTGGCCGCGCTGGCCGGGGATCAGCACGCCGCGCTGTTTGGCCAGGCCTGCTTCAAGGGCGGCATGGTGAAAAACACATATGGCACCGGCTGCTTCATGCTGATGAACACCGGCGCAACCCCGGTGCACTCAAAGAGCAACCTGATCACCACCATCGGCTGGCGGGTGGGCGGCCAGCCCCGCTACGCGCTGGAGGGCAGCGTGTTCATGGCGGGCGCGTCCATCCAGTGGCTGCGCGACGAGCTGGGCCTGATCAAGACCTCCCAGGAATCCGAGGAAGTGGCCCGAACGGTGCCCGATAGCGGCGGCGTGTACCTGGTGCCCGCCTTCACGGGCCTGGGCGCGCCCCACTGGGACATGTACGCGCGCGGCGCCCTCATCGGGCTCACGAGGGGCTCCAACCGCGCCCACATCGTGCGCGCCGCGCTGGAGTCCATCGCCTACCAGACCCGCGACGTGCTGGACGCCATGGTGCGCGACAGCGGGCTGAAGCCCAGCGTGATGCGCGTGGACGGCGGCGCGAGCCGCAACAACCTGCTCATGCAGTTCCAGGCCGACATCCTGGGCACCCAGGTGCTGCGCCCCATCAACACCGAGACCAGCGCCCTGGGCGCCGCCATGCTGGCCGCCCGCGCCATCGGCCTGTGGGACGACAAGCGCCTGGATGAGATCTGGCTGCCCGGCGGCCAGTTTGATCCCCAGATGGACGGCGGCAAGCGCGCCACCCTGTACAACGGCTGGCAGCGCGCCGTGGAGCGCAGCAAGGATTGGGCGGAGGTGTAAGCCTGCCGATCGGCGGGCTCCTCCGAATCAGACAATATTTGGGTGCTTCTCTCCGAAAAAGGATGCATCGCCGCTTCTCTCGACCGCTTCGTCGAAGAAGCGGTTTTTTTCTTCAGAAAAAAATGTGCGCAAGCACAAGATCTTGTCATTTCCACGCTCATACAGGCATATATATAGTTTCGAAGGGGTTGATGAGGGTTATGACAAAGATCAAGGTCCTACCGGTCGATGACAATCCGGCCATCCTGAAGCAGATCGTTGACTGCCTTTCACAAAAGCCAGACGTAGAAATCGCCGGTTGTGCCTATGACGGCGTGGCCGCGCTTCAGCTCATCGAAGAGACCCAGCCCGACGTGATCCTGCTCGACATCGTGATGCCCAAGATGGATGGGTTCGCCGTGCTGGAGGCGCTTAGCGCCCGCGAACAGCCGCCCAAGACCATCATCATCACCAGCCTGTCCCGGGACGATTTCATCGACCGCGCCATGCAGCTGGGGGCCAGCTATTACATGGTGAAGCCGCTGGACATGCAGATCCTGTACAACCGGGTCCTGGAGATGGTCGGCAGCGACAGCCCCGTCCAACCGCAGCTCAGCCTGCACGCCTCCCCCGCCAGCGCCCAGCACAGCGCCGACGAGCAGGTCACCAACCTGTTCCTCACCATCGGCATCCCCGCGCACATCAAGGGCTACCAGTACCTGCGCGAGGCGGTGCACATGGTGCTGGAGAACCACGACGTGATCAACCGCATCACCAAGGAGCTCTATCCCGGCATCGCCAAGCGCTACGCCACCAGCGCCAGCAAGGTGGAGCGCGCCATGCGCCACGCCATCGAGGTCGCCTGGAACCGCGGCCGCCTGGACTCCATCAACAAGATGTACGGCTACAAGGTGTTTTCCCCCGACGACAAGCCCACCAATGGCGAATTCATCGCGCTAGTGGCGGACAAGGTGCGCCTGCCCAAGACGGCATGAATATCCTATGAAACAAAGGGCTTTCAAGCCGGTTCACCCTCATGCGATGGCGCGGCCTGACCTCGGCGCCGACCGCTTGGCCAGACAAATCGCGAAGGGCCGCCCAAACAAACACCTCAAATGCATCGGGTGCAAAGAAGGCGAGAACGGTTCCTCAGTGTTTCACGACACGAAGGAACCGCTCTTCTTTATTGCGGGGGCGTTTTTGCGCTTTTTCGGATCGCCACATAGGCGGTGAAGCTGTGCTGATAGTAGGAAATGTGGAATGAGCAGTTCCCGTATTTGCCTAGGGTTCTGCGCATCTGGGCGAGTCCCATGCCGGCGTGCCCCGCCTTGGTGGTCGCGCCCTGGGTGATGGCGCTGACGTCCACTTCGCCCAAGGTGCTGTTCTTGACGATGATGAGCTTGGTCTGATCCGGCTTCTTCTCGATGGAGAGCAGCACGCTGCGCTGGGCGGACTCGGCGGCGGCCTCAATGGCGTTGTCCAGCAGGCACGCCGCCGCGCGGCAGATGTCCATGTTGTCGATGTCCATGCCAAGATCGCAGGAGAGCGAGACCTCCATGTTCACGAGCAGGCTCTCGGCATACTCCAGCTTCCGGTTGATCAGCGCCACCAGCGCCGGGTTTTCCTGCATCCGATTCGCCAGATCCATGCGGTAATTCGCCTGGCCGGTGATCTTCACCAGCGAGCGGTGGTGCTTTTTCAGCTCGTCCAGATCGCCCATCATGATATATCCTTCGTAGGTGCTGAGCATGTTGTTGATGTCGTGCTTCAGTCCGCGAAACCGGTCGATGGTTTCCACCAGATTGCTGATGTACGTCTCCTTGTTGCTCAGATCGGCCAGCAGCGCCTTGCGGCTGTCCAGCAGAAAACCGACCACGATCCACATGGCCAGTATGGCGGTGATCACCAGGTAGATGCGCTGATCCTTGATCAGGATGGGCAGGATGATCACCAGCGAATACACCGCGCACGCCTTGAGGAAGCTGCGCGCAATCTCACGCGCCAGCGAAGGCGTGTACAGCTGATCCGTCTGCTGAATCACAAAGCGGTGCCGGTCGATGAGCAGCATGGTGAGGTAATAAATGATCACATTGAGAATCGTGCAGAACACCAGGGACAGCGCGTCCAGCAGATAGTTGTACTCGGGCGTGCTCTGCTGAAAGAACGTGAAGCCGATGAACCGGTTGAACAGCTTGACCGCGATGAAATAGATGTATGCGCTGTCGATGATGTGCAGGGACCGGAACGGCGACAGCCCCAGGATCCTGACGCCGCTGTAGTAGATCAGCAGGGCAAACAGCGGGTTGGGCACGGTCACCAGCGAGTACACAATCGAGGGAAAGGACGCCCGCCCTCCGATCATGTAGATGCTGTATGTCCAGATGTTGTTCAGCAGCAGGCCGGACACACTCACAAACAGCAGCTTGCGCCGAATGGACGATGGCGCCGCGTAGATCTTCAGAATGATGTTCGTCACGAGGTAATAAAACAGAAAGGTCGTGAAACAGGACACAAAAAACAGAATGATTTGCATCGCCGTAGAGTAAGCAAACGCCGCTGTAATCATCACTATTCTCCCATGATCATCAGATCGTGACGGTCCTCCCCACTCAACACGCCCTTGATCGCGGACAGCAGGCGCTCAAAATCGAACGGCTTTCGCAAAACACTGTCAAAATCGTGATCATCGCAAATGCAAGCGCCCGACATGGCGATCACGGGCAGCCGCCCCGCCTCGCGAGAGCACTCACGGATACGCGTGAGCAGCTCGACTCCGCTCATGACTGGCATCTGAATGTCCACCAGCGCCACGTCAAAGGCGTTTGGGTTTTCGAGAAATATCTCCCATCCCTGCCGTCCATCGCCGGCCGTCGTCACTTGCGCGCCCTTCATCACAAGATACCGCTCAACCATGCGCATGAATCCCAGGTTGTCATCAACGATCAACACATTCAGTTGGCCGCCCGCTGCGGGCTGGTTTGTTCCCCATTTCAGATTCAACATTTCTTCGACCTCGCTCAAATTTTTTTCGTTCACAAATATTTACCAATCACTAACCTATTTTACACTTTTATGCGCAACAATACAAGCCCGTTTTTGCCGAGCCGCCCAGATCCGAAAAACCAGGACCCGCGCCGTGCACAAAGCGGCGCAGAAACCAAGAAAATGGCACGCGCGCCGCGCGATTTGGGCGTTTTGGACGCCATGGCAAAAATCGGTTTGATTTTTTTCGCGAGTTGCGGTATGATTTGTGGTAGAACATGGCGTAACAGGAGATGCTTATGAGAAAGTTCGCATTCAACTGGGATCTGATCGGGGACATTGAAGAGGGCCGGGCCCATCTGGGCGCGCAGATCGACCTGGACATGTACAGGCTGATGCAGTTCACCCTGCGCGACGTACTGGAACAGCAATATGGCGCGGAGGTGGCGGAGCGGCTGTTTGTCGAGGCGGGCAAGCTCGCGGGCCGGGCGTTTTTCGAGCGCTTCATCGCCCCGGTGGAGACGCTGAGCGAGTTCGTCGCCAAGGTGCAACAAGTGCTGAGGGACAAAAAAATCGGCATTTTGCGCATGGAAAAAGAAGACGCCGCGGGCGGCAGCGTGGTGCTGACGGTGGACGAGGACATGGACTGCTCGGGCCTGCCCATGCTGGACTACGAGACCTGCGTGTATGACGAAGGCTTCATCAGCGCGCTCTTCGAATGCTTCACAAATCAGCAATGGAACGCCAAGGAGATCGACTGCTGGTGCACCGGCGCGCGCACTTGCCGGTTCGAAGTGACGCGCCAGCACACCACGCCATAAGATTGGAGCAGCCGGTGAATCAATTTACGACAGATGAAATCGCGCGGATGCTGAAGGGCCTGCTGTGCGACATGAAGCTGCAGCCTTCCGAGGCCCTGGATGCCGCCTGTAACGAATCCTCCGAGCTGGGCAGCCTCGTGCAGCTGCTTTTTGGATTGCGCATTTTCACTTCCGCGCTAAGCCAGGGCAACCTGGACGTCGTCGGGCGCGGCACGGGCTACGTGATGGGCAACCTGAAAGCGCTGCAGGCCAACCTGCAGCACCTGGTTTGGCAGATGGCGCACGTCTCCCAGGGGGACTTCGCGCAGCGCGTGGATTTCCTGGGCGACTTTTCGAGCTCATTCAACTCGATGTGCGAGAGATTGCAGCAGTACAGCGAGCTGCTCAGCGAGCAGGCGAGGGTGGACGCGCTGACCCGGCTGGCCAACCGCACCCACATCGACCAGTACCTGGACGCGCTGTTCGAGGACGCCCAAAAGACCGGTAGCTCGTTCTCCGTGATGATGATCGACATCGACTTCTTCAAGCGGGTCAATGACACCTACGGCCACGACGTGGGCGACGTGGTGCTGACGCACGTGGCCGCCTACCTGAAGGGGCTGTTCCGCGACAGCGACTTTGTGGGGCGCTATGGCGGCGAGGAGTTCATCGCCGTGCTGCCCAAAATCACGCAGGAGCAGGCGCAGCAGAGCGCCGCGCGCGTGCTCAAGCGCTTCAACGAAAACCCGATTCAAGTCAATGAGCAGCTGGTCATCCCCATCACGGTCAGCATCGGCGTCAGCCAGCTGCTGCCCGGCGAATCCGAACCCACCCAGGTGATCAAGCGCAGCGACAACGCGCTCTATCTGGCCAAGAACAATGGCCGCAACCGCGCGGAATTCCTGTGACGGCCCGCCCGCGGCCTCGGGCAACCGCTGATCCACTCCACCGCCATCGGGCGCGACGGAATCAGCAGCCGCCTCGACCCTGATGCATCAGAAGAGTTCGCCCTCCCAAGCTCGCCCCTCGCGGCGTGCTTGGGATTTTCTATAGACACATCGCCATTGACAAGTTCAATTTCATAGACTATAATCATTATTGTCTATCTATCTATGATGGAGGTGATCCACTTGAAGCATGACGAGCTGTTCTGGTCCGCGCCGGTGGACGCGCTGAAAACCGGCCACCTGTACGACCCCGCCACGGGCAAAAACATCTGCTTGCTGTGCGGCGAGTCTTTCGATGAGGGCACGATCTACCCGCGGGCCGGCGCGCTGCACACCGCGGCGAGAGCGGTGGTGCTGCACGTGCAGGACGCCCATGGCGGCATGTTCGACTACCTTCTGCACATGAACAGGGCGTACACGGGCCTGACACCCCACCAGGCGCAGCTGATCGAACTGCTGAGCCAGGGACTGAGCGACCGCGAGATCGTGGCGCGCACCAGCGCGGGCAGCACGTCCACCATCCGCAACCAGCGGTTCGCACTGCGTGAAAAGCACAAACAGGCCAAAGTGATGGTCGCCCTGATGGATCTGCTGGAGCAGCAATCGGAGCGGCAGCAAAAGGGCGCGGAGGATGAGCGCGAGGCGCTGGCCCAGATTCACAAGACCGCTTCCATGATCGACGAGCGCTACGCCATCACCGAGGCGGAAAAGGCGGACGTTCTGGCGCGCTATTTCGACGCCGATGGCAACCTCCGGGTGAAGGCATTCCCCGCGCGCGAGAAGCGCAAGATCATCATTCTGCAGCACATCGCGGCCCAGTTCGCGCCGAACCGTCAGTACACAGAGACGGAGGTTAACCAGTTGGCGGGGCGTTACTACGAGGACATCGCCACCGTGCGCCGGTATCTGATTCAATACGGATTTCTGGACCGCAAGCCAGACGGCAGCGCGTACTGGCTGAAATT
The DNA here is from genome assembly GCA_031549325.1 of Eubacteriales bacterium. Taxonomy (GTDB): domain Bacteria; phylum Bacillota; class Clostridia; order Christensenellales; family Aristaeellaceae; genus JAJDGF01. The sequence continues at coordinate 3,763 of JAVBQA010000018.1, read as the reverse complement.
GTGAACCGCTCGCGCGCCGTGCGCAGAAATAACATGGCTTCAGGCCCGAAAGATCTGGAAACCGGGAGTGCCGTGTGGTATAATGCCGAATTGTGTGGCGCCACCGCGCCGCCAAACAACACAAACTGGAGGGCTGACACTTGAGCAATCTCGAACAGAAATCCCCCATCGCAAACCCTGCGCCGCTGGGGCTGCTGGGCTTTGGCATGACCACCGTGCTGCTGAACCTGCACAACGCGGGCCTGCTGCCGCTGTCCATCGTCATCGTCGCCATGGGCTTCGCGCTGGGCGGCGCCGCGCAGATCGTGGCGGGCGTCATGGAATTCAAGAGCGGCAACACCTTCGGCGCCACGGCGTTCACCGCCTACGGCTTCTTCTGGTGGTCGCTGATCGTGATCTGGGGCAACCCGGTCGCGGGCATGAACGGCGCCGACGAAAAGTCCATGGGCTTTTATCTGCTGCTGTGGGGCGTGTTCACGCTGTTCATGTTCATCGGCACCCTCAAGCACAACCGCGCCACCCAGGTGGTGTTCGGCTCGCTGACGCTGCTGTTCCTGCTGCTGGCGCTGGGCGACTTCACGGGTTCGGCGGCCATCAAGCTCACCGCCGGCTGGGTGGGCATCGGGTGCGGGCTGTCCGCCATCTACAACAGCATGGCGCAGATCCTCAACAGCGAGTACGGCAAAAAGGTGCTGCCGCTGTAACCCTTCCATCAATCAACAAAAATCCCCCTTCGCAGGGGGATTTTTCCGTTTCCGGGCCGCCCGCCCGGGGGCAGGCCGGCGGCCGCTTCATACCAACGAAAAATCGTAACGCCTCCAAAGCGGCAAGAACCCCATCAGCCCAGCTTCAGCACTTCCCCGCAGAGCCGCGCCTGTTCGGCCAGCATGGCCATCTTGTGGCTCTGCACCGAGGTGCGGATGTCGGTGACCGGAGGCGTCTCGCCCAGCACGCTGCGCCGGAAATCATGGATCATCAGCTCGTCCGCGCCCAGGTGGCCCGATTCGCCGAACTGCACCTGGATGCGCTCCACGTCGCCGCTCGCGAAATCGTGGATCTCGATCACCGAATCCTCAAGGTTGGCGTACACCTCGCCCAGCGTGCACATGATGCGCGTCTCCCGCCCGATGCGGTGCGAGAACGCCGACATGGTCATGGAGATGTTGATATCCCCATCCATCAGCAGGTTCACCACCTGGTGATCCACCACGTCGTTGCCGCAGCGGAACGCGCACCGCCCCAGGCGGCCGTTTTCAAGCATCTCGTTCAGATCCGCGAAGCCTTCGCGCGCCAGCTGCGCCGCGGAACACCAGGGGCCGCCCGGGCCGTAATGCCGAAGCGCGCTGTAGGGGCAGTCCTCCCGCACCGCGCAGTCGATGCACCGCTCGGCGCTGCCCTCAGGGGCGTTCTTCGGCGTAAAGTAGCTGAGTGAGCCGAACGAACTGAGCGCCACGCAATCCGCGCCCGTCAGGTACAGGAACAAATCCATGTCGTGGCAGCACTTCTGCAAGATCATGGGGCTGGTGTCCCCGGCAATGCCCCAGTTGCCGCGCACGAAGCTGTGGGACTGGTGGTAATACCCCACCCCCTCCACATGCGCGATGTTGATGATCCGCCCCACACGCCCGCTCAGGAGCACCTGCTTGAGCTTGCGGTAGAACCTCGTGTAGCGCAGGCTATGGCACACCTGCACGTTGGCGCGCGCCGCCTCCGCGGCCGCCACCAGCCGCTCGCACAGCGCGATGTCCCGGTCGATGGGTTTCTCGAGCAGGATGTGCTTGTAGCCCATCTGAAGCGCCTTCAGCGCGGGTTCCACATGGTCGTTGTCCATGGTGCAGATCAGCAGCGCGTCGGCCAGCGCGGGCCGATCCAGCAGCTGCCGCCAGTCGGTGAACACGCCATCCTCCGGCACCGAGTACTCGCGCGCAAAGCGCTCTCGCCGGCTTGCGTCCGGCTCGGCCACCGCCACAAACCGCATCTCCTGGGGGTGCTTCAGCGCGTAAGGCGCATACGCAAACTGTCCCCTCAGCCCCGCGCCGCACAGCGCAACCGTGATCTGTTTCATCGCATTCACCCTTTTATCGTAAAAATCCGTTCCTATTCTAATGCGCGCGCGCGGCGTTTGTCAATCTCCATCCTTGCCAGAACAGGCCCAAATGTGTTATGATAAAAGGTAGTTATCATGACAAAAGGGCAAGGTGATCAGGGCATGATTCTGGGCGCACTCGAGGCGGGCGGCACCAAGATGGTGGCCAGCATTGGCGACGAACACGGCAAGCTGCTGGACCGGGCCAGCTTCCCCACGCTATTCCCAGCCGAAACCATGCCGGGGATGATCGATTACTTCAAGGGGCACCAGATCGAGGGCCTGGGAATCGCCTGTTTTGGCCCGCTGGATCTGGATCCCGCGTCGGATACCTACGGCAACATCACCACCACGCCCAAGCGGGGCTGGCGGGATTACCCCATCATGAAGGCCTTTCAGGACGCGCTGGGCGTGCCCGCCGCCATCGACACCGACGTGGGCGCGGCGGCGCTGGCCGAGTTCCAGCTGGGCGCGGCCAAGGGCCTGAAGAACTGCGTCTACATGACGATCGGCACGGGCGTGGGCGGCGGCATCGTCGCGAACGGCCAGCTGGTGCACGGTCTGGTGCACCCGGAGGTCGGCCACATCCTGCTGCGCCCGCACGAGAAAGACCCCATGCCGCACGGGTTCTGCCCGTTTCACGACGGCTGCCTGGAGGGCATGGCCATGGGCCCGTCGTTCGACAAGCGCTGGGGCCTGTCCAGCAAGGATCTGCCGCAGGGCCACATCGGCTGGGAGATCGAAGCCTACTACCTGGCGCAGCTGTGCGAGATGGCCATCGTGGCGCTCAGCACCGAGTGCATCATCCTGGGCGGCGGCGTGATGCAGCAGAAGTTCCTGTTCCCCATGATCCGGGAAAAGACGCTGCAGCTGCTGAACGGCTACGTGGCGCACGACCGCATCCTGAACCACATCGACCAGGTGATCGTGGAGCCGGGCCTAGGCATCCACAGCGGGGTAACGGGCGCGCTGCTGCTGGCCGCTCAGGCGGCCAGCCAGCGATAACCGCGCACAGAAAAGGCGCGCCCGCAAGGACGCGCCGTTTTTCTGACTTTAGCCAGTCATGGCTTGGCTGGTTTATGCCTCAGCAGGGGCGTTCACCGGGCAAACGCCGGCACAAGCGCCACAGGAGATACAAGTTGCCTCGTCGATGACGTATTTGCCATCACCCTCACTAATCGCGTCCACCGGGCATTCCGGTTGGCACGCGCCGCAGCTGATGCATTCGTCAGAAATTATATATGCCATACACAACACCTCCTACATGATTTATGCAGGTATTATACCACCATCCGCGGGGAATTGCAACCGAAATTCGAACCAGGAGAAAATGACATGCGCATCACGGAGGCTTGGAAAATCCTGGAGAACGCGACGCCGCTCGGGCAGGACTGCGGGGCGCTGTGCGTCGCCGCCTGCTGCGCGCCGGACGAGGACGGGCAGGGCGGCGTGCACCTGTTCCCGGGCGAGGCGGCGCTGCTGAAGGGCGTGCCCTGGGCGCGGATCCGGCGGGACGCGTTCGGCCCGATGCTGGTGTGCGAAGGAACCTGCGAGCGCGCAGAGCGGCCGCTCGGGTGCCGCATTTTCCCGCTGACGCCGCGCAGGCGGAAGGATGGCTCGCTGGGCGTGCGCATGGATCGGCGGGCGTTTGCCATGTGCCCGCTGGCTCCGAGTGGC
>JAVBQA010000114.1:0-11792 GCA_031549325.1 Eubacteriales bacterium | reverse complement strand
AACGCGGCGTAGCGCCGGATGCTCTGCATGAATTTGTCCGACAGCTCCAGCAGCTCCGGTTCCGGGTGAGGCTTGGCCATGGACGACAGCGCCTTTTCCCACTTGCCGGTCAGCTCGGGCGACTTGATCTCCTCGGGCGCGACCTGTATCAGCTGCTTGCCCTTCTCGGTGGAGAGCAGCGCCTTGCCGCTCCTTTTGGCGTATCCCACCTTGATGATCCTCTCGATGATGGCCGCGCGGGTGGCGGGCGTGCCCAGGCCGCTGTCCTTCATCGACTCCGCCAAATCCTCGTCTTCGATCAGCTTTCCGGCGCGCTCCATCATCGACAGCAGCGAGGCGTCGGTGTGGGGCGCGGGCGGCTTGGTCTTCTGCTTTTTCAGCGACACCCCTTCGCAGGTGCGCCGATCCCCCACGCACAGCGCCGGAATCTCGGATTCCACCCCGGCCTCCTCGGTTTTGTCCTGCCCATAGACGGCCTTCCAGCCCATGCGCACGGGCGTCGTGCCCTCGGTCTTGAACACATGCCCCTCGCACTCGGTCTTGACCTGTACCGATTCATACTCGTAATCCGGATAGTGCACGGCGATCAGGCGCTTGGCGATCATGTCGTACAGCCGCCGCTCGTCGCTCGGCAGCTTGGAAAGCTCCGGTTTTCTGTCGGTGGGGATGATCGCGTGGTGGTCGGACACCTTGGCGTCGTTGATCACGCGCCCAAACGGCGTCTTGGCCTCCAGGATCGGCGCGGCCAAGCCCGCGTATGGTTCAGGCAGGCTCTTGAGCACCTTCTTCACCTGGCCCAGCATGTCCTTGGGCAGATACCGGCTGTCGGTTCGCGGATAGGTGATCAGCTTTCGCTGCTCATACAGCGACTGCGCCAGGGACAGCGTCTTGGCGGCGGACAGCCCCATCAGGCGGTTGGCCTCGCGCTGCAGCGACGTCAGGTCGAACAGCTGCGGGGGCGGCTGCTTTTTCATCTCGCGCTGGCTCTCGGCGACCTGGGCGGGCTTTTGGGTGCATTGCTTCTTGATCCGCTGCGCCAGCTCCGGGTCGTAGCAGCGAGTCTCGTTCTTTTCCCGGTCCAGCCACAGCCCTTCGTAATCGCCGAAGTTCCCGCGCACCTCGTGGTACTCCACCGGCACGAACTCGGAAATCTCCTTGTCGCGCCGCACGAGCAGGTTCAGCGTGGGCGTTTGCACGCGCCCCAGGGACAGCAGCGCGTTGTACTTCAGCGTGAACGCGCGCGACGCGTTCATGCCCACCAGCCAGTCGGCCTCGGAGCGGCAGCGCGCGCTCTGATACAGCGGGTCGTAGTCGCTGTCCGGACGGATCTTCGAGAAGCCGTCTTTGATGGCGGCGTCTGTCATGGACGAGATCCAAAGCCGGTCCACCGGTTTCTTGCAGCCCGCCTGGGCATAGATGTAGCGGAAGATCAGCTCGCCCTCGCGCCCGCTGTCGGTGGCGCAGATCAGGCGGCCGACCTCCTTGTCGTTCATCAGTTTTTTCAGCACGGAGAACTGCGACTTGGTCTTGGGAAGCACCTTTGTCTTCATCCGCTCGGGCAGAATGGGCAGCTGCTCCATGCGCCACTTCTTATAGGCCGGATCCAGCTCATCCGGTTCGCACAGGGACACCAGGTGCCCCAGCGCCCAGCTGACCACGTAAGCTTCCCCGCCGATCGCCCCTTCCAACCGTTCTCTGCAGCCCAAAACGCGCGCGATGTCGCGCGCGACCGACGGCTGTTCCGCGATGACCAAAGTCTTTTGTGACATGATTGCTCCTAATCGTCTGTTCCGCTCGCGCGGGAACTCGCGCCGCGGGGGAACACAGCCCGCCCCGACCGGCCGCCGCGCGCCCCCTGCCGGGGGGCTTGGAGGGCCGCCGCGCTCCCTGTCCATACCGCAGGCGGCTCTGCCACCACCGGGGCGCGGATCGAATATCCGTTTCCCTGCGGGATCTCAGTGCACCGCCACTTCCATCCGCCGCCCAAAGATATAGTACTGCAGCCGGATGTCGCGGTACCGGGTGTCGGCGTCCCGCTCCGTGAGCAGCTGCGCCTCCATCGCGCGCAAGCCCCCGAACGGCGCCAGATCGATGGGATCGCCGGGGAACAGCGCCAGATCGTACGCCTGGGGCGCGACGCGCAGCTGCAGCCACTCGGCGGGCAGCACGCCCGCATTGCGCACGTCCACCTTGATCCGGATCCACTGAAACTGCGAAGGATCGCTGGAGCCTGGGCGCTTGAACAGATCCGAGCCCATGTCGTCCCGGCGCGCGGTTTCGATGAGCGTCGAAAGCAGCTGCGGGTCATCCGCCACCTCAAACCCGGTCAGCTTCACCTGCAGGTTTACGCCATACAGCACCACCAAAAGAAACAACAGCAACACCATGGTGATGCCGGTCAGGACCTTCGCGAACTTCAGCATGCGCCACAAACCTCCAAATGCACTTTCCTTATCATACCATGGACAAAACCAGCTGTCCATATTCGCGCGAACATTTGCTTTTCGGTGGGTGATATAGTATAATTAAGCGATATCATGTGTATAGTATCCCTGTTCAATCCTGTGGAAAAGGGGACTCGCTTCATGCCGGAAAAGCTCATTCTGGTGGATGGTCACAGCCTGATGTTCCGGGCGTTTCACGCGCTGCCGCTGCTGGACAACGGCGAGGGCGTATATACCAACGCGGTGTTCGGCTTTTTTTCGATGCTGTTTTCTGCGCTCGGGTCCGAGCGGCCCGAGTACCTGGGCGTGGCGTTCGACCTGCCCTCGCCCACCTTCCGGCACAAAAAGTACGACGATTACAAGGCGGGCCGCCAGCCCTCTCCCCCCGAGTTCAAGCCGCAGGTGGCGCTGGTGAAACAGCTCCTTGAGGCCATGCACATTCCGCTGTTGACGCTCGAGGGCTTCGAGGCCGACGACCTGCTGGGCAGCTACGCGCTCAAGGCCGAGCAAGACGGGCTCGAGGCGCTGCTCATCACCGGCGACCGGGACTCCTTTCAGCTGGTCAGCGAACACACGTCCGTCTTGTACACCAAGCGCGGCATCTCGGACACCGAACGGGTCACGCCCGCGTTCATCCGCGACCAGTACAACGTCGAGCCGCTGCAGCTGATCGACGTGAAGGGCCTGATGGGCGACAAGTCCGACAACATTCCGGGCGTGCCGGGCGTCGGGGAAAAGACGGCCACGAGGCTGATCGCCGAGTATGGCACGCTGGAAAACGTGCTCGAAACCGCCGACCAGCACCAAAAAGGCGCGCTGCGCGAGCGGCTTTTGCAAAACGCCGACCAGGCGCGGCTTTCCAAGTGGCTGGCCACCATCGACCGGCACGCGCCGATCGAGTGGGACAAGAAGTCTCTTCGGCTGCGGGGCCTTGAAGGCGGCCGCGCGCTGCTGGAGGAATACCGGCTCAAAACGCTGATCCCCAGGCTGGACGCGCTGGCCGGATCTTCTGGCGCGTCCGAAAAGGCGCCGGCGCGGGAGGCCACCAATTGGCAGCCCCAGCTGGTGTTTGAAACCGCCGGGCAGCTGGCCGCCTGGGCGGAAAAGGCCGAGCCCGCCACGCTGGCGCTGCACATGGGCGAGCGGGTGTCGCTGGCCACGGACGACGGCCAGGAGGTTTGCCTGCCGCTGGGCGGCGACCTGCTGACCCCGGGCGCATCCGAGCAGGACGCCCTCGACGCGCTGGCCCCGCTGCTTCAATCCCCTTGCGCGAAAGTGGTATACAGCGTGAAGGCGCTTCACAAGCGGGGCATCACTTTCGCTTCCGAGCCTCACGACCTGATGGTGGCGGCTTATGTCCTGGACGCGCAGCGCAAGTCCTTTGCGCTGGACAGCTTGCTCGAGGACGAGCCCGCCTATACCAAAGAGGCCCCCGCCGCCGCCATGCTGGATCTGGCAAAATCCCAGATCGCGCAGCTGGAACAAGACGGCCTGACCAGCGTTTACACCGAAATCGAGCGCCCGCTGACGGGTGTGCTGCTCGGAATGGAGCAGGCCGGGTTCCTGGTGGACGCGGGCGTGCTGACCCAGCTGGGCGAGAAATACGAGCAGCGGCTGAACGAGCTGACCACCTCGATTTACGCCCACGCGGGGGGACCCATCAACATCAACTCCCCCAAGCAGCTGGGCGAGCTTCTGTTCGACAAGCTGGGGCTCATGAGCGGCAAGAAGACCAAGACCGGCTTCTCCACCAACGCCGAGGCGCTGGAGCAGCTGGCGGACAAGCACCCCATCGTCAACGAGATCCTGGAATACAGGAAATATGCCAAGCTGAAGTCCACCTACATCGACGCGCTGCTGCGGCTGCGCGGGCGGGACGGCCGCATCCACACATCCTTCGACCAGACCGCCACCGCCACCGGGCGCATCAGCTCGCTGGAGCCCAACCTTCAAAACATCCCGGTGCGCACCGAGCTCGGGCGGGAGATCCGCTCCGCGTTCATCACCGCCCCCGGGCTGAAGCTGGTGGACGCCGACTATTCCCAGATCGAGCTGCGCGTGCTGGCCCACATGTCGCACGACAGCGTGATGCAGGAGGCGTTCCAGCTCGGGCAGGACATCCATCAGCGCACCGCCGCCGAGGTCTATGGCGTGCCATTGAACGAGGTCACCAAACAAATGCGCTCGGCCGCCAAGGCGGTCAACTTTGGCATCGTGTACGGCATTTCGGACTTTGGGCTGGCGCGAAACATCGGCGTTTCCAGAAACGAGGCCAAATCGTTCATCGAGCGCTACCTGAGCCGCTACCCGGGCATCAAGCGCTTCATGGACGACGCCGTGACCGCGGGCAAGCTCAACGGCTACGCCGAGACGCTGCTCGGGCGCCGGCGCTACCTGCCCGAGCTCAGGAGCCCCAACTTCAACATCCGCGCGTTCGGAGAGCGCGCCGCCATGAACAGCCCCATCCAGGGCACCGCGGCCGACATCATCAAACTGGCCATGGTGCGCGTATCCGAGGCGCTGCAAAAGGGCGGCTTTGAGGCACGGCTGATCCTGCAGGTGCACGACGAGCTGATCATCGAGGCCCCGGAGAAAGAAGTCCCCGCCGTATCCGCGCTGCTCAAGCAGCAGATGGAGCAAGTGATTTCGCTCGAAGTGCCGCTGGTGGCCGACGTTTCCGTGGGGGACAACTGGAATGCATGCAAATAAGGTGTTCGTGCTGGGGCTGACCGGCGGCATCGCCAGCGGAAAGACCGTGGCCTCGGACGCGCTCACCAGGCTGGGCGCGACGGTGATCGACGCCGACGTGCTCTCCAGAGAGCTGACCGCCCCGGGCGGCGAGGCGCTGCCAAGGATCCGCGAGTGCTTCGGGGACGCCGTGTTCCAGGCGGATGGAGCGCTCGACCGCAAGGCGCTGGGCGCACAGGTCTTTCACGACGAGGCTGCCCGCAAGAAACTCGAGGGCATCCTGCACCCGGCGGTGCAAAGGCGCATGATGTCCCTGCTGGACGAGGCCGCGGCCCGGGGCGAAACCCTGTGCGTGCTGTCCGTGCCGCTGCTGTTTGAGACCGGCATGGACGCGCTGTGCGACGAGGTGTGGGTGGTCACCGTGGAACCCGAGACACAGCTGCTTCGCCTGATGAACAGGGACCGGCTCACCAGAGAGCAGGCCGAGGCTCGCGTGGCCGCCCAGATGGGCAAGCTGGAGCGCGAATCCCGCGCAACCGCCCTAGTCCGCAACGACCGCCAGATCGAGGACACCGACCGCGAGGTGCAGCGGCTGTTCAAGGATCTGAAATCACGCATCGTGAAGGGATAACGCCATGCCTACAACCGTGATGGTGCACGGCCGAAGGCGGCCCGTGCGCAGGCGAAACAAGCTCCCGCTGGCGCTGGGTTTGGCGCTGCTTTTGATGAGCGCGCTGGCTGTGTATTTCATCTTTTTCTTCCCCCGGGACATCAAGAGAATCAGCTACCCGCTGCTCTACAAAGAAGAGATCCGGCAGGCCGCCGAGGCCGAGGGGCTCGATCCGGCGCGGGTGGCGGCGGTGGTGTTCTGCGAGTCGTCGTTTCGGCCGGACGCGGTGTCCAGCGTGGGCGCGCGCGGGCTGATGCAGATCATGCCCGATACGGGCGAGTGGCTGTCGGGCAAGTTCGAGGGCATGGCATACTCGGACGAGCTGCTGTTCGATCCCGCAACCAATCTGAAGCTCGGCTGCTGGTATCTGAACTATCTGGACGACCTGTTCCAGGGCGATCTGGCCACGGCCACCGCGGCCTTCCACACCGGGCAGGGCCGGGTTGGCGAATGGGTGCAGGACCCGGAGAACAGCAGTGACGGCTTGCGGTTGGACAAAAACATCCCCTCTGAGGTCACGGGCGCGTATGTGCGCAAGGTGCAGAGCGTCTACGACTACTACAAGGAGCAATTCGATGAAGCATAACATCCCGCGGCTGCTGGCGCTGCTGCTGAGCCTGGCGCTGTTGGCCGGATGCGGCCGCAACAACCGGCAAAACGAAATCGTGGTCACGCCGGACGACCAATTGCCCCCCCTGGAAGCCAACTACGCCAGCGAGGGCTACTATGCCCCCAGCAACATGGCGGAACAGCAAGCGCCCGTGGCGCCCGCCCCCGCGCCTGCCACCATTGACGAGATCCGGGAGGCAGCCCAGCAGCGCATGACGAGCGCCGACTACCAATCCGCCTCGGTGTTCACCAACATCGAGAAGGGCGAGCTGAACATCGGCATCGTGGCGCTGGACGACATGCTGATCAGCCCGCTGCGCTGCACCTACCTCGACATGATGAACCTGAACACGCTGGTGTACGAGGGCCTGATCTCGCTGGACACCCAGCGCGTGCCCCAGCCCGAGCTGGCCGACATCTGGACGCAGTCGGGCGACACCTGGGAATTCACCCTCAGGAGCAACGTGTTTTGCCACGACGGCTCGCTCCTGTCGGCGGACGACGTGGTGGCCAGCTACAACGACATCATGGCCCACCCGGGCAGCTACTGGTATCCCATGCTGAACAACTACGTGGGCAGCGTGACCGCCAAGGCCGAAAACACCGTGACCGTCAAGGGCAGGAACGGCTACTCGGGCTACATGCTGCTGTATGCGATGGCGTTCCCGGTGCTGCAGCGCGGCTCCATCGATTACGCCAAGCCCGTGGGCACAGGGCCTTACATGATCGTGGAATACGACGCGGGCAGCGCGGTGTCGCTGGAGCGCAACCCCCACTGGTGGAAGCGCAGCGCGGAGCAAGCCAGGCGCGTCGTGGGGCTGTGCTACCGCACCGCCGCCGACGCCATCCGCGGCTTCGAGGCGGGCGAGGTGGATACGCTGGCCAGCGAATACCCCACCATGGCCATCAACCGCACGCTGGCCGGCCGCATCACGATGGACTACAGCACCAACACCTACGAGTGCCTGGTGCCCAACTTGCGCGTTGGCATTCTCAAGGATCTGGCCGTGCGCCAGGCGCTGATGTACGCCATCGACCGCACCACGCTGGCCAACACCGTCTACACCGGCATGGTGCAGGAGAGCGAGGTGCCCATCCAGCCGGGCTGCTCGCTGTATAACCCGCAAGCCGCGCTCTACAACTACAACCCGGAGCGCGCCTACCAAATCCTGTTGGACGCGGGCTGGACCGACCCGGACAACGACGGCATTCTGCAAAACGAGGTCGACGGCGTGCTGACCAACCTGGAGCTGCAGCTGATCACCTGCGACCGGGGTACCACCTCCACCCGCAGCGAGGCCGCCCAGGCCATCGCAACGCAGCTGCGCAAGGTCGGGTTTGACGTCAGCGTGGCCACCATCCGCCCAAGAACCAACAACCGTGGCGAGATCACCCGGAGCGCGCACAGCCTGATGCTGGACACGCTGGACGAGGGCAAGTTCCAGCTGGCGCTGGTGGGGTTTGAGCTGAGCGACGTGCCCGACCTCACGTTTCTGCTGATGTCCGAGGGCAAGAGCAATTTCATGCGCTACAAGAACCAGGAGATGGACGACCTGCTGCGCGCCGCCTATCAGGCCAGGAGCGAGGAGAACCTGCGCAGCGCGCTGTTCAACATCCAGATCAAGGTGGTGAGCGAACTGCCGCTGCTGGGCCTGTTCTTCCGCACCGGGGTGCTGTCCACCTCAAAACCGGTGTATGGGCTGAACAACCTTAAGCGGGGCTATGTGTTCAACGGCCTGGCTTCCGGCGCGCTGAACACCTCCGAGTTGCCAATCCCGTAGCGGCCCGCGCCGCGCGTCCGCCGTCCCCGTCAACCCAAAGGAGGTTTCCAAAGCATGCAAACCATCGGCATCGGCGTGATCGGCTGGGGCTTCATGGGCAAGACGCACACCCATGCCCTGCGGGCGCTGCCGCTGTTCTACCCGGACATCGGCTTTGCGCCCCGGCTGGCGTCGGTGTGCTCGCGCCATCTGGCCATGGCCGAGCAGGCGAAAGACCAGATGGGCTTTGCGCACGCCACCGACGACTATCGGGCGCTGCTCTCCCGGGACGACGTGCAGGTCGTCTCCATCTGCACGCCCAACGAGGATCACGAGCGCATGGCGCTGGACGCGATCAAAGCGGGCAAGCACATCTACCTGGACAAGCCGGTCTCCACGACTTACGAATCCGCGCTGCGCATCGCCCAGGCCGCGAAAGACGCGGGCGTGATCGCCCAGGTGGTGCTGAACAACCGGTTCTGGCCGGCCACGCTGCGCGCCAAGCAGCTGATCGACGAGGGGAAAATCGGCCGGATCCTCGGGTTTTCCAGCCGGTATCTGCACTCGGGTTCGGTAGATCCCCATCGCCCGGTGGGCTGGAAGCAACGCCCCCAGGGCGGCGTGCTGCTGGACCTCGGATCCCACGCGCTGGACATGATCACCTGGCTGATCGGACAGCCCGAATCGCTGCTGTGCGAGCTGCGGACGCTGTATGCGTCCCGCCCCGCGCCGGGCGGCGGCGTGACCACCGAGCTGGGGGACGACCAGTGCCTGATGCTGCTCAAGCTGCCCGGCGGCGCCATCGGCGCCGTGGAAGCCAGCAAGATTGCCACCGGCGCGGAGGACGAGCTAGGCTTCGAGATCTTCGGCGACAGGGGCGCGCTGCGGTTCAGCCTGATGGAGCCCAACTACCTTTGGTATTTCGACAACGCAAAGCCCGACGTGGCTTACGGCGGCGAGCGCGGCTTCACGCGCATCGCCTGTGTGGCGCGCTATGAGGCTCCGGCGGGCAAGTTCCTGCCGCCCAAGAACAGCATCGGCTGGGATCGCGCCCATATGCACTGTTATTACAGTTTCCTGCGCTGCGTTGCTGACGGCGCGCCCGCCTCGCCCGATCTGATGGACGGCGCGCGGCTGCAGCGCTTGCTGGAATTGTGCAAAAAATCCGCCGAAGAACACCGGTGGATCAAGGTGTAAGGAGTGGTCGAATGATATCCCTTCAGCGAGATGTGCTGATGATGAGCCTGCGTCCGGTGGGCTCGTTCCGCCCGGTGCCGCCCGCGTCCGACCGGCGCGTGTGGGACGAGGTGGGTGCCGTGCTGCGCGAGGATCTGTTCCGCCGCGCCGAGAACGTGCTGTATCAACCGGTCCAGCCGCTGACCGCTTCCATGCTGCGCGCGGGAGCCGCCTACGAGCGGGCATGCGCCGCCCGCCGCGCGCAGCTGCGCGCGCTGGCGATGGGCGCTTGTGTCCGAGGGCCGGAGCGCTACGTGGACCTGCTCGTGGACCTGATTTGGGCCACGCTCGAGCAATCCACCTGGGCGCTGCCGGACGGTTTGCCCCAGGAGCCGCAGATTGACCTGTTCGCCGCCGAAACCGCGTGCGAGCTGGCGCTGTGCGCGTGGATGCTGGGGCCGGAGATCTCGGCCTATACCGGCGTGATGCCTCGGATCAAGCGGGAGCTGGCCGAGCGGATCTTCATCCCCCTGGCCGACACGTCCACCCGCGCGCTGTGCTTCTCCCGCGCCGATCTGCCCCGCGCGGTGGACGCGCTGATGGGCGCGGTGCTGCTGATGGATGAGGAGCCGGAGCGGCGCTGGCTGTGCATGCGTCATCTGATCAGCATGCTCGAGCAGCACCTGAAAACGGCGCTGCCCGACGGCGGCATGAAAAACGGGCTGGAGCGCCAGATGCCCGACGTGCTGGCGCTGAACAACTGCTTGTTCATGCTGTCCCTGGCCAGCGGCGGCGAGGTGGAAATTCGGGACGATCCCGAGTTCGTCAGCATGGCGATGCTGCCGGTGTCGCTGCAGGCGGGCAACGGGTTCCTGCTCAACCCGGGCGGCGATTCGCCCATGCCCGTCATCGATCCGCTCTCCTTGTTCCGGCTGGGCGACAGCGTGCGCATGAGCGAGCTGTGCCACTTGGCGGCGCAGCTGTCCCGCCAGAGCGGCAGCCCCGCCGAGTTTGACGGGCCGCTGATGCACCAGCTGCTGAACGCGCTGTACTATTCAGAATTCATCAAGGAGCCCGCGATTTCCACGCTGCGCCCGACCGTGGCGCTGCCCAACATGCAGCTGCTGTCCGCGTGCCAGGGCCCGTGGTTCGCCAGCCTCATGGGCGGGCAGAACCGCCCGCACGAGGGGCATCTGGACGTGGGCGACGTGTGGCTGTTCTATCAGGGCAAGCCCGTGCTGATCGACCCCTGCGGCGACCCCGATCCGGGCTGCCACAGCGTGCCGGTGGTCGCGGGGTTCGAGCAGCTCCGCACCGGCAAGCCCCCGCAGGAGGGCATCGACCACCGGTTCGACGCCACCTACACCATGCTCAGCCTCGGAATTGCCCAGGCGTATCCGCCCGAGGCGCGGCTGTTCAGCTGGCAGCGCACGCTGATGCTGGTCGCGCCGGGCAGCGTGCGGCTGATGGACGTGATGGACTTCGAGCAGGGCGTGGAATCCATGGCGCAGTTCCGGTTCGTCACCCCCAGGCGCCCCGAGATTTCGGGCGAGCGCGTGCTGCTCGGGGACATCGAGCTGCTCTGGGAGGGCGAGCTGAACGTCAGCATCGAGCCGCTCACGCTGAAACCGCACCAGCGCCAGCTGTGGGGCGACACGTTTTACCGCGTGCTGTTCACCACCAAGGATCGCGTGCCGGGCGGCACTTTCGCCTTTGTGTTCCAATCCGCCAAGGCGGTTCAATAGGTTGAGAAATGAGAGGAAGTGCTTCATCCATGCATCCGTTTCAGCAAAAGTACCAGGCGCAGATCGAGGAGCTCAAAAAGGCCGCCAACCGGCTGGCCGAAATCGGTTTTGTGACCAGCCAGGGCGGCAACCTGTCCCTGCGGGCTGACGACGACGTGGTGCTCATCACCCCCACCAAGGTGGCCAAGATCGCCATCACGTTTGAGGACATCTGCGCGGTGGACATGAAAGGCAATGTGCTCTACGCGAAAGAGGGCCGAAAGCCAACCGGGGAGTGGCCGTTTCACGTGCGCATCATGAACAAGCGCCCGGATGTCAAGGGCATTGTGCACGCGCATCCGCCCATCCTGACCGGTTTTGCCATCGCGGGCGGCGACTGGATGCAAAAGCCGTTCCTGCCCGAACCGGTCATCGAGGTGGGGCCGATGATCATGGTGCCCTACGCCGAGCCGCTGTCCGACAAACTGGCCGAGAACTTTGACGCCGTGATCGAGCGGAGCAACGGATTCCTGATGGAGAACCACGGCGCGGTCATGGTCAGCCCGGAGGGCATCTGGCGCGCGCTGGAGTTCCTCGAGATGATGGAGGCCGCGGGCAAGTCCATCCTGATCGCGCAGATGCTGGGCAACCCCAAGACCATCCCCATGCCGGATGTCAAGAACCTTGAGAACGTCATCAAAATCCGGAACATGCCCATGCC
>JAVBQA010000067.1:0-9424 GCA_031549325.1 Eubacteriales bacterium | reverse complement strand
GGCCTCCACGCGCACGCGCACGGCGTCGCCCAGCCGGATCATGTGCTTGCCCGGTCCCAGCAGCAGGTAGTGCTCGGGGTCGAAGCGGTAGTCGCCGCTGAGCGTGCGGATGGGCACCAGCCCTTCCACGGTGTTTTCCAGCGTGACGTAGAACCCCCAGCCGGTCACGCCGGTCACGATGCCCGGGTAGTCCTCGCCGATGCGCGAGGCCATGTAGTGCGCCTTGAGCAAGTCGTCGGCGTCGCGCTCGGCCAGCGCCGCGCTCTGCTCGCACGCCGAGCACTGCTTGGCCAGCTCGGGCATGCGCGCCTCCAAGGCTGCGTAGGAACCGCCGCCGGCCAGCAGCAGTTTGAGCATGCGGTGCACGATCAAATCCGGATAGCGCCGGATGGGGGAGGTGAAGTGGCAGTAGTCCCGAAGCGCCAGCCCGAAGTGGCCCAGCGGGTCGGGGGCATACTGCGCGCGCCGCAGTGATTTGAGCATCACCTGGCGAATCATCCCGGCCTCGGGCATGTCCTTGGTGTCTTCAAGCACCTTTTGAAACTTGCCGGGCCTGGGCTCGGTTCCAAAGCGCGCCTTCACGCCCAGGTTCCCAAGGAAGGTCTCCAGCGACCTTACGCGCGTGGGGTCGGGCTGGTCGTGCACGCGATACAGCAGCGGCAGCTGGGTGTCGTGGGCCAGCGCCGCCACGGTCTCGTTTGCCAGCAGCATGAAATCCTCGATCAGCCGCTCGGCCTCGCCGCGCTCGCGCGCCTGCACGTCGATGGGCATGCCCTCCGCGTCCAGCGTGAAGCGCGGCTCGGGCATGTCGAAATCGATGCTGCCCCGGGCCTGCCGCCGCGTCCTAAGGATGCCCGCCAGCTGGGCCATTTGCTTCAGCGTGCCGTGCAGCGCCTCGGGCACATCGCTTGGCTCGCCCTCCAGCATGCGGTTCACCTGCTCGTAGGTCAGCCGCGCGCGCGAGTGGATCACCGAGGGCGTCAGCTCGTGGTCGACCAGCTTGCCCTCGGCGTCCAGCCGCATCGTGAGGCTCATGGCCAGCCGGTCCACATCGGGCATCAGCGAGCACATGCGGTTGCTGAGCGCCTCGGGCAGCATGGGCAGCGTCAGCCCGGGCAGATACACGGACGTGCCGCGCGCAAGCGCTTCGCGGTCGATGGGCGTGCCCTCGCGCACATAGCTCGACACGTCCGCGATGTGCACCCCCAGCTTGTGGCCGCCAGGGATCATCTCCAGCGACACGGCGTCGTCAAAGTCCTGCGCGTCAGCGCCGTCAATGGTGAACAGCGTGAGATTCCGCAGATCCATCCGCCCGATCCGGTCGGCCTCGGCGACCTCCTGCGGCACGGCCTCGGCCTGCGCCAGCACATCCCCCGGAAATTCCTCGCGCAGATTGTGCCCGGCGGCAATGGCGCGCAGCTGCACGCGGATGTCGTCCGCATCGCCCAGCACGCGCTGGATCACGGCGTACAGGGCAGACTCCCGTCCGGGCCACTTCGTGACTTTCAGCAAAACCATGTCGCCATCCGCCGCGTCTCGCGCCCCGCCCTCCAGCCGTATGTCAGCCGGCAGCCGCGGATCCACCGGCCGCGCCGAGACACCGAACCGCCCCACCGACAGCACGGCCATGAACGTCTCATGCGCGCGCCTCACAACCGAAACCAGCGCGCAGCGCCCCATGCCGTCTCCGTGGCGCTGCTCCGGCCGAACCAGAATCAGATCGTCCTGCAGGGGATGTTCCGAAAACTCCTCGATGATCAGCGAGTCGCCGCCGCAAAGCGGCCGCGCGGCCAGCGACCCGCTGCGCAGCACCAGCGTGCGCGCCCCTATCAGCCCCATGTCCTCGGGCCGCGCGTAGCGTCCCTTCTTCGTCTTTGCCAGGCGGGCGGCGCGGATCAGCTCGTCCAGCGCCCGCTGCACATCCTCCATGGGCAGCCGCAGCGCGTCCGCGATTTCGTAATCCTCCAGCGCCTTGCCGGCCGATTCCAATATCTTGATGATGGCGTCCATGGTTCGCCCTCCTTTGTCGTCTGATCTCTAGTATACCACGAAAACCCAGAACAACCGCTTGAAGTTTTTTTCGCTCGGCTGTCAGAAATGGCGAATAAACGCGTCTAACCTGATGAAGGGGTGAGGGACGAATGGGCGACGCGGCGAAGATCGAGCGGCTGATGCGCGAGCACGGCGACGCGCTGTTTATGAATGGCGACGACACCAATGTGTCGATCGGGCCGAGCGGCAGCATCTCACCGTTGGCAATCGGGGGCGAAGTCACGCACGTTAAGCTGGCTGCCAGGCGCTATACCGAGGATGACCAACGCCTCGTCACGGAAGATGAGGACATCGAATTCAGCCTGGAGTAGCCCCTTGAAACAACGGCGCACCCATGCCCCGGCTGGACTTCTGTCCAACCCTCGCATGGGTGCGTCAGCACAATCTATACACCAGACGGGATGCTCAAGGGACTTGTCCCTTGAGCGGGTCTTAGGGGCAGCGCCCCGAGCGTTCCCCTCTTACACCGTCGCCTTGACCTTCTTGAGCTTCACAAACTTGGGCAGCCCGTCCTCGATGGTGAGGTCGGTGTGGCCCTGGATCAGCGGCAGCGCATAGTCGATGAAGGGCGGGAGGATGCCGTTGCCCTCTTCGTTGATCCAGTCGCGCGGCACGGTCTTTTCGGTGTTGGCGACTTCGGACAGCTCGAACAGCTTGATCTGCATCTTGTACTTGCCGTTCTCCGTCACGCGCTCAAAGCCCACCATCTTGTCGGTCATGCCCAAAACGGCATTCTCCACGGCGGCCTTGCCCGCGGCGAAGCTCTCCTCGATGTCGGTCTTGGAGGCGGCGTGGGCGGCGCAGCGCTGCAGCAGGCTCAGCTCGATGCCGCGCACCTTCGCGCCGGTCTGGTTTTTGACCTCGTTGGCGAGATACGCCGCGAGGCCGCCCAACTGGGCGTGGCCAAAGCCGTCCTTGGCCATGTTCTTGTTTGCGTACTCGCTGATGTAAACGCCGTCCTTGTCCTTGATGCCCTCGGACACGCACACGATGCACTTCTTCTGCTTGTTGTAAACCGCCTTCACGGAAGCCATGAACGCATCCATGTCAAAGGGCAGCTCGGGCAGATAGATCAGGTCCGGGCCGTTGCCCTTATGGGCGGCCAGGGCGGAGGCGGCGGTCAGCCAGCCCGCGTTGCGGCCCATGCACTCAATGATGGTGATCATGCCGGTGTCGTACACCCGCGCGTCGTGGTACACCTCCATGACAGACGTGGCGATGTACTTGGCGGCGGAGGCAAAGCCCGGGCAGTGGTCGGTGCCGGCCAGGTCGTTGTCGATGGTCTTGGGGATGCCCATCACGCGGCACTCGTACCCGTTCTTTAGCATGAACTTTGAGATCTTGTTGCAGGTGTCCATGCTGTCGTTGCCGCCGTTGTAGAAGAAGTAGCGCACGTCGTACTTCTTGAAGATCTCGAGGATGCGCTTGTAATCGGTGTCGTCAACATCGGGGTCCTTCAGCTTGTAACGGCAGGAGCCGAGCGCGGAGGACGGCGTGTGCTTCATCAGCGCGAGCTCGTCCGCGTCTTCCATGGCCATATCGATCAGGTTGTCGTCCAGCACGCCCCTGATGCCGTTCAGCGCGCCCAGCACTTTCGTGATCTGCGGGGTATCCAGCGCGGTGCGGATCGCGCCGTACGCGCTGGCGTTGATGACGGACGTCGGGCCGCCCGACTGGCCGATGATGCATGCGCCTTTGAGTTCACCCATCTATATCATTCCTTTCGAAATACATCTGCGTCCATTACTTTAGCACAGCATGCATGGAAAGTCAATTTGCGCGAACAATACATAGCGCGAATTTAATCGAGCCGTCACGTTCGGCGCTTGCGCTCACTGGATAAGACTGTTATAATATTGTCAGAATATTGTGAGAAGGGGTGTTCCCATGGCTCTTGTTACTTCGACCGATATGTTTAAGAAGGCATACGCGGGCGGCTACGCCATCGGCGCTTTCAACGTAAACAACATGGAGATTATTCAGGGCATCACCGAGGCCGCAATGGAAGAAAAGGCCCCGCTGATCCTGCAGGTGTCCTCCGGTGCGCGCAAATACGCCAAGCACACTTATCTGATGAAGCTGATCGAGGCCGCGCTGATCGACGCCGAGCAGACTGCGGGCTTCGACCTGCCCATCTGCGTGCATCTGGACCACGGCGACACCTTTGAGCTGTGCAAGAGCTGCATCGACGGCGGCTTCACCTCCGTCATGATCGACGGCAGCCACCACAGCTTCGAAGACAACATCAAGCTGACCAAACAGGTCGTCGCCTACGCCCATGACCACGGCGTGGTCGTCGAGGGCGAGCTGGGCCGCCTGGCCGGCATCGAGGACGCGGTGAACGTGTCCGCCGAGGACGCCAGCTACACCCGCCCGGACGAGGTCGAAGAGTTTGTCAGCAAGACCGGTGTGGACTCCTTGGCCATCGCCATCGGCACCAGCCACGGCGCCTACAAGTTCAAGCCCGGCCAGAACCCGCAGCTGCGATTTGACATTCTGGACGAAGTGAGCAAGCGCCTGCCCGGCTTCCCCATCGTGCTGCACGGCGCGTCCTCCGTCATGCCGGAGTACGTCAAGATGATCAACGAGAACGGCGGCAAGATGCCCGACGCCATCGGCATTCCGGAAGAGATGCTCAGAAAGGCCGCCGAGAGCGCCGTCTGCAAGATCAACATCGACTCCGACCTGCGCCTGGCCATGACCGGCACCATCCGCAAGTACTTCAACGAGCATCCGGATCACTTCGATCCGCGCCAGTACCTGACGCCGGCCCGCGCCAACATCCGCGAGATGGTCAAGCACAAGCTGGTGCACGTGCTCGGCTGCAACGGCAAGGCGTAAGGCCACGGGGTGAACGTCAGCGGCGATGCCCCGAACTCCGATTGAGCAAAGGTCATCGCCTGTAGCGCAGATACATGCTCTGTGTCTTCTGAATTTGCTTTAGAACCCCGCCAAAATAGCATATAAGAGTCCCCGGTTTCCTTGCCGAAACCGGGGACTCTTGTTTGAATCGCGTCTACGGCGTGTGCTCCTCGTACTCTTCATGGCTTGCGGACGCGGGTTCGACCCCCGCGAGCGCCCAGGCGCCCGCCTTATAAAGCTCGTAATGCAGATGAGGCGCCAGATCGCTCTCGGCGGCGGCGCTCGTGCCCACCGCGCCGATCTCCTGGCCCTCGGCCACGCGCTCGCCCAGGCTCACCATGCGCAGCGACGCCAGGTTGGCATACCTGCTGTGGTAGCCCCCCTCATGGCTGACCTCCACGCAGTACCCCAGCAGCGGGTCGCTGTACGCCGCGTTGACCGTCCCGGGCAGCACGGAAAGCACAGCCTCCCCCGGCGCGGCCAGAATGTCCACCCCCGTGTGCAGCTCGAACTGGCCCAGCGCCCCCGACCACTGGGGTTCGGTGTCGCTCTGCCCCTTCAGGATCTCGCGTCCGCTCACCGGCCAGATGGGCGCAGGTTCCGCCGGCCCCGCCACGTTGGCCAGCCGGTCCACCTGCGTGGGCGTGTGAACCACGGGCGACACCGTGGCCTGAGGCGGCGCGGGCGTGGGCGTCTGGTTGGCGCTGCGCGCAAAAAAGGCCGCGCCGCCCACCATCATCAAGCAGAGCGTGAGCGCCACATAAAACCCGCCATCCTTCATCGCTCCGCGCAGCTTGCGCCCCGCTTCCTTTGCTTTTCCCATCCATCTGTCCATGTGTTCGCGCCTCCCGGGTGTTGATACTCAGAGTATCGCCATCCACTTGCGCGTTTATGCCGTGCTGTTCGCAAAACAAAAAGCGGCGGGAGCGCCATGCCCCCGCCGCCGGTGTTCGTGGTGAATCAATCCAGGGACTCGTACACGTCGCAGATCAGCTCTGCGCCATCCACATACACGTAGATGCTCAGCGTGCCGTCGCCCACATACTTGAATTTGAAGTCGGTCTTGGCGTTATAGTCCACCAGAATCGCGTCCTTGCTGCTCTGCACGTAGGCCTGGGTGTAGCTGTCGCCATAGGTGCTCTTGCTCGTGACGCGCACGCTGCGCATGTTCTTCACCGCCAGGTACAC
Organism: Eubacteriales bacterium; assembly: GCA_031549325.1. GTDB lineage: Bacteria > Bacillota > Clostridia > Christensenellales > Aristaeellaceae > JAJDGF01. The sequence continues at coordinate 3,322 of JAVBQA010000067.1, read as the reverse complement.
CGCGGACGCCACCTGCGCCACGCCGCCGCCGCACACGCTCACCCCGCGCCCGTTCAGCGCGTTGCGATAGCCATAGCGCGCTTCGCGCGGGCCCACCAGCTCGTTGAAGGAGAACACGTCGCCGTACCCCAGCGCGGTGTCGGCGATGCTGTCGGCCGCCAGGCCCACATTGGTGCGGGTGGCGCGGTTGCCGTCGATCTCCAGCGTTGCCGAGCTGACGGCGCGGCCGTTGCCGCGCAGGGATAGCTCGCAATACAGCCGGTTGCGCTCAACCCACAGGCTGATGTCGAAGCTGCCGTAGTAGTTGGTGAAGGCAAAGTCGGTGTCCGGGTATTCCACCATGATCGCGTCATGGCTGCTCGAGACGTACTTGCCGTTGTAGCCGGATCCGTAGGTCTTCTTCTCGTCGTATTCGATGCCGTCCAGCTGCTTCAGCGCCAGGTACAGCGTGGACGCCACCTGCGCCACGCCGCCGCCCACCACCTTCACGCCGCGCCCGTTGATGGCGCTCTCATAGCCGTAGCGCGTGGTGCGCGGACCCACCAAATCGTTGAAGGAAACCGTCTCGCCGTAGCCTACGCGCGTGCCGTCGATGGCCTCGGCGGCCAGTTGCACGTTGTTCAGCCGCGCCCGGGTGGAGCCGGAAAGCGGCGTGGACGCGCCGATGGAGTGCTCGGCCAGCGCGGGCGCCGGCAGGCTGCCCAGCAGCAGCGCCAGCACCAGAAACAGCGCAAGTTTTTTCATCGCTCATCCCTCCTTTGGGGTCTATGTACCCATTGGACGCTCGGATTGAGCTTTGGTTCCATTTGACAATTGCTAGGATTGCTCGACCACGCAGAACGCGCTTGCAAAGCCGCCCGCGTGGCTGATGGAGATGTGCACAGCCGCGCCGCCCAGCGAATTCAGCCGCTCCAGCGCGCCGCCGCTCAGGACGCACTCCGGCTTGCCCAGCTCGTCCCAGCGAACCTCGATCTGCTGGGTGAAGAAGCCATTGAACCCGGTCCCGAGCGCCTTGGCCACGGCCTCCTTGGCGGCGAAGATGCCCGCCGCCGTGTCCGCGCCCCGCTGCGCGATGCGCTCCCGCTCCCCGGGGGTGAACACGCGCTCGGCAAAGTGTTCCTTTCGGATCGCGGTCTCAATCCGCACGATGTCAATCAGGTCGGTGCCGATGCCCAGAATCATGGGGAAACCCTCCTCGGATTTGTCGGTTCCGCTTGCGCGGGTTCCGTTGTGCGGGCGAGCCGGCCGCCAGCGCTCCATTTCTCACGCGTACCCGTCCGCGCCGCGCACCGACACGTCGCCCGCGTACAGCGCGCGAAGCGTGCCGTCACGCTGCCGCAGCAGCAGCGCCCCGTCGGGGGCGATGTCCTCCGCCACGCCCTCGTGCTCGCCGTCCGGGCAGATGGCCCGAACCCGCGCGCCCAAGGTGGACGAGTATCCTTTGTACACCGGCAACAGCCTGCCCATGCCGCCGCGCATCCACAGCGCATAGCACTCCTCAAACGCGTCCAGAAACGCGGCCACCACGGCGGCGCGCCTGGGCTGCCTGCCGGACACGCTCTCGATCGACCCGGCGTCCGGCAGATCCTCCGGAAAATCGGCGCCCAGGATGTTGATGCCCACGCCGATGACCGCCCAGTCCAGCGCCTCGCCGGACGCGCTGATCTCCAGCAGCGTGCCGCACAGCTTTCTGCCGCCCGCCACCACGTCGTTGGGCCATTTGATCCGGGCGTCCACGGCGGACGCCGTTTCTATCGCCCGCGCCAGCGCCACCGACGCGACCATCACAAGCTCGGGCGCGCGCGCCGCCGGAACCTCGGGCCGCGCGATCAGGCTCATCCAGGCGCCGTGCCCCGGGCGGGACAGCCAGGACCGCCCACGCCGCCCCCGGCCATCGGTCTGCTCGTCGCAAAGCACGAGCGTCCCGTGGGCCGCCCCCTGCCGCGCCAAGTCCTTCGCCGCGCGGTTGGTGGAGTCCACGACGTCCATATACAGCACGCCGCGCCGTCTCAGCGCGTCACTCATCAGCTCATTCATGCTTGTTCCCTCCGCCCGTAGTATACCGCATCCGCGCGCCCGATTCCACATTTTTATGGGTGCGCTTGTAATCTTCACAAGTCATCGGTTATACTTAACATGGAACTTTTTTGGCGCATAACCGCCCTAAATCATAGGTAGACATGTGACAGGAGACAAATGAGCCATGCAAACGCAGGATATGGTCAAGCTGCTCAAAGACAACATTGGCAAGGTGATCGTGGGCAAGTCGGACGTGGTCGAGCTGATGCTGATCGCGCTGTTGTGCCGGGGGCACGTGCTGATCGAGGACGTGCCGGGCGTGGGCAAGACGACGCTGGTGTCCGCGCTGGCGAGGAGCCTCGACTGCAGCTTTAAGCGCATTCAGTTCACGCCCGACATCACGCCGAGCGACATCACCGGCTTCACCATGGCCAACTTCAAGACGGGTGAGCTCGAGTACCACACGGGCCTGGTGATGAGCCAGATCGTGCTGGCCGACGAGATCAACCGAACCTCCCCGAAAACCCAGTCTTCCCTATTGGAAGTCATGGAAGAGGGCCAGGTGACGGTGGACGGCGTGACTTACAAGATGCCGCAGCCGTTCATCGTGCTGGCCACGCAGAACCCGGTGGAGTTCGTGGGCACCTATCCGCTGCCCGAGGCGCAGCTGGACCGCTTCTTCATGCGCATCTCCATCGGCTACCCGACCGCCGAGGAGGAGGCCGAGATCTTGAGCCGCTTTGTGACCGGCGAGCGCCCCATCGACATGCTGCGCCCCATCTGCTCCACCCAGGACATTCTGGTGCTGCAGCAGCGGGTGAACGACGTGTACGCTAGCAAGGAGGTGCGCACCTACATCTCCCTGATCGCCCAGGCCAGCCGCAAGTTCAGCGGGCTGTCGCTGGGCATCTCCACCCGCGCCAGCATCTCGCTGCTCAGGGCCTCCCAGGCCCGCGCGCTGATTCAGGGCCGCGACTACACGCTGCCCGAGGATGTGCAGCAGATGGCCACACCCGTGCTGTCCCACCGCATCATGCTGAGCCCCGAGGCGCGCATGCGCAACATCACCACCGAGCGCGCGCTGGCCTCGCTGATCGGCTCGGTGCAGGTGCCGGTCAAACTCGCATGAACGCTCGCTCGCTGGGCTTTTTGCTGTGCGGGTTCACGCTGCTGGTGGTTGCGCTCTCGACGGGCGCGGCCATCTATTATTTGCTGCTCTTTGCCATGCTGATGATGCTGGCGCTGGGCGTGCTGTCGGTGCTGGTGGCGCTGTTCACCGTGCGGGTCGAGATGGACGCCCCCA
>JAVBQA010000059.1:0-4627 GCA_031549325.1 Eubacteriales bacterium | reverse complement strand
TAAAGCGTGTTCCACAGGTTGATGGTGGCGTAGCTGCGCCAGGGGCGCCAAGCCTCCGCCAGGGTCAGCAGCTCCTTGGGCGTATGGGGGCCGAGCGCCTTTTTGATGCCGGCGTCGGTCTCGAGAAACGCGTCCGGCCATTCCATGGCGCGCATGGCGATGTACTGCGCCGTCCAGCTGCCGATGCCGCGAAGGGCCATCAGTTTGCTCATCTCCGCCTCGGGCCGGGCGCAGGGGCCAAACTCGATGTCTCCGCGGGCGAAGGACCTCGCCAGTTCCAGAATGGTTCGCGAACGCGCGCCGGTGACGCCCAGCGGGCCCAGCCGATCCTCGATGGGCTCGGGCAAAGCCAGCATGTCCTCGGGGGAAGGGAACGCGTGGGTCAAGCCGGGGATCCCGGTCTCGATGGGCGCGCCGAAAGAGTGCACGATCCGCGCGGCCAGCGTACCGGCAGCCCTGACGGTGATCTGCTGGCCCAGCACGGCGCGCACCGCCATCTCAAACGCGTCGAAACAGCCCGGCAGCCGGGTGCCCAGCGCGCACAGTCCGGGGCGCAGCGCGTTCATCGGGGCCAGCGCTTCATAGATGGTGTGCGGGTCGCAGTGCAGGTCGAACAGGCGTCGAATTCGCGCCAGCACCTGGGGCAGCGCGGGCAACAGGCCCTCGCTGACCGTGACGGCCAGCGTGCTTCGTTTCGGGTTGTGGGACACGCGCACCCAGCCATGCGAAGTTTTTCCTCCGGCGGACAGGCGCACGGCGCGCGCGTATTCACCGTGGTCCACGAGCTCGACGCCCGCGATGGCGCGCCCGGCCAGGAATTGCAGCAGCGCGTCCCAGCGGTAGGGAGGCCGGTAGCCAAGCGCCAGCGTGATCTGGCCGGCGCGATTGTCCCTCGGGGCCTGCCGGCGCAGCGCCGTGGGTGACAGCTTGTACTGCGTTTTGAACAGGTCATTGAAGCGGCGCAGGCTGCCAAATCCCGCTGCCATGGCGACATCGAGCACCGACAGATCCGTGTCGGTGAGCAGGTTCTTCGCCAGCAGCAGCCTACAGGTTTGCAGGTATTGCACCGGCGGCACGCGGTACTCCGCCGTGAACGCGCGCCGCAGGTGCCGCCCGGTGCAGCCGAGCCGCGCGGCCAGCTCGTCCAGGCTCTGCCCGCCGCAGCCTTCCTCCAGCATCCGCGCTGCCCGGCAGGCCAGGCTGGCCGTGGCGTCGGTTCTCGAGGCGCCGGGGGCCTGCTCGGGTCTGCACAGCAGGCACGGGCGGTAACCCGCCTGTTCGGCTTCGGCGGCCGTGAGGAAAAATGTGCAGTTCTCCCGCTTGGGCTGCTTCGCTCGGCAGACCGGGCGGCAGTAGATCCCCGTGGACGAGATGCCCACAAAGAACCGCCCGTCAAACCGCGCGTCCTTCGCCACAAAGGCCGCGTAAAGACCGCCGTCGCAGATGGACATGCGCTCGCCCCCTTGCCTGATGCTGACCTGATTATACCACATTTTTTCGGGTTGTCTCGCCATTTTCGGACATGGTTTTATGCGGCGGGCAAGGCGCTCTGCATCACAAAGAAAAAAACCCTCTGCGCGAGCTGAGGGTGCTTTGGCAAACGCCGGAAGCCGCGCCGGCCTCTTTGCGGCTGCTGGCTTCGAGAATGGCCACTCCGGCAACGCCGGGTTAGCCCTTGAACGCGCTGCGGGGCGCTGTCTTTTATGCGCTCATGGCCCGAACGCCAAACAGATTTTTCTCGGATTTCGCACGGTTGGATGCCGCGCATTTCGGCGATCTGCGCCATTCGCTTTGGATGCGATCCCCGCAGAAAGGCGGCGTGATGACAGCGCCTACAGGCAAGGAAAGTGCCTGGAATCTCAAGGATTCCAGGCACTTTCCTGTGGTGCCGGCGGTGGGACTTGAACCCACACGGTGTCGCCACCAACGGATTTTGAGTCCGTCACGTCTGCCATTCCATCACGCCGGCATAGCAGCGGAAATCATTATAGCAGAATGGAGGCGGGATGGCAAGGGGGCTGAGGCGAAATTCGTGCCCGGGCGTGAAATTTCTGAGATGCGGGGAGAATTATGCAACAAATGTGCGGGCGCTGCGTCGTAATAAGGTAGATCATGCATTTTTTCCCATCACATTTGGCTTTTTTCGATTTTTGGCTTATACTAGTGGCGAGAGCTTTTGAAAGAAAAGAGGTGAACCGCGTGCAGTTGGACAACGAGCAATCGATTGTCAAGAAGGCAACGCAGGGTGACGCGGTCGCTTTTGAGCAGCTGATGAGGGCACACGAGGGGCGCATGTACGCGGTGTCGCTGCGCATGTGCGGCAACCGCGAGGACGCGCTGGACTGCACTCAGGAGGCCATGCTCCGAATCTACCGCGCCATGAGCAGCTTCAAGGGCCAATCATCGTTCGCGACGTGGGTTTACCGGATCACGATGAACACCTGCTTGGACGAACTTCGGCGGCGCAAGGTGCGGACGAGTTCGTCGCTGGACGCGCTGCTGGATTCGGGCTGGGCGCCCTCCGACGAGGACGACACGCCCGAGCGGCACTCCATCGCTTCCGAGCAGCGGCGAACGCTGGAGCGCGCCATCGCCGACTTGCCGGAGGACATGCGCGCCGCGATTGTGCTGCGCGACGTGCAGGGCTTCAGCTACGAGGAGATCGCCCAGATGCTGACGGCGAACGTGGGCACCATCAAATCGCGCATCAGCCGCGGCCGCGAGAAACTGCGCGAAACGCTGATGAAGCAACCGGAACTTTTTGGCCGCGGTGCGGTCTAAATATTGACAAGAGAGGGGGGAGAAAAAGTGGAAACAATGAACTGCGGCAAATTTGAGTCGCTGATCGATCCGTACCTGGACGGCGAGCTGGACCAGCTGGCGCGGCGCTCGATGGATGCGCACGCCCGGAACTGCCCGGCGTGCGGCGCGCGGCTGGACATGGCGACCAAGCTGATGACCATGTGCGCCGAGCTGGACGAAGGCCTGCAAATCCCGCTGGACGCGCAGGCGTCGTGGCGCAAGGCCGTGCGCGAGGAAGCCAAAGCGCGCAAAAAGCGCGGCGCGGGCAGCCTGGTTGTCCGGTTGGGCACGCTGGCGGCGGCGCTGGTGGTGCTGGTTGGCGGCACGATGATGTTTCGAAGCGGCAGCCTTCCACTCTCCCTGAACGGAGAAACAAACCAAACCCAAATGGCGGACACGCTGACGGTCAGCAGGGCGCCCATGGTTGCGCCGATGGCCGGCAACGCCAAAATGCTGGATCTGAGCGAAGAGCCCGGCTACAACGAGCAGGATCAGGGCGAAGACAGCTTCATGGTGGACGGCCAGAGCGCCGACACGCCCAGCGGCGCGGATGCTCAGGCTGGCCAGCGCAAGCTGATCCGCTCGGCCAGCCGCACCATCGAGACCAGCAACTTCGAGGCGGATCTGCAGAACATTCGCGAGATGATCGACCGCGACTTTGGGGATGAGTCCTACGAAGAATCTTTCGAACAAGGCGGGAAACCGCTGAGCGAGGACAAGAACGGCGGCCGTTACGCGAGCCTGGTGGCGCGCATCCAGACCGACGAGCTGGACGCGTTCCTGAGCGGGCTGGACGGAGCGTTCAGCATCATCGAGCAGGACCAGAACGCGTACGACGTGTCGTCCAACTACCATGACACGCAGGCCCGGCTGGCGGCGCAAAAAGCCAAGCGCGACAGGCTGACCACGCTGATGGCAACCGCCACGGCGGTCTCGGATGTGGTGGAGATCGAGCGCGAGCTGGCCAACGCCCAGGCCGAGATCGACGCCATGGAGGGCCAGCTGAAGGGCTGGGACAGTCAGGTGAACCTGAGCCGGGTGTATCTCTCCGTGCGCGAGGCGGCCGACAGGACGAGCGTGCAGCCCATCAACACCGGCAGCTGGGCGGAGCGCATGAAGGCCAGCTTCACCGAATCGATCAATGTGTTCTTTGAGTTCGTTCAGGACATGGCCGTGTTCCTGGCGCTGGTGTGGCCGTGGATTCTGATCCTGGTCGTGCTGCTGATCGTCGTTCGCGCGTCCGTCAAGCGGCGCAGGGCGCGTGGCGCATAAAACACAAATAACAAACGCAAGGCCCGGGAGAAAATCCCGGGTCTCAGGCTGTCAAAATACTGCGTCTTTTGACAGCGAAATGCAAGTCTTGTGAATCAGGGATTCACGGGCAGACTTGCATCCAGTGCAGAAGCAGCCTGCGGGCGCGCAGGTCGCCCTTCGGCGGCTTTGATCCGGGGGCTTCGGCCCCCGAAAACCCCTCTTGGGCTTGGCTGTCCTGCAGGCTCAACATTCCCGCCCTGCATGTCAGATACTTTTTTGACAGACTGAAAGGGTCCAGGGACTTCGTCCCTGGACCCTTTCTCATATACTCACTCGTGGTTATGGGGTGCGGACGGAGGTGCCATCCCGGAACTGCTGGCACCGGTCCAGCATGTTCAGCACCTTATCCTTCTTCATCAGAAACAGCGCGTTGCCGTCCTGCCGCACCAGCGCGTACTCCGAATTCGCGGCCTGCGCCACATACTCGATCACGATGTCGGGCCGCCCAGTGTTCAGCTGGTAGCGCACCGTCGCGATCACATCGCCCGGCTGCTCCGTGCCCTCGGCCATC
>JAVBQA010000064.1:0-23484 GCA_031549325.1 Eubacteriales bacterium | reverse complement strand
TTCACGCCTAAAAACGCGTAGTCCCGCCCCAGCAGCTCGTGCTTCTTCTCGCCAAACTGGTGGAAGGGCAGCAGCTCGGCCGCGCGGAACCCCAGCCTGCTCAGGCACTCGCCAAAGCCGCGCGCGTCCCCCGGCGCGTCGTTATAGCCCGGGATCACCGGGATGCGCACCCGGCAGGGCACGCCCGACTTCGCCAGCCAGCCGAGGTTTTCGAGGATCGGCCCGAGCCGCGCGCCGGCGCCCTGGATGTGCCTGGCCTCGTCATAATGCTTCAGGTCGGCCAGCGCGAGATCCAGCGCGGACACGACCCTTTGAAACACCTCCGGCGGGGCAAAGCAGCAGGTTTCGAGGCACGTGTGAATGCCCTCCGCCCTGGCCGCCGAGATCAGCGCCAACGCGCCGTCCGGCTGCGTCAGCGCCTCGCCGCCGGTCAGCGTCAGCCCGCCGCCCGAGGTCTGGTAGAACGGCGCGTCCTTGCGCACCTCCGCCATGATCTGCGGCACCGTCATGCGCTTCGCCGGGCGAATGCCCGGGCACTCGAATGTGCTGTCCGGCTGCTGCGACTCCGGGTTTGCGCACCAGCGGCAGCGCAGCGGGCAACCCGAAAAAAACACCGCCGTGCGGATGCCGGGCCCGTCTTGCAGGCTGAATTTCTGGATGTTGAACACCGAAACCGTATCGCTCATGGCTCTCGAATCCCCCTGTCTTTTCCATTGTATCGCGCGCGGATGGCAGCTGTCAATCTTTCATTTGAAATCATTTTACTTTCGTATTATAAGTTTCCCCTTGACAATTCGCCACCGCCGCCCTAGAATGGAGCCAGAAAGGGGTGAGCCCATGAACCCGCGCCAGACGTCCATACTGGAGATGCTCACGGCGAACCGGGCGCTGTCCGTGGCCGAGATCGCCCAGGCGCTGTCGGTGTCCGAGGTCACCGTGCGCAAGGACGTGAAGCACCTGTCGGCGCAGGGCCTGCTGCGGCGCGAGCACGGGCTGGTGCACGGTGCGTCGCCCGACAGCATCGAGGCGCGCATGGGCCAGAACTATGAGGTCAAGCTGCGCATCGCCCGCCGCGCCGCCGGGCTGGTGCAGCCGGGCGAGACGATCATGATCGAGTCGGGTTCCACCTGCGTGCTGTTCGCGCAGGCGCTTTTCGAGGCGAAAAAGGACGTGACGATCATCACCAACTCGGCGTTTCTGGCGCAGTCGGTGGCGGGCCTTGCGGGCGGGCGGGTGGTGCTGCTGGGCGGCGACTACCAGGGCGACTCGCGCGTGACCACCGGCCCTCTGCTCGAGCTGTGCGCCCGGGAGTTCCACGCCGGGCGGCTGTTCATCGGCGTGGACGGCTACACGGAAGCGGGCGGCTTTTCCGGGCTGAACTACAACCGCGTGCGCGCCACCCGCGCCATGATGGCCAGCTGCGACCAGCTGGTCGTGCTGACCGATTCCAGCAAGTTTTTCCGCCAGAGCGTGGCCCGGAGTTTCCGGGCGGACGAGGTCGCTCAGCTCGTCACCGACGGCGGCATCCCCCAGTCCGCGCGCGCCCAGCTGGAGCGCCAGGGCGTGCTGATGATCATCGCATAGGAGGGCATCATGAAGCCATTCACACCATCCCCCCGCATGGCGCGGTTTCGCAGGGAGCTTCTCGCCACACAGCCCAGCATCTGCGTGCAGCGCGCGGTCTACACGACTGCGGCCTACAAAGCCCACGCCGCCGAGCCGCTGCTGATCAAGCGCGCCCAAGCGCTCCATAGCGTGCTCACCCACATGGACATCTACATCGAACCGGACAGCCTGATCGCCGGGAACCAGGCGAGCGCCAACCGCGCCGCGCCGATCTTTCCGGAGTACGCCATGGACTGGGTCGTCAGCGAGCTCGATGCGTTCGACAAGCGCCCGGGCGACCGCTTGACCATCGGCGAGGCGGAAAAGCAGACCCTGCGCGACATGGCCCCCTTCTGGGCGGGCAACACCCTGAAGGACAAGGGCCTTGGGCTGTTCCCGGAAAAGGCGCGCAAGTTTTACGACCTGGGGTTGATCCACCCGGAGGGCAACATCACCTCCGGCGACGCCCACATCGCGGTGGACTACGCGGCGGTGCTTCGGCATGGCCTGTCCTGGTTTGCGGCAAGAGCGCAAGACGAGCTAGACAAGCTGCCGCTGACCGACATGGAGTCCATCGAGAAGAGCCACTTTTACCGCGCGGTGCTGATCGCCATCGACGCCGTGCGGGTGTTCGCAAACCGCTACGCCGACCTGGCCGAGTCCCAGGGGCGCGCCGATCTCGCGGCGATCCTGCGCAAGGCGCCCATGGGCCCCGCCGAGACGTTCCACGAAGCGGTGCAGAGCGTGTGGCTGGTGCACCTGGCGCTGCAGATCGAGTCCAACGGCCACTCGCTCAGCTACGGGCGCATGGACCAGTTCCTGTACCCCTACTACCAGAACTCCGCCCGGGACGGCATGACGGACGAGGCCGCCACCGAGCTGCTCGAGAACCTGTGGATCAAGACGCTGTCCGTCAACAAGGTGCGCAGCTGGTCGCACACGCAGTTCTCGGCGGGCAGCCCACTGTATCAAAATGTAACCATCGGCGGCCAGACCAGGGACGGGCGGGACGCCACCAACCCGCTGTCGCTTCTGATTCTGCAGGCCGTGGGCAACATGCGCCTGCCCCAGCCCAATCTGACCGTGCGCTACCACAGGGGGTTGTCGGACGCGTTCATGACGGCCTGCATCTCGGTGGTGCGGCTCGGGTTTGGCATGCCGGCGTTCAACAGCGACGAGGTCATCATCCCGAGCCTGATCGCGCGCGGAATCGAGCCGGACGACGCCCGCGACTACAGCGCCATCGGCTGCGTGGAGGTGGCCGTGCCCGGCAAGTGGGGCTACCGCTGCACCGGCATGAGCTTTGTCAATTTCCCGAAGGCGCTGCTGATCGCCATGAACGACGGGGTCGACCCAGCCTCGGGCGAGCCGGTCTGTCCGGGCGCCGGGCACTTCAAAGACATGAAGTCCTTCGGCGAGCTGATGCATGCCTGGGATCTCAGCGTGCGCGAGTTCACCCGCCAGGCGGTGTGCCTCGACACCTGCGCGGACATCGCGCTGGAGCAGAACACCCCCGACGTGCTGTGCTCGGCGCTGACGTTTGACTGCATCGGCCGCGGCAAGCACCTGAAACAGGGCGGCGCGAAGTACGATTTCGTCAGCCAGCTGCAGGTGGGCATCGCCAACCTGGCCGACAGCTTGGCCGCGATTCAGCGCTGCGTGTTCGAGGATCAATCGGTTACAAATGACGAGCTATGGAACGCGTTGATGAGTAACTTTGAGGGCGAGCAGGGCCAGCGCGTGCGCCGGCTGCTGCTGGCCGCGCCCAAATATGGCAACGACGACGACGATGCGGATCTGCACATCGTGCGCGCCTTCGACAGCTATCTGGATGAGATTGCGAAACACAAAAACACCCGCTTCGGGCGCGGCCCGATCGGCGGCACGTATTACGCGGGCACATCCAGCATCTCGGCGAATGTGCCCCAGGGCGCCGGAACCGGGGCGACCCCGGACGGGCGCAGGGCGGGCGAGCCGCTCGCCGAGGGCTGCTCCCCCAGCCACGCCATGGATCGGCTGGGCCCGACCGCGGTGTTCAAGTCGGTCTCAAAGCTCAAGACGGCCGAGATCACCGGCGGCGTGCTGCTCAACCAGAAGCTGACGCCGCAGATGCTGGAGCGCCCCGAAAACCAGCGCAAGCTGATCCTGCTGCTGCGCACCTTCTTCGACGTGCTGAACGGGTTCCACGTGCAGTTCAACGTGGTCTCCAGGGAAACCCTGCTGGACGCCCAGGCCCACCCCGACCGCCACACCGACCTGGTGGTGCGCGTCGCCGGATACAGCGCGTTCTGGAACGTGTTGTCAAAGCGCACCCAGGACGACATCATCGAGCGGACGGAGCAGGCGCTGTAGAAGCGCCCTCATCGCCGCACGCCCAGGATGTGCAAAAACCGGGCTTCGGCGAACGCATAACTGTCCAGCCGCCGGTCGTCCGCGTTCAGCGAGTGGGCGGCCACCAGGATGTTGTCCATGGCGGGCGGGTTCCCCACCCGCACGATCACCGGCGAGTGGCGAAACCGGTCGCCCAGGGTGAACCGCAGCTGCACGATGTCGCCCGGCTGCGCCTCCCCAGCATCGGTCTCCGCGGCGAACGGGCCCAAACCCCTGTTCCCCACCAAAAACCTGTGCAGCCACACGACGCCCGTCCAGGCGGGCGCGCGGTCATCCGCGTCGCGATAGTACCAGTCGCGCTCGTGCATCACGCCGCTGCCCGCAAACAGCGCCTGCGACGCGAAGTTGGTGCAGTCGCCGCCGTCGTTGTCGAACCTGGCGTATTTCGGGTTCCGGTCATAGGCCCACTTGTGCGCATAACGCACGGCCCGGGCGCGGTCATACTGCACCATTAGCATCATTATCACTTCCTATAGACCATATGCGAAGGAGAGCAACGTGATGGCAATTCTTGCGCCCAATCTTTCCGCGTATTTGGACAGGCCCTCAGATCCCGAGGCGGCCGTCGAGCGCGCCCTATCGCAGGGGGACGATTTGTCCGACCTGCTCTTTGAAGACGCGCGGCTGGCCGGATACGCCGGGCGGCGGCTGGAGTTTTGCGGCTGCCGCTTCGTGCGCTGCGCCTTTTCAGATTTCGACGTCAAACGCCTGTCGTTTTCCGACTGCGCGTTCGAGCACTGCGATTTCTCGAACCTGGACTTTGGCGGGTGCTCGCTGGTGCGCGTGCACTTCACGGACTGCCGCATGACCGGCGCCAGCTTCACCGACGCATCGCTGATGCACGCGCGCTTTACGGACACGCTGCTCGGCTACGCGGCTTTCGCCAAGTGCAAGCTGCGCGAGCTGGCGCTGCTGCGCTGCGACCTGCAGAACGCCTCATTCCGCTCCGTGAAGCACGAAAAGCTGGCGCTGGACGGCTGCAAGCTCTCGCGGTCCGAGTGGATCGACACGCCGCTCAAGGGCGTGGATCTGAGCGGCTGCGACATCACCGGCATCCTGCTCACGGACGGCGCGCTGCGCGGGGCCATCGTCGGCGCCGACCAGCTGATCACGCTGGCGTCGCTGCTGGGGGTCGTGGTCAAATGAACGACAACGGGACGCATGGCGGCGTCCCGTTCAGGCTGTCGAAATACTCCGTCTTTCGACAGCGAAATGCAAGTCTTGTGAATCAGAGATTCACGGCCAGACTTGCATGCATCAAGGATCGCAGCCTACGGGCGCGCAGGTCGCCCTTCGGCGGCTTTGATCCGGGGGCTTCGGCCCCCGAAAACCCCCTTGGGTCTGGCTGCTCCGCAGACTCAACATTCCTTTCGCGCGTCGCTTATACCAATGAAAAATAGTAACGCCGCTCTGGAGGCGTTACTATTTTTCATTGGTGTTAGGCTTTTTGACAGCCTAAACGGGACGCCTGGCGGCGTCCCGTTGTCGTTTTCCGCGCGCGCGGGGCGTTATGGGGTATAGCTGGCCGTCACGCCGGCGATCATGCCCCGGTCCGTTTCCTTGTCGCCGAAGTAGGTCGGTTCCATCACGACCGCCTGCGCCTCGCCGCCGATCTGCACCGTGCCCTCGTACAGCACCTGCTCGGTGTCGCGCAGCGTGCCCTCCAGGCAAATCCTGTAATCGCCGCCCGGCGCCGGCTGGCCGTCCGCACCGGTCAGATCCCAGCTGTAGCTGAGCCGCCCGGTCTCGGGCGTGGCGGAAGTGACGGCGTCCAGCTGCTCCTTCTCCATCTCCTGGGGCTTCGCCTTCTCCACCCAGCGCTTGATCGCCTCCGGGCGGTTCTCGTAGCCGCCCTGGGCGGCGAACCCCGTGGCGCAAAGCGTCTTGACCAGATTGCCCTGCGCGTCCTCGATCCACAGCGCGAACTGGTTGGTGGAGCGCCCGTCCAGCCTGGTGAACTCAAACCCCACCAGCAGCTCGGGCCGCGCCCCGGCCAGCGCCGAAATCCCACTCAGCGCCAGCAGCAGCGCCAATCCCAGCGCCGCCCATTTGATCCTCCTCATCCCGATCCCTCCCCCGTTTTGTGTTGCCTATATTATACCACAAATGTGCAAGCGCAGCCAGCCTTGCCTTGCAATGAGGCGCGCGCGCGTGCTATACTTTGGAGAATGATTCTATGCCAAAAGAGGTAGAGCATGAGCGGCGAAACACAGTCGAGAAAAGCCATCAAGCGGAAAAAGAAGCAACGGGACACCCGGCGCATCGCGCTGATCGGCGCGCCCGCGCTTTTGCTGATCGTGCTGGCCGTCGCGCTTTTGCCGCGCCTGGCCCGCGAGGACGTGCCGGCCTCTGTCCCGCTGCCGACGCCGGCGGCGACCGCCGCCGCCGCCCCGCCCGACGCCACCCGTGAACCGGCGGCCGCCCCCACCGCGCCGCCCGCCCCCACGCAAGCCGCCGCCCCCGGCGCCCGCGAGGCGGGCGAACCTTACAAGGCCGCCAGCACCCAGCGCAAGGCCCTGAATTTTCGCCAGCGCCGCTACAGCGGCAAGGCGGCAGCCCAGGATTACCAGCGCGAACCCCCCATCGCCATGGGCGCGCCGGACTCTTACGCCGCGCTGGAGGGCGTGACCACCTTTCGCGGCAACAACTACCGGGACAACTCGGCTTGGGGTTTTGTGCCGGACAACGCCGGCAAGCTGACCCTGAAGTGGTCGGTGCCGGTGTCCGGTCTGGACGACTGGAACGGCGTGGGCTGGACCGGGCAGGCCGCCATCGTGCGCTGGCCGGACGACGTGCTGCAGCAGATGAACGTCAGCGCGGCCAAGAAGAAGGGGCCGCTGACCGAGGTCATCATCGCGGCGCTGGACGGCAAGATCCGGTTCATCGACCTGATGGACGGCAAGCGCACCCGCCCGGAGATCGACATCGGCGCGCCCATCAAGGGCAGCGTAACGGTGGACCCGCGCGGCTACCCGCTGCTCTACTGCGGCCAAGGCATCTTCGAGGTGCACGGGCGCACGGTCAAGTGCGGCATGCGCATCTTCAGCCTGATCAGCGGCAAGCCCCTCTGGTTCCTGAACGGCGACGACAAGCACAAGCTGCGCAATTGGTATTGTTTCGACGCCGCGCCGCTGATCGACGCGCAGACGGACACCATGCTGCAGGTGGGCGAGAACGGCCTGACCTACCTGGTGAAGCTGAACGCCGAGTACGACCGCGAGATGGGCAAGGTTCGCGTGAAGCCGCAGGTCGACCGCTATGGCTACAAATCCAACGTCACAAAGCGCCCGGGCATGGAGAACTCGATCGCCGTGTACAACCACTACGGCTACTTCGTGGACAACTCGGGCCTGCTGATCTGCCTGGATCTGAACACGCTGAAGGCCATTTGGGCCACGCCCACGGGCGACGACACCGACGCCACCTGCGCCATCGAGGAGGACGAGGAGGGCGTTTGGCTGTACACCGCCAACGAGATGGACCTGCGGGCCGACGCGGGCAACATCCAGATGCGCTGCTACGACGCGCTGACCGGCAAGCAGCGCTGGAAGGCGGAGGCCCACGTCAGCAACCGCACGCTGGCCGGCGCGTTCGCCTCGCCCGCCATCGGCAAGGGCGCGCTCGGGGACATCGTGTTCTTCAACATCGCCAAGACCAGCCAGGGCGGCACGCTGTTCGCGCTGGACAAGCAGACGGGCAAGGCCATCTGGAAGCGAGGGCTCGGGCCGTACAGCTGGTCCACCCCGGCGCTGCTTTACGACAAGGCCGGGCGCGGCTACGTGCTGATCGGCAACTCGGGCGGCACGCTCCGGCTGCTGGATGGGCTCAGCGGCGAGACGCTGTCGGAACTCGAGCTGGAAAACAACATCGAGGGCTCGCCCTCCGTGTTCGACAACATGGCGGTGGTCAGCACGCGGGGCGGCCAGATTCTCGGGGTGGAGATCTCGTAAAAAACGGGCGCACGGCGTGCGCCCGTTTCCTTATGGATGGGATGCGCTCAAGCGGGGGGACGGGGGCGCGCTAGCCGCCCCTCACCGTCTCCCGCTCGAACGCGGCCCACGGAATGTTCACCGGCGCTCCCTGGTTGATGATCTCGTCCACATGCAGCAGCAGCGGGTAATCGGAGGCGGCCACCTGCCCCAGCGCGATCAGGCGCCGAACGGCGCGCGCGGTGCGGGTGGCGATGACGACGGACTCGAGGGTGACGCCCTCCAGCGTCCGCATCGCCTCGTCAAACCCCATGCCCCGCCCGAGCAACGTGCCGATCAGGCGCGTGCGGCCGCCAAAAATCGTCACATATAAGTCGCCCGCGCCCAGCATGACGTTGTCCTCCCCCGCGCCCACCAGCGCCAGCAGCCGCTTCATCTCCAGCACGCTCTGCCCGAACAGCGCGGCCTGGCTGTTGTAGTGGAGCTGGCCGTCCCTGGCCTCCGAAAGCCCCACCGCCAGCGACACGGCCAGCGCGTAGGCGTTTTTCATGGCCACGGCGCACTCCACGCCCACCACATCGGTGGACAGGCTGATGTGGTAGTAATCCGTCGCAAACAGCGACTTCAAAAAGCGCAGGGTTTCGACGTCGTCCCCGCAGAAGCTGACGTGGGTCTGGTCGTGATCGGCCAGCTCGTAGCTGGTGCACGGGCCGCCGACGGCGTTCAGGCTCAGCGCCCTGGGCGCGGTGCGGTCCCGGTACAGGTGCGGATAGGGCACGAGCCTCCCCTGCGCGTCGTCCATCATGCCCTTGGTGATGGAGAGCACCGGCAGCGACTCGGGGATCCGCGGCAAAACGGTGTCGATGAACCAGTCCACGCCGAAGCTCGACACCCCGCCCACCAGCGCGTCCGCGCCGGACAGCGCCTCCGACAGCTGCTCGATCTGATAGTACTTAAAGCCGTCCGGGATTTTGCGCTTTAGCGTCCTGTGCTCGCCGGTCGCCCGCGCGTGCTCGATGATCTCGCGGTCCAGGGGCGTGCCCACCAGCCGCAGCTCGTGGCCGTTCTCCCGCGCCGGGAACCCAATCGACGTGCCCATCATGCCCGCGCCCACAATCGTGATGATGCTCATGATCCACCGCTCCTCAAAATAGGATAGATCAGTATACCATATTTGTGTTATGATTGAGTCAACGAAATATTTCGTTGTGACATCGAACCGGGCGCGCGCCCCGTGCATCAAATCATCAGGACACGTTCGATAACACAAGATGGAGGGTATCATGCAGGAACCATCCAAAGTGATCCCGATGGATCGGGCGCGGGCGCAGGAAACCGCGCTGGCGCGCGAGGCGGCGCTGGGCGATCAGCAGGCGTTTGCCCAGCTGGTGCGGGCAAACGAGGGCGCGCTCTACCGCATTGCCTGGGCGATGCTCGGCAGCGACGCCGACAGCTGCGACGCCGTCCAGGACGCGATTCTGCGCGCATGGGTCAGCCTGCCTGGCTTGCGCGAACCCCAGTGGTTCCGCACCTGGCTGATCCGCATCCTGATCAACGAGTGCCGCCAGATGCTGCGGCGGCGCAAGCGCACCGCGCCCATGCCGGACGCCGAGCTCGGCGGGCCGTCCGGGTTTTCCGACGAGGCGCTGGACGTGCGCCGCGCCATCCGGCTGCTGCCCGAGGACCAGCGCATGGTGACGGTGCTGTTCTACTTCGACGATTTTTCCGTCGAGATGATCGCCCGCTCGCTGCAGATGGCCGAGGGCACGGTGAAGTCGCGGCTTCATGCCGCGCGCGCAAAGCTCAAGCGCATACTGGAGGTAGACGAACCATGAACACACTCAAAAACACGCTGGACCGCGCCGACCTGCACCCGAGCCGGACGTTTCAAGCCCGCGTGGACGGCGCGCTCGCCCGGCTTCCACGGCGCTCAGGGCGCGGGAAAGCGCCGTTTTTCCGGCGGCGCGGCCCGCTGATTGCGCTGGCCTGCCTGCTGATTCTGGCGGTCGCGCTGCCCGTCACACTGAACAGGCTGCGCCAGAGCGAGATGGACAAGATCCTGCCGCCCGGCGTGTACACGGCGATGACCGCGGGCGATCCCGAGCCCGAAGCAGACGCCGAGGGCACCATGAGCATCACGGCGGAGACGGAGCCGCCCGCGCTCGAGCCGGACGATGTGGTGGCCGTGGACGACCTGTCCGCCCGCGCGGACCTGCCCCAGGCGTGGCGCAACATTTTGCTGCTGGGCACCGATTCGCGCGACATGACCAAGATCGGGCGATCCGACACGATCATCATCACGTCCGTCAACGTCGGCACCGGCGAGATCAAGTTCACGTCGGTGATGCGCGACGCCGTGGTCGAACTCCCCAGACACGGAGCGCAGAAGATCAACTCAGCCACCTACTTCGGCGGCGTCGAGCTGATGATGAAGACGCTGAACGAGAACCTGGGGATGAACATCACCGAATTCGCCGTGGTCAACTTTGAGGGGCTGGCGCGCATGATCGACGCGCTGGGCGGCATCGAGGCGGACGTGACCCAGGCCGAGATGGACGTCATCAACCGCCACATCGGCGAGATCGCGCAGTTCACCATGGATCAGCAGGCTTACCTGGACAACAAGGCCAAGCTGCAGCTGCAGAGCTTTGGCAAGAGCACGCTGCTCACCGGCATTCAGGCGGTGACGTACGCGCGGATCCGCGAGCTGGACAACGATTACGCCCGCACCGACCGCCAGAAGGCCGTGCTGAGCGGCATGTTCGCGCGGGTCAAGAGGGCCTCGCTGTCCCAGCTGATGCAGATGGCCGCCAGCTGTTGGGGGCAGATCGCCACCAATGTCAGCATGCCGGACGCCGTCAACCTGGCCCAGTCCGCGCTCAAGGGCGACGGCCAGATTGGTAGCACAAAGCTGCCCGCCAAGGGCACCTATACGCTGGAGGATCGCGCCGGCGGCTCGGCGCTGTGGGATGTGGATTATCCGGAAAACACGCAGCTGCTGCATGCGTTCATCTACGGCAGCCGGGCGCCGTAGCGCGCCGCAAAGAAAGATCCGCCCCCATGCGGCGCATGGGGGCGGTTTGTTGCGTTCGAGGTGGGATTTTGAAGGGCCCTATCCCTTGGGCGGGGGCTTCAGCGCCTTCCTCTACCCGCACTTGCTGAACCCGCAGCCCCTGCAGATCACACAGCCGCCCTCGTGGAGCAGCTTCTCCCCGCACTCCGGGCAGTAGGTCATGTTGACGCGGGGCTCGGCGGGGGCCGGCTTTTTCACCGCGCCCGAGGGAGCGACGGTGGGCACGGGCAGCTTGCCCTCGCGGATGAAGTCCTCGACTTTGAGCAGCACCTTGGCGATGGCGTCCGGGCAGGACGTGCAGCCCATGCCCTGCTGGCGGATGGTGGATGGGCAGCGGATGCCCTTGAGCTGGTCGTAAATCTCCTGCACGCCGATGCCGCTCCGCAGCGCCACGCTGGCCAGCCGGGCGGCCGCCTCGGACTGACTGGGGCAGCCGCCGGCCTTGCCGGTGGAGGTGAACACCTCGCAGATGCCGTTCTCGTCGTAATTCACGGTGATGTACAGGTTGCCGCAGCCGATCTTGATGCGCTCGGTGAAGCCCTGGGTGATGGTTGGGCGCGGCCGGGGCGAGATGACCTGGCCGGGCACGACGACCTGCTGGATGGGCATGTCCTTGCCGCTGCCCGCGCCCACGCTCAGCACCTGCTCGTCGCGGCTGCCGTCCCGGTAGATCGTTACGCCCTTGCAGTCCAGCTTGTAGCTGAGCCGATACACCTCGGCCACGTCCTCGCGGGTGGCGGAGGAGGGGAAATTCACGGTCTTGCTGACGGCGTTGTCGGTGTGCCGCTGGAAAGCGGCCTGCATCCTGGTGTGATAGATCGGGCTCACGTCGTGGGCGCAGACGAACACGCGGCGGATGCCCTCGGGGATCTCCTCGATGTGGGCGATGGTGCCCTCCTCGGCGATTCGCCGCATCAGCGCCTCGGTGTAGAGCCCGCGGCTCTTCAGCACCTCGGTCAGCACCGGGTTGACCTCGACGAGCTTGGTGCCGTCCATCACATTTCGAACGAACGCGAAGGCAAAGACCGGCTCGATGCCGCTACTGCAGCCCGCGATCATCGAGATCGTGCCGGTGGGCGCGATGGTGGTTACCGTGCCGTTGCGCAGCTTCAGGCGGTCCCTGAAGATGCTCTCAGAAAACAGTGGGAACGCGCCGCGCTTGCCCGCCAGCGCCTCGCTGGCGGCGTGGCCCTCGTCGTTGATGAACTTCATCAGCTTCTCCGCCAGCGCCACGCCCTCGTCGGAGTTGTACGGAATGCCCAGCATCAGCAGCATGTCCGAGAAGCCCATCACGCCCAGGCCGATCTTGCGGGTGGACTTGGTCACCTCGTCGATCTTGGGCAGCGGGTAGCTGTTCACTTCGATCACGTTGTCCAGGAAGTGCACCGCCTGGCGGATGGTGCTTTGCAGCAAGGCGTAGTCGATTTCATAGGAGGTTTCGGTCTTTTGCAGCATCTTGACCAGGTTGATGGACCCCAGGTTGCAGCTCTCATACGGCAGCAGAGGCTGCTCGCCGCAGGGATTGGTGCTCTCAATCTGGCCCTGGCCGGGCACCACGTTGTCCCGGTTGAGCCGGTCCAGAAAGATGATGCCCGGCTCGCCGTTGTGCCAGGCGGCGTCCACGATCTCGTCGAACAGCTTCCTGGCGTTCAGCGTGCCGGTGGCCGCCTGGGTTGCCGGGTCGACCAGCTCGTAATCCTCGTTGTTCTCGACGGCCTGCATGAACTTTTCGGTCAGGCCCACCGAGATGTTGAAGTTGGTGATGTCCTTGTTGTCGCTCTTGCAGCGGATGAACGCCTCGATGTCCGGGTGATCCACGCGCAAAATGCCCATGTTCGCGCCGCGCCGGGTGCCGCCCTGCTTGACGGCCTCCGTCGCCATGTTGAACACGCGCATGAAGCTGATCGGGCCGCTGGCCACGCCCCCGGTGGACTTGACCGTGGAGCCGGCCGGGCGCAGCCGCGAGAAGGAAAAGCCGGTGCCGCCGCCCGACTTGTGGATCAGCGCGGCGTTCTTCACCGCGTCGAAGATGGCCTCCATGCTGTCCTCAATGGGCAGCACGAAGCACGCCGACAGCTGCCCCAGCGGACGCCCAGCGTTCATCAGCGTGGGCGAGTTGGGCAGAAAACGCAGGGAGGTCATCAGCTCGAAGAACTCGTCTGACAGCGCGCTCGCGTCGGCCTGGGGATCGAATTTTTTGTCGGCTCCGGCGATCGCGTCCGACACGCGCCGAAACAGCTGCTCCACCGTCTCGACGGTCTCCCCCGCCTCGTTCTTTGCCAGATAGCGCCGCTTTAGCACCTCTTGCGCGTTGCTCGTGATGTCGCTGATGGCCATTGTTCACAATCCCCCTGTTGATCTTTTGTTTTTCCTTGGACTGCCATTATATCACCACATGTAGTGGCTTTCAACCGCAAACACACAATATGTGGCATATTTAATATTTGCAATACAACGGACATCCCCCGTTATGGTTTCCTAAAAAGTTCTTACAAATTCGCCCGCAACACTGGCGCTTTTGCCCGACGAAGTGTATAATAAGCGTAACAGAATGCCGTATATGGAGGGGGACAGCACACATGGCGAATCGTGTCATTGAGCAGGCGCTGAACCAGGGCAACGGCGTGGTGCGGTTGGCGCCGAACTGGGTGCCGCGCTCGTTTTGCCGGCCTGGACGGCGGCTGCGGCTGCATCCGGACGACTATTTCGCGCTGGGCCTGGCGCGCGGCGGAATCGACGAGCGCTGGTTTTCCTCCACCACCCCGGCGGACAACGGCCCCAACACGCCCGAGGGCGAGGGACTGAGCCGGATCGTGACGATGGACGGCAAGGGCGAAGCGCTGCTGATCGACGCGGTGAACGAGCTCAAGGGCCAGCTGATCGGCGAGGAGCTGTATGCCCGCTACGGGCGCTGGCCGATGTTCGGCAAGTTCTTCGACAACCTGGGCCCGCTGCCCCACCACATCCACCACTCGGACAAATACGCCCAGCTGGTGGGCATGTGGGGCAAGCCCGAGATGTACTTCTTCCCCGCGCAGTACAACAACTACGGGGGCGAGTTCCCGTTCACCTTCTTCGGGCTGAATCCGGAGGTAACCAAGGATCGGCTCAAGCAGGCGCTGAAGGATTTCAGCAAGGGCGACAACAAGCTGCTGACGCTTTCCCGCGCCTACAAGATCGACGTGGACACCGGCTGGGATGTGCCCACCGGCGTCCTGCACGCGCCGGCCAGCCTGTGCACCTACGAGCCGCAGTTCGCGTCCGACGTGTTCGCCATGTACCAGAGCGTGCTGCTGTTTGACCACACGCTGTCCGAGGAGGTGCTGTGGAAGACCTGCCCGCCCGACAAGATCGGCGATTACGACTACCTGATCGAGGTGCTGGACTGGGAGATGAACGTGGATCCCGACTTCAGCAAGCACCGCTTCATGCGCCCGATCCGGGAGCCGGCGGACGACGGATGCGTCAAGGAATGGATCTGCTACAAGACCGACGTGGCCGCCGCCAAGCGCCTCACCGTGCTGCCCGGCCGCGAAGCCGCGCTGACCGAGCCGGTGGCCTACGGCCTGGTGTGCGTGGAGGGCCACGGCGCGATCAACGGCATGGACATCGCAAGCCCCACCCTGATCCGCTACGGCCAGGCAACCGACGACGAGTTCTTCGTGTCGGTCCCGGCGGCCAAAGCGGGCGTGAAATTTGTGAACCACAGCAAGACCGAGCCCCTGGTGGTGCTGTACCACTTCGCGCATCATCCGGACAGAAAGGCGGTTGCATCCAAATGAAGAAGAGCCAAGCGCACGAGCTGCGCAAGTATGTGGGCGACCTGGACGCGCTTTTCGGCATCAAGAGCTACACGCTGAACGACGGCCCCGCGGGCGGCGTCTCGGCCTATGACCTGAACAACGGGCAGGGACTGCTGCTGACGGTTTTGAAGGATCGGGGCCTCGACATCCCGCTGATGAGCTTCAAGGGCGTGAACGTGGGCTTTTACAGCAAGACCGGCATCCAGAGCCCGGCGTACTACCAGGAGGACGGCGCGCAGGGTTTCCTGCGCCGCTTCTACGGCGGGCTCTTAACCACCTGCGGCATCACCTACGCGGGCGCGGCCTGCGAGGATGACGGCGTGCGGCTCGGGCTGCACGGCCCCTTCAGCAACACCCCCGCCGAGATGGTGTCGGCCTCCGTCGACTACATTCAGGACGAGGCCGTGCTGCGCATCGCGGGCCAGGTGCGCGAGGCGTGCGTGTTCGGGCCGAACATGCGGCTCACCCGCGAGCTCTTGCTGTTCACCGAGCGCAACGCGCTGCGCCTGACCGACACCGTGGAGAACCTCGGCTTCGCCGCCCAGCCGTCCATGCTGGTGTACCACGTGAACTTCGGCTACCCGATGCTGGACGCCGGCGCGAAATGCTACTTCTCCGCGCGCAAAGTCACCCCCCGGGACGACACCGCCAGGGCGGGCCTGGACAGGCACGCGCTGATGGAAGCGCCCGAGATCGGGCGTCCCGAGCAGTGCTATTTCCACACCGAAGAGCCCAACCCCGCCGAGTCCTTCGCCATGCTGCACAACGAAAAGCTGGGGATCGCGGCCATCCTGCGCTACGACGCCCAGTCCCTCCCCCTCCTCTGCGAGTGGAAGTGCATGATGGCGGGCGACTACGCGCTGGGCCTCGAGCCCACCACCTGCGGCGTGATGGGCCGCGCCGCCGCCCGCGCGGACGGCCTGCCCATGATCCAGCCGGGCGAGAGCCAGACCTACAAAATGGAGCTCGAACTCACCGACGACGCAGGGCACATCAGAGAATGGATCGACAAGGCGAAGAAGTGACGAGGGAACGTTGGGGGACGCCGCTCAAGGATCAGCCACAGGAGCGCCGCCCCCTATAACCCCCGCTCAAGGGACATTGCCCCTTGAGAATCCCGCCCAGTGCCAATGAAGAGCTTTATCAAAAGCCCCCAACTTTCTGACGAAAGCCGGGGGCCTTGCTGTGCAAGCCCAGCGGTTGGTATAACGCAAACGAAGAAAAGGTTGGGCATGAAGATACGTCCGCAACGTTTTCTGATTTGGCGTCAAGGTCAGTCGACGATTCTGATGACGGCCCGCCACTGATACCCGATATTCTCCTCGTCAAACACGATGGTCAGCTTGGCGCCGGTGGCGCCGGTGATGTTCTCAAACGGGCCCACGTCGCCGTTCTCGTCCACGCTGGCCACCTGCCACTGGATCTTGTAGTTCACGCCGTCAAACCCCACGGGGACGGCGGTCAGCTCGGTCTGGTCGCCCACGCGCACCACGCTGCCCGGCTTGATCGATGAGCGAACGCGCAGCGACTGGCCCGTGCCGTCCGCGCGCTCGTCGCCGGAGGTTCCGGGTTCGTCGTCGGCGCCCTCCACGAAATCCGGAGCCGGCGTCGACGACAAAACGCCGCCATCCAGCGGCGCGGCGCTGTCCGGGATGGTCTGCTCCCCGCCGCCGTCCGCAGGCTGCGCGGGCTCGGCGGGCGCCGGGGACTCTTCCGGCGCGGGCGTGGCCGCGACGCCATGGCCGGCCCCCGATGTGGCAGCCGGCGCGTGTGGTTCGGACGGAGGCGCGACCGTCTCCGCCTTGGGCGTGGGCTCGGAAACGTGGGGCTGCGCCTCCGCCGGGCTCTCCGCGCCACTCGCGGTCAGCGCCCCGGCAGGAGCCAGCACCATCAGCAGTATGAGGCAGCATGTGAGCAGCGTTCTCATCGAAGAGAACCTCCCCTCGTAAGTCGAGGCGGTCGCCATGTCCACGCCATGACAAATGCAGAGCCAGTATTGTTGGGGTTATAGAATAACGCGCGCCCGTTACTGGCCGGTTACTTCAGCCAGATATGCGCACAGCAGCCAAAAAAATAGCGTCGCTTTAACATGTGTGGCCACTTTGTGGCTACATGTTGCGCGACGCGTTCCAATTCCGTATGACTATGTATCCAACATCGGCCGGTTATTTGTTGGTGATGGAGTTGCTGCCGATCTTCTCCAGCTCTTTGATGAGGTCGATCCGGTAGCTGAACATGACCGACGAGTTGGTGCAGATCTTGTAGAACGAGCGCTTGATGCGCTCCATGACCATCTTGCCGTTGTCGTACTGGGCGCAGGGCAGCAGCAGCGCGTACTGCGAGGCGGAGAAATGGGTGACGATGTCGCCCTTTCTGAGGTTGGCCTTCAGCACGTCCAGCAGGTCCTTCATGATGTCGTCCAGCTTCAGCGGATCCATGGGCTGATAGTCCATGTTGGTGATCATGATCAGCGCCAGGAACACGATGGCGCCGGTGCGCTCCATGTTGCGGATCTGCAGGTTGTAGATCTCCTTGAACACGGCGTATTCGCACACGAACGCGGTGCTGGTCAGGTCGTACTCCTTGAGCTCCTTGCCGATGGAGTCGATGTCGAAGTCCAGCGCCTGGCTGGCCCGGATGATCTGCTTGTAGAACTCGCGGATCCCCTCCGGCGGCTGGATGCCCAGGTAGCGGAAGTGGATGTTGGTGACGTGCTTGTACTGCAGCAGCGCCTCGTTGTTGCGCTTGGTCTTGACCAGCGCGTCCATCAGCTCCAGGTGCAGCCGCTCGTCGAAAGCGTCCACGTCCAGCGCCATGCGGCACACGTGGATGATCTCGTCGAAGGACTGCGCCTCTTTCAGCAGGTCGATGTATTGATACACCAGGCGCAGATACTCGTTGTGCAGGTAGATGCTGCGCGAGATGATCCATTCCTCGTGCTCGATGCCGGACAGCAGGTTGCCGGTGTACATTTCCAGAATCTTGTTGAAATGCTGGCCGACCATCGGATCGAGCTTGGTGACGGCCTTGAGCTCCTTGCACAGCCGCTCGTACTCGAACAGATCCACCTCGATCCCCAGCTCGTTGTTCCAGCGGTAGGAACCGCGCTTGGTGATGATGCACTTGCCCAGCTTCTCATCGCACGAAACCAGCACCGACCGCAGCCGCGAGATCAGCGTCTTGAGCGCGTTCTCGGGGTTGCTGGACTCCTCGTTGGGCCACAGCGCCTCGTAAAGCTTGTAGTTGGGGACAGCCTCATTGCGGTGGAGCAGCAGATACTGCAGCAGCGCCTGGCCTTTCTTGGTCTTGCTCAGGTGTGCATCGATGCTCTGGCCGCCCACCAGGATGTCGAATTTGCCGAACATTTTGACCTGAATTTTGTTTTCCATGTGTCCTCCCCCTCAAGATGAACGTCGTCTCTTGATTGCCGCCGCCCTCGCGCGGTCCGGCCTCGTTTTGTTTATGGGACGAGCTTGCGCTCGAGCGCGTCCGGGTTAATGGCATACAGCAGCGCGTTCTCCTTGCTGATGCGCTTCTCCTTGAACAGCCGGTGCAGATCGCCGTCCATGGTGCGCATGCCCTGGGCCGAGCCGGCGTAGATGGCGTTGTCCAGCTGGTGCACCTTGCCTTCGCGGATGATGTTCTGGATGGCGCTGTTCACGATCATGATCTCGAACGCGGGCGTCAGCCCGCCGTCCAGCGTCGGGATCAGCTGCTGGCTGACCACGGCCTGGATGACCATGGACATCTGGATGCGGACCTGCTGCTGCTGGTTGGCCGGGAACACGTCCACGATGCGATCCACCGTCTTGGCCGCGCCCACGGTGTGCAGCGTCGAGAGCAGCAGGTGGCCGGTCTCGGCGGCGGTCAGCGCGGTGGCGATGGTTTCAAAGTCGCGCATTTCGCCCAGCAGAATCACGTCGGGCACCTGGCGCAGCGCGGCGCGCAGCGCCTGGGCGAAGCTCTCGGTGTCGTTGATGATCTCGCGCTGGCTGACGATGCACTTTTGGTGGGTGTGCAGGTACTCGATGGGGTCCTCCAGCGTGATGATGTGCCCCATCGTTTCCTTGTTGATGCGGTCGATCATGCAGGCCAGCGTGGTGGTTTTGCCGCTGCCGCCCGGGCCGGTGACCAGGATCATGCCGCGCTTGACTTTGTACATGTCCAGCACCACGTCCGGGATGCTCAGCGCCTTGGGATCGGGCAGCCCGAACAGCACCACGCGCAGCACGGCGGCCAGGCTGCCGCGCTGCTTGTAGGCGTTGCAGCGGAAGCGCCCCAGCTTCTGGATGGAAAAGGAGAAATCGTCGTCCCCGTGCAAAAGCAGCTTCGCCATGTCGCGGTTGTCGGCCATCGCGTAGATTTCGGTCAGAATCCGCTCGCAGTCGGACGTGGCAACGCGCTCCTCGGAAACCGGCGCCAGCATGCCCTTGATCTTGGCGGTCACGGGGGAACCCGGCACGATGTAGATATCCGATCCACCCTTTTCGATGGTTGAGATCAACAGATTGGTGATGTCCATTTACGGCCTCCTCATCGAAGGTGCTTGTTTAGTCGTCCGAGAGATCGTCCTGTGAGAACAGATTCATGCCGTCGTCGGGAGTCCAGGCCGTGGTGTCCTGCACCATGTGCTGCGCCACGGTGTAGCGCGCGCCGGTCAGGCTCAGCGGGACGTGCAGCTGCACGAAGATCTCGTGCCCGCCGTACATGGGCTCGGAGAAGCTGAGCAGCGCATAGCGCTCGTCCGGCCCCGGCTCCACGCTCAGCTTGATTTCCTCGCCCGTCAGGGCGTAGACCGCCTCGGCATAGGCCCCTTCGTCGCCCGCTTCGCGGGCCGCGGCCAGCCGCGCGTCGATGTCCGCCAGCTCGATCTGCACCAGCTCGGCGGCGGTGTAGTAAGCGGAAATGGTCTGCTGGCTGCGCCGGGTCAGGTTGCTGTCGGAGACGGCGCTCACCAACGCCAGGATGGCCACGGTGGTCAGGCTCATCGCCACGAAAATCAGCAGCAAGGAGCTTGCGCCCGGGCCGACGCGGTATTCCTGCGATTTTTGGTGCATCTAGGGCGCCTCCTTCGCGTCAGTCTGCTGCCCGGCCCCGGGCGCGTCGCCCGGGATGTAGGTGGCCGCAGACAGCTCGGTCAGCGGCGGCGACTTGGGCGCGTCCTGCTCGCCGTCGTAGCCGGCGTCTTTGTAGACGCCGATGCGGGTAGTGACCAGTCCGCCCGCCGGGGTGTCCTGGCGGACGACCTGCATCACGATCCGCAGGTCGCCGTCGATGATCTCGTAGCTGCCGGGGGCCTTGCCATCGGCGAAGTCGTGCGCCTTCAGGATGGCCTCGGGCTGCCGCTCGGTGGCCAGCAGCTCGGCCCAGTCCTGCGCGATGATGGAGGCGCGGTTGATCTGCGCGATGCTCTGGCTCTTTTTGTGCGCGCCCACGAACAGCTGCAGCACCGTCACCGCGGTCAGGGCAAAGAACAGGATGACAATGACCAGCTCGGTCAGGAGCACGTTGCTCTTGCCGGCCTCGCGAATGCTCGTTTGTTGCATGCCGTTGCCCCCTCAAATGGATCGGCAGCGCCTTAACCCAGACGGCCGATCAGGTGGTGAATATCGGTTTCTCCGTGCGAAAGCGCAGGTGCAGCCAGTGGCGCTCGCCGGCGGCGGTGGTCATCGAGAGCTCCAGCAGGTAGCCGTTCTGGGTCATGCTGAAGGCGTGCACCCGGCTGACCAGCTCGCCCAGGTCCGGATCGAACGGTTCGTCGGCGGCCGCGACCTGCTCGTACAGCGCGCCCTGGCCGGATTCGTCCTTGTTGAAGTAGATGCGCGTCTCGTAGGCATCCTCGTCGTAGTCGTCGCGGATGGTGAGCACGGTCAGCCCCTGCTCTTCCTTGAGCAGCACCATGCCGTCCGCCGCGCGCACCTTGTTGGCCACGTAGCTCACGGTGGTGCGCACCTGGCTGTTGACGTCGGTCCTGTCCACCACGCCCTTGTAAGCCTGCACGCCGATCAGCACCAGCAGCAGCGAAAACACCATGTAGGCGCCGATCAGCAGGAACACGAACAGCCCGCTCATGCTGTGCTTGTGGCCGAGCCGCCTAGCCCTCGTCGTCTGCGTCATCGGCCCGCTCCTTTCCCACCTCGAGCACCATGATGTCGGGCATGATGTTTTCGGCGAAGGCGTCGTAGCGCACGATGTATTTGTCCTGGTTGATCACGACGCCGTAATTGTCCACCAGATACTGGAGCGTGGGCGGATAGCGCCCCTCCACCGCGTAGCAGCTGGCCGCGGCCCGGTGCAGCGCGTCCTTGAGAATGGTGAGCTGCTCGCTGCCGCCGCGCGACTGCGTCTGGTTGATAAGCGCCAGCACGCCGCCCACGATCACCACGAACGAGAGCAGCGACACGATCAGCGCACGGTACCGGCCGTGAGTTTTGACTTTGAAAAAGTGCACAGCCATCCACCTTTCAGATGCGAATCGGACTTGGGCGGTCAGTCTACAGAATGGACGACATGATGCTGACCATGGGCAGCATCACCGACAGCAGGATTGCGCCGATGATCAGCGACAGCAGCGCCACCATGGACGGCTCGATCATCGCGACCACGCGGGAGATGCCGTTGTCCAGCTCTTCTTCGTACATGTAGGCCAGCTTGTTCATCACGCTGTCGGTCTTGCCCGACAGGAAGCCCATCTGCACCATCTTGTTGTGCAGCTTGTCGAAGATGCCCACCTGGGCCACGGCCTCGGGGAACGAGACGCTCTGGTTCATGATGTCGTTGCACTCCAGCACCTTGGCCTTGGCGATCGGGTCCTCGAAGATGGCGGCGATCAGCGGCAGCGATTCCTCCAGCGGGAAGCCCGAGCCGAGCATCATGCCCATGTTGGAGGCGAAGCGCTCGGCGGCCATGCAGTCGTAGATGCGGCGGATCGGCGGGATCACGCGGCCCACCGCGTTGATGACCTTCTGGCGCGCGCCGGTCTTGAGCAGCACGACCGCGACCAGCACCAGCACGATCAGCAGGCCCGCCAGAATCAACACGCCGTTGCCCACGCTCTTGCCGAAATTCATGATGGCCACCGCGCTGCCGGTCATCTCGGCGCCCAGGGATTTGTAGACCTGGTCGAAGATGGGCAGCACCTTCACCACCAGCACCAGAATCACCACCGCCATCATGGCCAGCAGGCTCAGCGGATAGATGATCGCGTTCTGGATGGAGCGCCGGATCTTCCCCTCGCGCAGGTAATACAGGCTGAGCGCGCCCATGACGTGATCCAGCTTGCCGGTCTGCTCGCCGATGCGGGCCATCTCGATCACGTACGGCGGGAACACGCTGGTGTCCTTCAGCGCCTCGTGCAAAGAGCCGGTGCGCCGCACGCCCTCGTTGATTTTCTCAAAAGAGGCGTGGTGCGGCGTGCCCTTGTAATTGTCGCAAAGCGCCTCGATGCCGTCGTACAGCGCCACGCCCGAGCTGAGGATCAGCGCCACCTGCTCGCAGAACATGCTGATCTCTTCCGGCGGCATGTACTTGCCCCGGTTCTTGGCCTGGATCTCCTGGATCTCTTGAATCTCCTGGTTCAGATTGTTCTGCTGACTCATCGGTATGCCCCCCAATTTCTTTGGCTATAAAATCAATAGAAGCGTTCCGGCGTGTACGTCTTGGCCTTGCCTTTGGTGGAGGCGAACGTGGAGTCGTAGCGCACCCACTCGCCGTCGACCAGGATCTTGTTCCATGCGTGATAGGTCTTGTCGGCGTAGCCGATCACCAGCTGCGTGGGGATGCCTTGCACGCGCAGCATGCAGCCCATCACGGCGCTGTATCCAAAGCAGATGGCCTTGTGATCCTTGATCACCTGCTCCACGTCGGGCAGGTAGCCCGACTTTACCTGCATGGCCAGAATATAGTCGTAGGTGATGTTTTCGGATACCCACTTGTAAACCGCGGTCACCTTTTCCTTGTCGCTGGTGAGCCCTTCGCAGATCTTGAAGGACTGGGCCACGGTTTCGTAATCTTCCTTGTACCACACGTATTGGTTGGGGTACAGGAAGCTGATGTCGTCTTCCTTATACTTCACGCTGATTGTCGTGCTGGACACCGCCGAATACGACGTGCCCTTGATCTGCTTGAACACCTGCACCTTGTATTTGCCGTTGCCAAACTGAAGCGGCAGCACCTCGTATTCGCCGTCGCTGTTCAGGTCGTAGTTATAGCTCTCGTCGCCCTTGGTGACCTTGACCTTCAGGCGCGACTTGACCGGCTTTTGCTTGATCATGATATAACCGCAATCGCTGTTGCCATAATCGATGGTGGTGCCGTTCTTGCTGAATGTGGCTTTCTTTTCGCCGGCCAGTTCGGCCACGCGCACCTCGTGCCCCTGCTCGGACATCGCCACGCACAGGCAAACGCACAGCGCAATGAGCACCAATGCGGGCGTAACCCATCTGAGCGTGCGGCGCAGGTGTGTCGGTTTCATCGGTCTTCCTCCAAAGGTTACAAGTCGGCGAGGGGGCGGCGCACAGAACCCGCCAGCATTCGGCAGCATTCCACCCCATCATTTCTTTCGTTACACATAAGTGTAACATGTATTTCCAGAATTTGCACGTATCCGAGGAACGTAAGTTACACGAAAGGTAGCTCATAGTTACATCAAGAAGCGCACACCACAATTGACAAAACACCCCAA
>JAVBQA010000013.1:0-8214 GCA_031549325.1 Eubacteriales bacterium | reverse complement strand
GGGGTCCTGGTGAATTGCCCCCGGCACCCCATTTTTGCGTCCACGCAGGGCACTATTTTTCGGTATTGGGTTTTGGCAGCGGCCCCTTGCCCACGTAGGCCTGGGTGTCCGAAGGCAGCCCCTGCCGCTTCAGCTTTTCGCCCACCAGCGATTGCGCCACCGCGTAGATCACGGCGAACACCGGGATTCCAAGCAGGATCCCCGGCAGACCAAACAGCCCGCCGCCCACCACGATCGACAGGATGATCCAGAACGACGAGATGCCCACCGAATCCCCCAGGATCCGCGGCCCGATGATGTTGCCCTCGATCTGCTGCAGCACCAGAATGAACAGCCCAAACCACACCACCACCATCGGGTTTTTCGTGAAATTCACCACCAGCAGGATGATGCAACCCGCCACGCCGCCCACGATCGGCCCGAACACCGGCACGATGTTCGTGATCCCCACGATCACCGAGATCAGCAGCGCGTAGTCCATCCCCGTGCACAGCATCACGATGTAGCAGATCACGCCCACCACCAGCGATGCCAGCAGCTGCCCCACGATGTATCCGGAGAACACCTGGTGCGTCTTTCGGAACCAGAACGTCAGCCGCTGCACCCGCTCCTCCGGCAGGAATGAGCAGCCGATCTTCTTGGCTTGGGCCGCGAATTTCTCCTTGCCAAACAGCAGGTAGATCGAGATCACCACGCCGATCACAACCTGCGAAACCACGTTGCCCACGCTGGTCGACACATCCACCACGCCTTTGACCAGCGCGCCCGTGGAACTCAGGATCCAAGCCGTCAGCTGATCCCAGTAGCCCATCACCGAGTTGAACAGATTCATGCTGCCGCCCGTGCTGTCCACCCAGTTGAACTCGCGCAGGAACTCTTCGATTTCGGGCCGGTTGCTGTTCAAAAACCCGGTCAGCTGTACGATCAGCCCCCGCACCGAGTCCACGATCTGGGGCAGCACGATGGCCATGAATCCCAGAATCGCGCCGATCAACAGCACATAGATGATCACCGCCGCCAGCAGCCGGCAGGGGATCTTGGGCGGCGTCCGCTTCCTGAACAGCCGGTCAAACAGCCGGTGAAACAGACGCTCCAGCGTGGTCAGCGGCGGGTCGACCAGAAACGCGATCACAAACCCGATCGCCAGCGGGAACAGCACACCCATCAGGTGGGACAGGAATGCCAGCACGCCGTCGATCCGGTAGACCAGCACGGCAAATAGCACAACCGTGCAGCCCGCGATGATGTTCGCGATGGCGCGCGCGTGCTCTTCCTTGGCGAGTAGTCGCTTCATTTTCAATCCTCCAGAACGTGGGAATACTTTATTCTATACCATCAGGGTCAGTTTGTAAACCACGAGACGGCGCGCGCCGAACTTTAAAACGTAAAATCTAGCGGACGATCTTGACATTTGATTGACAGATACATTCCAAAATGTTACAATATCAATACGCTTATATTTCTAAACCCGTGGAGGATCTCAGATGGATCATCGACGCGTAGTGCGGATCTTGTTGTCCTTTGTACTGACGATGTGCCTGTTGACGCCGTTAATGGCTACCCTTGCTCCCGCAGCTTCTGCGGCGAGCGCCACCTATCGCGCGCTGCTGATTGGCAACAACGCTTACAAAGTCAGCCCGCTCCGGGGCTGCATCAATGACGCCCGAGCCGTGCGAAGCGCGCTTCAAAGCAGCGCCAGCGTCAGCTACGCGAGGGCCGCCCTCCAAACCGATCTGACCGTCAATGGACTGCAGAAGGCGTTTGCGGATCTGCAGGACTGGGGGATCAAATCCGGCGACGTGACCGTGGTTTTTTACTCCGGCCACGGCTACCGCAATGCGGATACTGGCGAGACTGGCATCGTGGGCATTGACCACAAAAAATATAGTTTCAAGAGCATGGAAAGCGCGTTGAGCAAGCTGAACGGCACGGTGGTTGTGATGATTGATTCGTGCTATTCGGGCGGCGCGATCGGCAAGTCCGTGTCCAGCAAGAACAAGGGCCTCAGCGAGTACAACCGGTCCATCCACGACGCGTTTGCCGCTAAGGTAGCCAGCAAGAGCATGACCGGCTCCAAATTCCACGTCATCACCGCCGCCAGCGCCCGGGAGCTCAGCTTCGAATCGGGCGGCAACGGCTACTTTACGACCGGCATCACCGAAGCCATGGGCTGGAACGCCACCACGGGCAAGAAGCTCGCCAAGCTCGAGGGGGATGAGGACGGAGACGGCCAGCTGACCGTGGGGGAGGCTTACGCCCACGCCAGGGACGTGGTGCGCGATTTCCGCGACAGCGGCGACCAGAATGTGCAGGTGTCGCCCGCCGGCTCCAAGCTGGTGCTGGTGGCGCGCAAGGTCAGCGAGTCGACGCCCGTGCCGGGAGACGGCGACGGCGAGAGCGCGGACGTGATCCCAACGCCCTCGGGCGTACCCATGCCGAGCACCGCGGTCATCGCCTCCGGGCAGGCGCTGAGGCTGTACACGTCTCAGAAAGTCAGCTGGAAGAGCAGCAACGCCTCCGTGGCCGCCGTGGGCGCAAGCGGACTGGTGGTGGCGAAGAAAAAAGGCAAGGCCACCATTTCAGCCAAGAAGAACGGCAAGACAGTGCTCAAGTGCGCGCTGTCCGTAATGGACGCAACCCGCGTGGTGAGCGGCGTCAGCATGAGCGCGGAAAACCTCTCAAAACGGGTGGGGCAGAGCGTGCGGCTCACGGTGAAGGTCAGCCCGTCAGGCGCTTACCGAAAGGCCATCAAGTGGTACAGCAGCAACAAGGCCGTGGCCACGGTCGATGGCGGCGTGGTGAAGGCCAGGAAGGCCGGCTCCGCCAAGATTTATGCGATTTCCAGCAGCGGCGTCAGCGATGTGTGCACCGTCTCGGTCAGCGGAACCAGCGTGTCCCGGGTGCAGCAGAAAAAGGCGAAGGCGAGCGTGGCCGTGGGCAAGAAACTCAGGCTGTCGGCACGGGCGCTCCCGGCCCAGGCCGAGAACAGAAAGCTCGTCTGGAAGAGCTCGGACCCGTCCATTGCCAAGGTGGACAAGGACACCGGTGTGGTCACCGGGCTGCGCGCGGGCAAAGCGGACATCACCGCCACCGCCGCGGACGGCAGCGGCAAGTCCGCCAAGTGCCGGGTGACGGTGAAGAAAAAACAATAGGGGCCTTTGGGCTTATGGGTGTCCGCGTCACGCGGGCGCCCAATTTTTTGTGGGGTTTTCGCATAAATAGATCATTTTCCGCATATCTATAGTGACGGAAGGCAATCGTACTTTCGCGCTAGCGATGAACGGGGAGTGATACGATGGAGAACCCTAACAACCGGATGCTGGCCGCCGGGCGCCTGGAAGCGCCGCTGACCGTGAGTCACGATGTGATGAATGAGACCTTCTTTTCGGGAATTCTGCTGGTAAAGCGGCTGTCGGGGGCCGTGGATAAGCTGCCCATCACCGTGCCTGGCAAGCTGCTGGATCCGGCCGACTGGTCACCCGAGAAGCTGCTGGTGATGCAGGGTCAGGTGCGCTCCTACAACAAAGTGATTGACGGCGCAGGGCGGCTGATGATCACGCTGTTCGTGCAGCATGTGGACGACGACGATCCAAGCGACACGCTGAACCGCGTGGAGTTGTCGGGGGCCTTATGCAAGCCGCCGATCTACCGCTCGACCCCGTTCGGGCGCGAGATCTGCGACCTGATGCTGGCGGTGAATCGCGCATTCGGCAAGAGCGACTATATTCCGTGCATCGCATGGGGCAGAAATGCCCAATACGCCTCGCGCTTCCGCGTGGGCGACCGGCTGAGGATCAGCGGGCGGCTGCAGTCGAGGGAGTATCAAAAGCTGCTGGACAACGGCGAATACATGCAGCGCAACGCCTTTGAGGTGTCGGCGTTCACCATTGAAGCCGAGCAAGCGGGCCGCGCAGAGCAACTCGAGCAAGTCCAGGACGAGCCGGTGGATACCCGCGCGCAAATGCCCATGAACGGCCTGCTGGGATAGGGGCCAGGCGCGCCTCGCCAGCGGGTTTTCATAATAAGGACAGAGCGAAAGCTCTGTCCTTTTTTTTTACTGCTCTTCCTCTTGCTGCGCCAGCGCCGCGCCGGCGACGAAATCGGACGGCGTCTCAAAAGGCGATGGGGCCTTGGGCGCTTGCGGTATCTTGGGCATCTGATAGGGGTTTTCTGAAAGCCCATCCCGTTGCATCATGCGCTCCAGCACCGTGATGTCGGTGTTGATGTCGCGCGCCTCGGCCTCGAACATCATGTCCAGCTGCTGCTCAAACGCGAACACCAACTGATCCACCATCTTCTCGATGTTCTCCTTGCTGGTTACGATGTTCTGCCCCAGCACGTTTTGGCGCTCCAAGACGCTGTAGGAGGAGAGCAGCTTGATGGTGGTGGGCAGGTAATAGTTCATGAACGTGTGAATCTCGCTGCGCTTCTGTGGCTTTTCCCGCACCAGCTCAAAGATGCTGCCCGTGACCTCCTCGATCCGGTAGACCTTGGCGGAGATGTCTTCGTCCTTGATGGCGTCGTTGAGCTTTCGCATCTCGTCCAGCTTCTGCTGGAACTCGCGCTCGATCTCGGTTCGCGGATCGATCTTCACCGGCGCGGGCGATGGGGCGGGCGCAGCCTGGCCCGCCTGCACCGGCTCGCCGTATTCGCGGGCGGTCTTGTTGATGAAGTTCTGGGAGATGCGGCTGTCCACCACGAACATGTTCGTGCTGTGGTCGATGTAGGCGCGGACGCCGAAGTAACCGTCGTCAATCATCTTCTGCAGGTCCCTGACGGCCTTGTCGTAGGGCACCGGCATCGCCGCCGCAATGGCCTTGACGGGCACCACGGGCCGGGTGCCGATGACGTTTGCATACTTCAGATACATGCGCTCGTCGGCCTTCATCCGGCGCGAGAAGAAAAACGCCGCCGCGCCGCCCAGCAGCGCCAGCCAGCCAAACGCCGAAACTTCCCCGTTAAAGACCAGCATCAGCCCGAACGCGATCATCGCGATGCTCATGCCCGACAGCGGCTTTCTGACCTTCTGTTCGGGGGTAGATGACTTCTTGATCTTGTTGAACAGCATGATCAGTCCGATGGGGGGGATGAAAAGCAGCATGGCAAACACCGGGATCCACGAAGCGTCAAACCCGGTCTGGCCATTGTGTTGGTTGTAGTTGTTGCTCATTGTCGATACCCCCGTTTCACGTCGAGCCGATTATAACATAGTTATGCGAAGATTAGAAAGGGAAATCAGATTAGAAAATGTGAAAAAACGTCTCATCTGTCGATATAAACGGCCAAAAGGCGCAAGCGCCCCGGTCTCCCATGCGCCTTTCCATTGGGTCTCGCCATCTGTCTGGAAGGCCCCAAAGAGGGCGGTCGGGGCAGCGACGATCCCTCTTTGAGCGCCCAGCCTCTTGTCAGCGGGGTGCATTTATGGTAGAGTGTAACTGTGATAGTATGTCCACTTTGATGACGGGGGATCATAAGATATGGCCAACAGCAAGATACACAATCCGCTGACGGACAACCTGGCCCGTGCGCTGCTCAACCTCAGGAGTGAGGACGAGTGCTACAGGCTGCTGGAGGATCTGTGCACGATCCGGGAGATTCAGGATCTGGCGCAGCGTCTGGAGGTGGCGCGGATGCTCAGGGATCACGTCACCTACAATGAAATCGCCGGGGCGACGGGCGTTTCGACCGCCACCATCAGCCGCGTAAACCGCGCGCTGAGCTATGGGGAGGGCGGCTATGATATGGTGCTGGACCGGCTGAACGAGGCCCCGCATGCTTGATCTTTCGCGCTTGAACCCACCCCAGCGCGAGGCTGTGCTGCACACCGAGGGGCCGCTGCTGATCCTGGCGGGCGCGGGCTCCGGAAAGACCCGGGTTTTGACCCACCGCATCGCGCACCTGATCGAAAAGGGCGTAAGGCCCTGGGAAATCCTGGCGATCACCTTTACCAACAAGGCCGCGCGCGAGATGAAATCGCGCGTAGAAAACCTGGTCGGCCCAGCGGCCGACGAGTGCTGGATTTCCACGTTCCATGCCAGCTGCGCCAAGATCCTGCGGCGGGACATCGAGAAACTGGGTTACAAGCGCCAGTTCTCGATCTATGACGACGACGACCAGATGAGCGTGATCCGCGCCATTCTGAAAGAGATGGATCTGGACGACAAGATCTATCCGCCGCGTCAGATTAAGTCAATCATCTCGGATGCCA
Source organism: Eubacteriales bacterium (assembly GCA_031549325.1). Lineage (GTDB taxonomy): Bacteria > Bacillota > Clostridia > Christensenellales > Aristaeellaceae > JAJDGF01. The sequence goes on along the minus strand of JAVBQA010000013.1, from coordinate 2,006 downwards.
AGAACAAGCTGCTCACCCCCGACGAGTGGCTGAAGGGCGCGCAGGACGATTTCCGAAGCAAGCGCTATTTCGAGGTGTTCCGCGAATACCAGAAGCGCCTGAAGAAGAACGACGCGCTGGATTTCGACGACCTGCTGATGAAAACGCTGGAGCTGATGAGCGAGCACCCGCCGGTGCTGGATTACTACCGGCGCAAGTTCAGCTACGTGCTGGTGGACGAGTATCAGGACACCAACCTGGCCCAGTACGAGCTGGTCAGGCTGCTGGGCGGCGACAAGCGCAACGTGTGCGTGGTGGGCGACGACGACCAGTCGATCTACGGCTGGCGCGGCGCGGACATCCGAAACATCCTGGAGTTTGAGAAGGATTACCCGGACGCCCATGTCATCAAGCTCGAGCAGAACTATCGCTCCACCGCCGCCATCCTTGACGCTGCCAACCAGGTGATCGCCCATAACGCGGGGCGCAAGGAGAAGGCGCTCTGGACCGAGCAGCCCGAGGGCGAGAAGATTTCCGTCTATCGCGCCCAGGACGAGCGCGATGAGGCGGCGTGGATCTGCGCCCAGCTGAGCGCGCTGAAAAAGAAAGGCGTGCCGCCGAGTCAGGCGGCGGTGCTCTATAGAACCAATGCCCAGTCTCGCGCGCTGGAAGAGGCGCTGGTGAGGTCGGGCATCCCGTACCGCGTGTACGGCGGCATGAAGTTCTACGACCGCAAGGAGGTCAAGGATCTGGTGGCCTACCTGCGCGCATTCGTGAATCCGGACGACGACGTGTCGCTGCGCCGGGTCCTCAACGTGCCCAAGCGCGGCATCGGCGACAGCACGGTGGACCTGCTGCAGCAGCACGCCATCGAGCAGGGACTGCCGCTGTTCTCAACGGTGCTCGCCTACCACGAGGCTTCCCTGCCGTCCCGGGCGGTCGGCGCGGTGCGCGCCTTCGCACAGACGCTGGAGAGCCTGATGCTGAAGCGGTTCGAGATGGGACCCGCCGAGTTTCTGGAGCAGGTCATCGAGAACACCGGATACCTCAAGCCGCTTCAGGAGGACAAGAGCGACGAGGGGCAGAGCCGCATCGAGAATGTGAACGAGTTCATCGGCGCGCTGCGCCAGTATGAGGAGCAGAACCCCGAGGGAGGGCTGGAAGGCTTCCTGGAAAACGTGGCGCTGGTGACCGACCTTGACTCCATGGGAGAGCAGCACCAGGCGCTGACGCTGATGACGCTGCACTCGGCCAAAGGGCTGGAGTTTCCGTATGTGTTCCTGGCGGGCATGGAGGAGGGGATTTTCCCGATCTCCCGGGCCGCGTTCTCCGGCGACGACGGTCAGCTGGAGGAGGAGCGGCGGCTGTGCTACGTGGGGATCACCCGCGCCATGGTGAAGCTGCACCTGACCCACGCGAGGACGCGCATGCTGTTTGGGAACCGGCAGATGGGGGATCCGTCGAGGTTTCTTTCCGAGATCCCCAAGCGGCTGCTTGTGGACGTTGGCGCTCAGCGCTCGTTCGAGTCCATGAGCCTGCCCCAAGCCAGGCGGGACGATGTGGGGCGTCCGTCGCAGACGGGGCTGGATTTCGGTTCAGAGCGCCGCCCCGCCGCGAAAAAGCCAGGCGCGCTGGGCATCCCGGGGCTGCAGAAAGGTTTCGGGCAGGGTCAACAGTCGTTTGTCGGCTCGGTCGCGCGCGCCATCGAACCCGCGCCCGCGCAGCTGTTCGCTGTGGGCGACCGGGTGATGCACAAGATCTTTGGGCGCGGCACCGTGACCGAGATCACGGGCGGCGGCTCGGACGCCAAGATGACCATCGACTTCTCGGAGCGCGGCAAAAAGCTGTTTTCAGCGGCCAGCGCGCCGGTGGTGAAGCTGGAAGGATAACAAAGGAAGGACGGGCGAACACAGTTCGCCCCCGCCGGGCTGGGGATCGCGCATTTCCGCGGGAATCAAACCGAATCGATGGGCGAACAGGGTTAGCCCAAACATCGGGTTTGAGGAAGGGAGTGCAACCAGGACGAA
>JAVBQA010000055.1:0-22170 GCA_031549325.1 Eubacteriales bacterium | reverse complement strand
GGGGTTGGGGGGGGGTGTGTCTCGGGCCCGCGGGCATTTGGGGCCCGCGGCGGGCTCGGGGTATACAACGGGGGGGCGCCACCCGCTGCGCGTGCCCGCCACCGTTTATCAGTGATGGGCGTCCAGTGCCGGTCGTCCGCTCTACGGAATCACGATCGCCAGGAACTCGCACGATTCGTCGCTGCCCGCCTGCATGGCGTGGGGGTGCTTGGAGTCGTAGTACGCGCTGTCGCCCGGGTGCAGGATGATGTCGTTGTCGCCCACGACAAGGTGCAGCACGCCGGAGAGCACGTAGTCAAACTCATGCCCGGCGTGGGAATTTGTTTCAAGGTTCTCGTTGACGCCGGGATCCACGGTCACCAGCAGCGGCTCAATCTTGCGGTGGTTGAAGTTGAACGCCAGATTTTTGTACACATAGTGGTGCGCGCGGGTGACGAGCACGCCCATGTCCTTCCTGGTGACGGCGCACACGGACAGGCGCGGCGGCTCGCCGGTCAGGATGGTGGTTGGGTCCACGCCGTAGTTCTGCTCCAGCGTCAGCAAAAAACTGATGGGGATGTCCACCCGGCCGCTCTCAAAATCCTTGTAATCCTGGATGCTGACGCCGGTCTCCTGGGCCATCTGCTCGGGGGTCTTATCCAGGCCCTCCCTAAGCTCCAAAATCCGCAGCGCGATTTGCTTCACCTGTTCCGTCATGGTTGACCGCCTCCTGTGCTTGGCTTTGATTCAGTATACCACATGGGCCTGCGGTTGTGCTATACTGGAATGGAAATTGGAGGGGGGATGGGGCGCATGTTCAGGCACATCGTGTTATTTCAGATCAAGGATGAATTCAAAAAGGACATCCCGGAGCTGGTGGCGAACTTCAAGGGGATGCTGGGCAAGGTGGACGGTCTGCTGGAGGTCGAGGCGGGCGGCGACGAGTATTTCTCGGACCGCAGCTATGATCTGGCGCTGATCACGCTGTTCACCGATCGCGCGGCGTTCGAGGGATATCAGACGCATCCGGCGCACCTGCCGGTGAAGAAGCGGATGCATGAGGTGAGATCCGGATCGGTGGCGTGCGACTACACGATATGAAGCCTCGAAGCAAACGGGGGAAGGGCCCAGAGGGTTCAATCCCCTGGGCCCTTCCCCCGCTCGTTTCAAGGCACATCAGTATCCGTAGGTCACCTGCACCCGGGCCGTGATCTCGATCTCGCCCGACTGGATGGGCGTCGACTCCCCGCCGGCATCGCCGGCGCCGACTGAGTTATAGTTGCCCATCGCGGATCCATACCACTCGTCATTGTTCTGCTCGGCCACTTCCAGCGGCAGGGAGAGCTTCACCCCCAGCGCCTCGGCAATCGCCTCGCCGCGGGTCTTGGCGTCGGCAACCGCGTCCTTCAGCGCCTGGGCGTAGTGCGGCGAGGGTTCCGACACGTTGAACGACACGCTGTTGGCGTTGTTCGCTCCGGCGTCGATCGCCGCGTCAATCACCGTGCTCAGCTGCCCGATGTCCCGAAGGGTCACCGTCACGCTGTTGGAGGCGCTGTAGCCGGTGGTCTGCTGGGTTTCGTAGTTGTAGTTGGGGTTGATATAGAATCCGTCCGTTTTGATGTCCTTGTCGGCGATGCCCACGCCCTTGATCGCCTCGATCACGTCGTTCATGGTGTTGGTGTTGTCGGACTGAGCCGTCTTGGCGTCCTTGGCCTCGGTCTGCACGCCCAGCGTCACGTAAGCCACGTCCGGCTTGACCTTGATCGTCGCGTTGCCCATCACCGTGATCTTGTGGTCATCGTCGTCGCTGGCCAGCGCGCCCGCGCACAGACCAAGCGTCAGGATCAGAACCAGTCCCACCATCAAAAACTTCTTCATCGGTTTCCCCCCTCATGCAATTGGATTTGCACGTTAGACGGGGGGCCGTTGCCAATGGTTGCCTATGCGCCCTTGAGCACCACATTTTCCTCGCCCAGCAGCGCCACCAGCGCCTGCAGATTGAATTTCTCGTCCACCCACAGGTTGCGCGGGGCGTCGAGGTATTCCTTGGTGTCCTGCAGATAGAACTTCACCGGGATGCGGCCGGGGGTGGGCATCAGAAGTAGCGCAACGCCTTCGCGCGCATCCAGATCCGCGATGCGCAAGAACAGCTTGCGCTTTTCGGGCTGCGCGCTGCGCTCGGACACGAACTCGATCCGCCCGCGGATGCACTCGGGCAAATCGGACCCGTCGGCCGGATCGGGATGCGCTGCGCCGTTGGCGGGTTCCCGCCGCATCTGGGGCGGCGCGCCCGCGATGGGGTACACCCGGTCGAGCAGGAGTTTCGGGGCGTCCTCATCCGATATGGACAGCTTGCCCTGGGCGATGACCATCGAATCGGGCATGAGCTTTGCCCCCTCGCGCTCAAACACGCGGGGGAACACCAGGCACTCGGTGGCGCCGAACAGATCCTCCAGCTGCACAAACGCCATCATGCCGCCGGATCGCGTGGCCTTGGTGCGCCGGTCGGTGATGATGCCGCCCAGACGCACTGTCTGGCCATCCAGCGCGCGCGCCTGGTCGGGCGCTTCCTCCATCAGGTCGGCCAGCTTTTTGCTGTCGTACTCAAGGCGCGACAGCTCCTCGCGGTACGCGTCCAGCGGGTGACCGGAGATGTACACCCCGGTCATCTCCTTTTCCATCTGCAGCATGGTCATACGGTCGGTGGGGGGCACATTGGGCAACTTGTTCACCGGGGCTTCGATCTGGGTTTCGGCGGCGCTGCCAAACAGCGACACCTGGCCCTCCGCCAGCCCCTTCCTGCTCTTGACCGCGCCGTCTACCGCGCGCTCGAACACGCACAGCTTTTGCGACCTGGCGCCGGGCAGCTGATCCAGCGCGCCGGCCTTGATCAGGCACTCCAGCGCCTTCTTGTTCACCGCGCCGGACTCCACCCGCTGCACGAAATCAAACAGGTCGCGATACGGTCCGCTCGCCTGGCGCTCGCCCGTGATGGCGCGGATCGCGCCGTGGCCCACGTTCTTGACGGCGCTGAGCCCAAACCGTATGGCGGGGGATTGCTGTGTATAGTCCACCGAAAACCGGTCATGGCTCATGTTCACGTCGGGCGGCAGCACCTTGATGCCGTTCTTCACACAATACTGGATGTAGTAGGCCACCTTGTCGGCATTGCCGGTGACCGAGTTCATCAGCGCCGCCATGAACGGCACCGGATGGTTCACCTTCAGCCAGGCGGTCTGCGCGGCTACCACGCCGTAGGCCGCCGCGTGGGATTTGTTGAAGGCGTAGCTGGCGAACGCGGTCATCTCGTCGAACAGCCGCTCGGCGGCGCGCTCAGAAACCCCCAGGCGAACCGCCCCCGGCACCTCCACGTTGCCCTGCGCGTCCAGCTTGCCGTGGATGAAGTACTCCTTCTCCTTGGCCATCACGTCATGCTTTTTCTTGGACATGGCGCGGCGAACGAGGTCAGACCGGCCCATGGAGTACCCCGCCAGGTCGCGGACGATCTGCATCACCTGCTCCTGATACACCATGCAGCCGTAGGTCACGTCCAGAATCGGCTTGAGCTTGGGGTCCAGGTACTCCACGGTCTCCGGCTTCTGCTTGCCGTGGATGTAGCGCGGAATGGAGTCCATCGGGCCGGGGCGGTACAGCGAGATGGCGGCGATGATGTCCTCAAAGTTCTCGGGCTTCATGGCCATCAGGAAGTTTCTCATGCCCGAGGATTCCAGCTGGAAGATGCCGTCCGTGTCGCCGGAGGCGATCATCCTGTAAATCAGCGGGTCGTCCAGCGGGATGTCCTCGGGGGAGAGCTTTGGGCCGCCGCCCTGTTCGATCATCTTCAGGCTGTCGCCGATGACCGTCAGCGTGCGCAGGCCCAGAAAGTCCATCTTCAGCAGGCCCAGCGATTCCACGATGCCCATGGGGAACTGGGTGGTGATGACCTCGTCGTTGGTCTGCAGCGGCACGTAGTCGGACACGGGTTTTCCGGTGATCAGCACGCCCGCGGCGTGGGTGGAGGCGTGGCGGGGCATGCCCTCGAGCTTCTTCGCGGTGTCGATCAGCCGCGCCACGCGCTCGTCGTTCTCGATGCTTGCCGCCAAATCCTTGTTGGCCGAAATGGCCTTGTCCAGCGTCATGTTCAGGTCGAACGGGATCATTTTGGCGATCTCGTCCACCTCTTGATAGCTCATGTCCAGCACGCGCCCCACGTCCCGGATGACCGCCTTGGCGGCCATGGTGCCGAAGGTGATGATCTGCGCCACATGGTCCGCGCCGTAGCGCCGCGCCACGTAGTCGATCACTTCGCCGCGCCGCTCGTAGTCAAAGTCGATGTCCAGATCGGGCATCGAGATGCGCTCCGGGTTCAGGAACCGCTCGAAAAGCAGGTTGTATTTCAGCGGGTCGATGGAGGTAATGTTCAGCGAGTACGCCACGATCGAGCCCGCGCCGCTGCCGCGACCGGGGCCGACCAGGATGCCGTTGTCCTTGGCGTACTTGATGAAGTCCCACACGATCAGGAAGTAGTCCACAAAGCCCATGGACCGGATGACCCCGAGCTCGTAGTCCAGCCGCTCGTGGGCGTCGGCCCTGTCCGGGCCGTACTTTTCTGATAAGCCCTTTCGGCACAGTTGCTCCAGCAGCGCGGCGGGATCCTGGCCAGCCGCCACCGGGAACCGGGGCAGATGGCGCGAGTTGAAATCAAATTCCACGTGGCAGCGCTGCGCGATTTTGCCCGTGTTCTCGATGGCCTCGTCCAGGCCGGGGAACAGCCTGCGCATCTCGTCCTCGCTCTTGACGAACAGCTGGTCGGTCTCCATCTTCATGCGGTTCTCGTCCAGCAGCGTCTTGCCGGTCTGAATGCACATCAGCACTTCCTGGGCCTCGGCGTCCTTCTGGTCGATGTAGTGGCAGTCGTTGGTGGCCACCAGGCCCAGCCCCATCTCCCGCGCCAGCTTGATCAGCGGGGACAGCACCTGCTTCTGCTCGGCCAGCCCGTGGTCCATCAGCTCGATGAAGAAGTTATCCTTGCCGAAGATGTCGATGTAGCGCTGGGCCGCCTTGCGCGCGTCGCCGTCGCGGCCGTCGAGCAGCAGCCTTGGAATCGCGCCCGACAGGCAGGCGGAGAGGGCGATCAGGCCCTCGCTGTGGGCCTGCAGCAGCTTGTAGTCGACCCTCGGCTTATAGTAAAACCCGCGCGTAAAACCCTCCGAAACCAGCTTGACCAGGTTGTGATAGCCGGTGTCGTTCTCGCACAGCAGGATCAGGTGGTTGTAGTCGCGGGCGGCGCTGGCCTTGTCGTCCATGTCCTCGCAGACATACACCTCCGACCCGATCACCGGGTGGATGCCCCGCGCCTGGCACGCCAGATAAAAATCGACCACGCCGTACATCGCGCCGTGGTCGGTGATGGCGCAAGCGGTGTGGCCCATGGAGGCGAGCTTGTCCATCAGCCGGTCGATGCGGCACGCGCCGTCGAGCAGGCTGTATTGGGTGTGCAGGTGCAAATGGGTGAACATGGCGGTGCTCCTTTGTAAAACGAAATCAAACGGCGGGCGGAGGCCCTCGCCGGCCTGCGCTCCTTATTGGATCCCCGTGACCTGATATCCGGCCTCTTCAACCTGCCGCTTCAGCGCCGCGTCCGCGATGTCCTGGCTCAGGCTCACAGTCGCGCCCTCAAGATCGATGCTCCCGACCTTCACGCCCTCGAGCCGCTCCAGCGCCTTTTGAACCCTTGCGGTGCAGTGCCCGCAGCTCATGCCCTCAATGCTGATTCGCTTGTCCATGTCAATAAAACCCCCTTTTCAATGCTTCGAATCGCCGGATGGCGTCGATGGATTCATCGCTTGCCCAAGGCATTCCGACCGTTCTATTATATCACCCGCCGCTATTTAACGCAAACTTCAGCTGCCCATATTTCTGAAAGATTGACAGGGACGTGTTCGCGGGATACAATAAAACGTTGGTTCTAATTTGACGCGGGAGGCTCTCCGATGTAATCGACGATTTTTTCGGAATCTAATCAATCCCGATTTTCGAGGAGGGTCTATTTATGCAGCATCCCGAACTCCCGCAGGAGGTGGCGCGCAGGCGCACCTTCGCGATCATATCACACCCCGACGCGGGCAAGACCACGCTGACCGAGAAGCTGTTGCTGTACGGCGGGGCAATCCGCCAGGCGGGCTCGGTCAAGGCGCGCAAGGCCGCGCGCTACGCAACCTCCGACTGGATGGAGATCGAAAAGCAGCGCGGCATTTCGGTCACCAGCTCGGCCATGATGTTCGACTTTGACGGCTACCGGATCAACATCCTGGACACCCCGGGCCATCAGGATTTCTCGGAGGACACCTACCGCACCCTCGTGGCCACCGACAGCGCGGTCATGCTGATCGACTGCGCCAAGGGCGTCGAGGAACAGACGGTGAAGCTGTTCAAGGTGTGCCGTCTTCGGAACATCCCGATCTTCACCTTCGTCAATAAACTCGACCGCGCGGGCAAAGACCCGTTTGAGCTGATGGAAGAGCTGGAGCAGGTGCTGGGCATCCGGTCCTGTCCGGTGAACTGGCCCATCGGCACCCACGGCGACTTCAAGGGCGTCTACCACCGCGACAGCCGCATGGTGGAGCTGTATCAGGGCGGCAACCACGGCCAGAGCCAGGTGGAGGTGCGGCAGATCGCACTGGACGACCCGAAACTCGAAGCGGCCCTGGGCAAGTCGTACCACGACAAGCTGCTGGAGGATGTGGAGCTGCTGGACGTGGCGGGCGACCCGTTCGATCTGGACAAGATCCTGACCGGCCAGCTGACGCCCATGTTCTTTGGCTCGGCATCCAATAACTTCGGCGTGGAGCCGTTCCTTTCGCGGTTTTTGACCTACACCAAATCGCCCACGCCCAGGACTTCCGACCAGGGCATCATCCGGCCCACCGACGAGAAGTTCACCGGCTTTGTGTTTAAAATCCAGGCCAACATGAACCCCGCCCACCGCGACCGCCTGGCGTTCATGCGCATCTGCTCGGGCGTGTTTGAGAAGGGCATGACGGTGTGGCACTCGAGCAGCAACAAGGACATCAAGCTGGCCCAGCCCCAGCAGTTCATGGCGCAGGAGCACGAGACGGTCGAGGTCGCCTATCCGGGCGACATCATCGGGCTGTTTGACCCGGGCATCTTCCGCTTGGGCGACACGCTGTGCACCGGGAACCCCGTGCGCTACGGCGGCATTCCGCTGTTCGCGCCCGAGTTCTTTTGCCGCGTCAGCCCGCTGGATTCCATGAAGCGCAAGCAGTTCATGAAGGGCATCCAGCAGCTGGCCCAGGAGGGCGCCATCCAGACCTTCAAACGCCCCCACATCGGCCGCGAGGAGATGATTGCCGGCGTGGTCGGCGTGCTGCAGATGGAGGTGCTGGAATACCGGCTGAAGATCGAGTATGGCGTGGATCTGGTGCGCGAGGGGCTGCCGTTCCGGTTTGTGCGATGGGTGGAATCCTCCCCCAAGCCGCTCGAAAAGCTGCGCCTCACCTCCACCACCGCCATCGCCGAGGACAGCGCAGGGCGGCCCGTGCTGCTCTTCGAGAACGACTGGAGCATCCGCCTCGCCTCCGAGAACAACGAGGGGCTGATCCTCAAGGAAACGGCCGACCGCCTGGAGGCCGACGAGATGATGTGACGGGGGATACGATCGGGGGGGCTCTGCTCCCTTTGCACCTCTTCAAGGGCCTGACGCCGTTGGCCCCAATTGGGGGGCGGCCAATTTGATATTCTAATGGGGTCCAGGGCTTCATGCCCCGGCGAGGCGCTTGGACAGCGCCCCGCAGCGCCTCCAATAACGAAGGAGTCTTTTGTTTTTGAGCATTGTACGAAACGATCTGAGGAACGTCGCCATCATCGCCCATGTTGACCACGGCAAGACGACGCTGGTGGACGAGATGCTGAAGCAGGGGGGCGTGTTCCGCGAGAACCAGCAGGTTGCCGAGCGCGTGATGGACAGCAACGACCTGGAGCGCGAGCGCGGCATCACGATTCTGGCGAAGAACACGGCCGTTCACTACGGCGACATCAAGATCAACGTGGTGGACACGCCCGGCCACGCCGACTTTGGCGGCGAGGTGGAGCGCGTTTTGAAGATGGTGTCGGGCGTGCTGCTGCTGGTGGACTCGTTCGAGGGCCCGATGCCGCAGACGCGGTTCGTGCTGAAAAAGGCGCTTGAACTCGAGCTGCCGGTGATCATCGTGGTGAACAAGATCGACCGCCCGGACGCCCGCTGCGCCGACGTGGTGGACGAGACGCTGGAGCTGCTGCTCGAGCTGGACGCCACCGACGAGCAGCTGGACAGCCCGGTGGTGTTCGCGTCGGGCCGCGAGGGGAGCGCCACGCTGGACTGGCGCAAGCCCGGCATCGACCTGAGGCCGCTGTTCGACACCATTCTGCAGCACATCCCGGCCCCGGCGGGCGACCCGGACGCCGGCCTGCAGCTGCTGGTGTCCACCATCGATTACAACGAGTACATCGGGCGCGTGGGCATCGGCCGCATCGAGCGCGGCTCCATCAGGGCGGGCCAGATGGCCGTGCGCTGCACTTATCACGAGCCGGGCGTGTCGGCCCCCACGCGGCTGGGCGGGCTGTTTACTTTCGACGGGCTGAAGCGCGTCCCGGCGGAGGCCGCCCAGGTGGGCGACATCGTGGCCATCTCGGGTTTTGAAGATCTCTCGATCGGCGACACGATCTGCGAGCCGGGGCTGGCCGAGCCGCTGCCGTTCATCAAGATTTCCGAGCCCACGGTATCCATGAATTTCTGCGTGAACGACAGCCCGTTCGCGGGCACCGAAGGCCAGTTCGTGACCTCCCGCCACCTGCGCGCGCGGCTGTTCAAGGAGACGCAGACCGACATGTCGCTGCGCGTGGAGGACACAGACACCACCGACGCCTTCAAGGTGTCCGGGCGCGGCGAGCTGCACCTGTCCATCCTGATTGAGAACATGCGGCGGCAGGGCTACGAGTTCCAGGTGACCAAGCCCACCGTGCTCTACAAGGAAATCGACGGCGTCACTTGCGAGCCGATGGAGCGGCTGATCTGCGACGTGCCTAGCGCCTATGTGGGCTCGGTCATCGAGAAGATCGGGCGGCGGCGCGGCACGCTGGTGGCGATGAACGGCGAGGGCCGCATGCGGCTGGAGTTCACGATTCCGTCGCGCGGGCTGTTCGGCTACCGCAGCGAGTTCCTCACCGACACCCGCGGCGAGGGCGTGATGAACGCCATCTTTGACGGCTACGAGGAAACCAAGGGCGACATCCCCACGCGCATTCCCGGCGCGCTCGTGGCTTTCGAGGCGGGCGATACCACCGCCTACGCCATGTTCAACATCCAGGATCGCGGCGAGCTGTTCCTCCTGCCCGGCACAAAAGTGTACTCGGGCATGATCGTCGGGCGCAACGCCCGCCCGGGCGACATCGACGTGAACGTGTGCAAGAAAAAGCACCTCACCTCCATCCGCAACTCCGCCGGCGCGGAGGAAGCGCTGAAGATCACCAACTACCACATCCCCACCATGGAGGAGGCCCTCGAGTTCATCGATGACGACGAGCTGCTCGAGATCACCCCGAAATCCTTCCGCATGCGCAAGCGCGAGCTGAACGCCGAGCGGCGCAAGAAGTCGGCGGGGAAAAAGGGGTAACGTCTGGGTAACCGCTGATTCAATCGCCGCCAGCCGGCGGCGCTTCGGGCTCGTCCCCGCAAGGACCTGAACCGGAGATTCTCGAACCCGGCTTGTAGGAGGTGCGTCATGCGCGCGACCCGACTGCAACTGCATAATTTTCGAAACTATGTCCGGGCGGACGTGCGTCCCTGCCCGGGCATTACTGTGTTTCACGGGGACAACGCGCAGGGCAAGACCGCGCTGCTGGAGGCGATCTACCTGTGCTGCACCGGGCGCTCCCACCGGACCAAGCACGACAAGGAGCTGGTCAGGTGGCGTGAGCCCAAGGGGCGTGTGCAGCTTGACGTCGAGCGCATCGACGGCAGCCACGAGATCGACATTGGGCTGTTCGCCCAGTCTCGCAAGCAGGTGAAGGTGGGCGGCAGCGCGATCGCCCGCACCGGCGAGCTGATGGGCCATGTGAACGGCGTGCTGTTTTCTCCGGAGGATCTGGCGCTGGTGAAGGACGGTCCCGCCGAGCGGCGGCGCTTCATCGACATGGAGCTCTCGCAGATCCGGCCCGCCTACTATTATGCGCTGCAGCGCTACACCCGGGCGCTGGCCCAGCGCGGCGCGCTGCTGCGCGAGATCCCAATAAAACAGACCATGGTCTCTTTGCTGAACGATTGGGACGAGCAGCTGGCGCTGACGGGCGCGGAGATCATTGAGCACCGGCGGGCTTTCCTGTCGAAACTCGACGCCGTGGCGGGCGAGATCCACAGGGACATCACCGACGGCAGGGAGAAGCTGCGCCTGCGCTATGAGGCGTCGCTTGGATCCGACGAAACCGGTGCCGGGCTGGCGCGGGATTTTTTGCGGGCGCTTACCGCCGCGCGCGACCTGGACCTGCGGCGGCAGACGACCACCGTTGGCCCCCACCGCGACGACCTGGCGCTGATCCTGGACGGGGTGGACGCCCGCGTCTATGGCAGCCAGGGCCAGCAGCGCACCTGCGCGCTGTCGCTGAAGCTGAGCGAGCTGTCCGTGATGCGCGAACAGACGGGCGAGTGGCCCATTCTGATGCTGGACGACGTGATGAGTGAGCTCGACCCGGGCCGCCGCCGCCAGCTGTTCGCGCGCCTTTCAGGCGTTCAGACCCTCGTCACCACCACCGACCCGAGCGACCTCGGCGGCGCGGAAGTTGGCATGATGATAAGCGTAAAGAGCGGGGAAGCATTCGGGGACGCCGCCCCCGGGCCCCTGCCAGGGGCTGACGCCCTGGATCAAAGCCTGGAATCATTTTTGCAAAGGGTAAACCCTTCCTGAGAGAATAGCGTCTAACAGGAGGAACAGAGCATCAGCAGAGACAACAACAAAAGCATGACGGACGCCGAGTTCCAGGCGAAAGCGGTTGTCTGCGAGCGCAAGCTGTACCGCGTGGCCCGCGCGATTTTGAGGAGCGATGCGGACTGCGAGGACGCGCTGCAGGAGGCGCTCTTTCGCGCATGGGCTAAGCGGGGTCAGCTGCGCCAGATCGAGTATTTCGACACCTGGCTGGTTCGCATCCTGATCAACGAATGCCGGAACATTCAGCGCCGGGGCGTCAAGGCGCGCGCGATGATGGAGCCGGCCGCTCCGCCGCCGGACAACGAGGCGCTGTTCCAGGCGCTGATGGCGCTTCCGGAAAAGTATCGGCTGCCGCTGGTGCTGCATTACATCGAGGGCTATAAGGTCATCGAGATCAGCCAAATGCTGCGCCTGCCGTCCGGCACGGTCAAGTCGCGGCTGCACCACGCGAGGAACATAATGCGCCACACGCTCGGGGAGGTAGAGCCATGATCCGGGATCCATTCCCGCCCACGCCCGAAGGGTTCCACCACCGGTTGGTGGACACCCTGGATTCGCTTGCGGCGGGCAAGCGCCGCCGGGTGAGGCGCGTCAGCCTGGTGCTGGCGGCCACGCTGGCCCTGGTGCTGCTGGGCGCGGCCGCCTTCGCGGCCACGCACGCGGAAATGTTCGAGTGGCTGTTTGGGAAGGACGCGCCCGTGGAACTGGTGGAGCAGGTGCGGCAAAAACCGGGCCTGACGGTTGAGCGGGACGGCGTGCGCTTCACGGTGGACGAGTATTACTACGACGGCAACGTGCTGTCGTTGACCTACACGGTTGCCTCCGCCCGGGACGGCGTGGTGCTGTACGGGCTGGACGAGCCCGCAGCCTCGGTCGACTTGCCCGGCATGCACAGCCATGGCGACATCGGCTACTGGCAGTTCGACACGCTTCGCGGTGAGCAGCGCCAGTCGGCCGTGCAGCTGGAGGTCCCCAGGGCGCACGCGGGAAAACCCATCGATCTGCACCTGACCGCCCGGTTCTATGAGCCGGTGAAAAGGGTGGAACAATTTGCACGGAAACCGGGCATGCCCTCGCCGCTGTACCCGGACGAGGCGGCGGTGTACCTGGATGCGCAGGGGTGCTGCGATCCTTACGAGTATCCCGCGGTCTACCAGGCCATGCGGGCGCAGAACCAGCTGGCTGAAAGCGACGGCGCGCCCGAGGATTACGTGTGGCTGAAGCCCGCCGACGTGTTCTTGGGTTTGGGGCTGGTGCGGCCGCTGGCCGAGCTTTCGCTGGATCTGCGCGTGGGGGCCGCGCCCGGCGCGGCGCGCCACACCCGTTTTGCGGGCCAATCCAAGCGTGACTTTGGCGACTACAGGCTGACCGTGGATCGCGTGGATTTCAGCGCGGCCAGCAGCGTGGTTGAGTTCACCATCGAGCGGCAGCTCAAGGAGGGGGAGGCCTTCCCGCCGGATACCCTCGGCTTCGATGTGCTGGATCAGAGCGGCCAGCGCATGAAGAACATCAGCTGGAGCATCTCCGGCGGCAGCGGCCCGGATTTGCTGCACAGCGAAACCTGGCTGACCGACGCGCCGCCGCTCGCCGTGCCGCCGACGAAGATCACCATCATGCCCTACGACCAGGAGCGCTACAAAAAGGAGCTGTGGGAGAAGGAGATCGCCCCCACCACCGAGAACATGCAGCCTTTCTATCTGGCGGCGCAGGCCGTGACGCTGGATGTGGTGATGGACTGATAAAGACGGTTTCTCCCCGGGTGCGGATGCATTCGGGGAGTTTTTTGTGGGGACACATACTGGGCTTTCGCCCGCTGCCTTCTGTGCCGCCATAAAAAAGAGCGTTTTTTGCCGGGTCGCCGCTGCTTTCTCGCCGTAAAATGGGGCAAAGGGGGGATGGTATGCCGCCGAAAGCCGGGTCCGGGTGTTTTTGGGCGTGACGCCGCCGGGCGCGGCGCTGGCGGTTTTCGCGCCGGAGCGCGTGATGGAGCGCCTGTGCCCTCGCTGGGCCCAGGGGAGCGCGCGGCGATCACGTCCGGCCCGTGGCTCGCCGTCAGCGCGAATGGGTTCCGCCAGAACTTTTTGTACACGGCGATCATACATTGATTCTATCCGCATCTACGCGGCCTTCCGGTTACATAGCACAAATCTGAAGTTTTGCCGTTTTTTTGGAAGGATTCTGCATTTTGTACATTCATTTCGCGCCAGGAATCCGGGTAAATTGTTACAACTAAACACAAAATTTACAAACCAGCCATCAATTCGATCCTATGATTAACTTTTTCCAAAAAGGGCATATTTTGGGATTATGTGTTATAATTAATTACTGATATCATGTGACTGGTGTCCCTGCCGTGAATTTGGTTTTGGGCGCCGTTTGACTTCGACCTTGCGAAATGAAAGTTGGTAAACATATGACGGAGTTGACGATTAAAGATCTGTTTGGCATTCTTCGAAAATGGTTGGCGGTGTTGATCATTGTCCCGATCCTGGCGGCGGTCGCCATCGGAGTTTATTACTACAATTACACCCAGAACGAGTACACCGCCGAGGCCAAGCTGTACGTGCTGGTAGACTATACCGACTCCACCGGAAACATGCGCTACGACATGGCCACCGGCGCGCAGTTCGCGGGCGACTACCAGCAGCTCATCAAGACCCACGAGGTGCTGTCCGCCGCGGCGAGCATGCTGGGCGTCGAGTCCCTGGAGGAAGGGGATTACGAGATCGCGGTGGACTCGGTCACCAACACCCGCGTGCTGAACCTCAAGGTCACCACCAAGGATCCTGAGCTGAGCACCCGGACGGCCAACACCATCGCCGGCGTGTTCGTTGGCTACATGCGCCAGATGACGCACACCGACAGCGTGAGCATCGCCTCCGCCGCCGAGCTGCCCAAGGAGCCCTCGGGCCCCCAGCGCATGCGCAACACGGCGATGGCTTTCGCGGTGGCGCTCATGCTCTGCTGCGGCCTGGCGCTGGCGGTCGAGCTGCTGAACACCACCATCCGCACCGATAAGGAAGCCGAGGCCGAGCTGGGTTTGCCTGTGCTGGCACAGATCGGAGGATACCGCAAGGAGATGCAGGCGTACCTGCGCAGCAAGGCCAAGCCGCGCCCGCCGCTGCTGCACGCCGTGTCGATGATGACCCAGGAGGGCGTCAAAACGCTGGTGATGAACCTGCGCTTTGCCACCATGGACAAGAACTTGCAGACATTGGCCGTGACCTCCGCCACGCCCGCCGAGGGCAAGAGCTCGGTGGCGATCATGATGGCCACCACGCTGGCCGAAGAGGGCAACCAGGTGCTGCTGATCGACATGGACTTTCGCAATCCCTCGCTGGGCATGTACCTGGGGGTGCGCAACCGGCTGGACATCGTGGACTATATCAGCAAGAACGCCCAGCTAAACAATATCGTTACCCGCACGCAGATCAAGGGCGTCTCGCTGATCGACAGCTGCCACAAGAGCGCCATCGCCACCGACGTAATCCAGACCAACGCCTTCGCCAGCTTGCTGGAGGAGGCCGAGCGCCACTATGACTACGTGATCTTGGACACTCCGCCCATGGGCATGTTCGTGGACGCCGCCCTGCTGACCACCGTTGTGGACGGCGTGCTGCTGGTGGTCGCTTCCGGCAGGGTCGAGCGCGAACTGGCCAAGGGCGTCGTGGAGCAGCTGCAGAAAGCCAAGGCCAACACGCTCGGGATCGCGCTGAACTTCGTCGACAAGCACGGCAGCTCCGGCTTCTACGGATACAGAAACTCCCGCTACTTCAAGCGGTATTACAAGCGCGTTGCCTCCTGATTCGCGCCGAATTGAGGGAGCCAAAGGTGCTGGACATTCACTCGCACATTCTGCCGGGCGTTGACGATGGGTCGAGGGATCTTTCGATGACGCGCTCGATGCTGGAGCTGGCCAGGCAGGCCGGAGTCGACCGCATCATCGCAACTCCGCACGTGGCGGATCCCGCCGCACTCGAGAGGGTGCACCAAAACACGGAGCCAGTGCGTGCGCTGACGCAGGCGCTGGGCATCCGGCTGTACCTGGGCGGCGAGGTTCGGGTGAGCGCGCTGCTGAACGCGAGCGATGCGCAGCTCCGCGCCTATCGCCTGGGCATTGATGGGTTTCTGCTGGTTGAGTTTCAGAACGACGCGCTTCCCCTGCGGTGGGAGTTTCTGATCTGCGACCTGGTGGCGCGGGGCGTCTGTCCGATCGTCGCCCATCCCGAGCGCTACCGCTACATCCAGAAGGACCTGGGTGTGGCCGAGCAGATGATCAGCTATGGCTGCGAGCTGCAGCTGGACGCGCAATCGCTGACAGGGCTGCCGCTGAGTCCCGAGCGGCGGGCCGCGCGGCAACTGCTTCGGCGCGGCATGGTGTCTTACGTCGCGTCCGACGCGCACCGGCCGGAGGACTATCGGGATTTCGAGCGGATTCGGAAAAAGTTTGCGGATGTGTGGCCAAAAGACGGCTTGCTGGCGCGGGCGCTCGGCGCCCAGGCGTGACCCCACGAGGCGGCTTGCCTCTGAGGATAGAGTTCAACTTATGGAAAAAAGGAGAGGTATCACATGAAAAAGTTCATCGCGCTGTTTCTTGTTGCCCTGATGGCGCTGGCCATCCCGGCCATGGCGGAGACCTTCACCCATCCGGAGACCGGTGAAGAGGTGACCCTGGTTTCGGGTAAGGCGCTGGTATACGACGACATTGCGTATACCGAAATCGATCCCGAGAAGACCCCGTTGGCGGGCAATTTGGATATGGTGTGGGCGCTGTACAATGTCTCCGAACAGCACGAGCAGGAGATCGCGGACGGTACCCTTGCGAGCGTGGAAATCGTGAACCTGGACAAGGTGCTGCGCCCTGACTTCCTGGCCGATGTGCAGCTGTTGCCGCTGAAGGAGCAGGCCATGGTGCTGCTGTGCGCGCTGGGTTATGATGCCGAGGTGCTGAGCAGCGGCATCCAGCTGTCCGACGATGCGAAGGCGCTGATCCAGGAGATGAAGGACGACCCGACCTGCGCTAACCAGACGGAGGCCCGCAAGCTGTTCCCGCTGACGCAGACCACCGAGGACGGCTATGTCGTTCCCTATTTCGCGGTGACGCTGAAGCTGACCGACACGCAGGGCGCGGTGAGCTATGAGCGCTTTGGCTTCGGCAAGGTGCAGGGCCGCTGGGTGCTTCTGCGCATGGCCGCCTCCATCGGCTAATCAGAGATGAAACGCGCAAGTGCGATTGCGCTCTGCGCCTCGCTGCTCATCCTGTGGGCGTGCCTGGGTCTGGCCTCGGTCTCGGACGAGACCGAGTTTGCCCAGAACATCCTGCAGGATGAGTACGCGATGCGCGGTGTGGCGTGGGATTTGACCGCCGATGAGGTGCTGGCGGCCGAGGGCGGCGAGCTGGTGGAGGACGACGTGCGCGTCGACAAGCCAGAGCTGTACAAGCTGGACGCGCTGAGGCTGACCTACCTGTTTGAGGACGGCCAGATGACGGCGCGCTCGTTCCGGCTGAAAAAGGATGACAAGGTCTACGCCTCTATGTTCATTTCGCTGTTCATGCGCTACGGGATTCCGTACCTGGACGAGAAGAAGAACATGACCAAGGTGTGGATGCTGGACGACGTCCGGATCGAGCTGAGCAAGTCGAACTATGTTTACGTCGTCTTCGAGCGGATTGCCCCGGAGGAGTCAGCCTGACAAATGAAAAAGTTGCTTATTTTACTCGCCATCTTGTTGTGCATTCCGATGCATGCGGTGGCCGAGAATGGTTTCTTTACGCTTCTGCTCATGGGCGCCGACGAGGGCGCCGAGGAGGCGCTGGTGGAGGCGCAGTATGGCCGCGCGGACGCGGTGATGCTTGTGTCCATCAACCAGACCACCGGCGAGGTGCGCATGATGAGCGTGGAGCGCGATTACCGGGTGGATTTGCCGGGTGTGGGTCCGACCAAGCTTTGCATCGCCAGCTACATGGGCGGCCCCCAGGCGGTGCTGGACGCGGTGAACGAGATGTTCGGCCTGCAGGTGGACCGCTACGCGCTGATCAGCCCGGAGGGCATTCAGGCGGTGGTGGACGCCATTGGCGGGGTGGACGTGGAGATCGAGAAGACCGATCTTTATATCACCAAGCCCAATTTGAAGAAGGCTTTCAAAAAGGCCGGGATGCAGCACCTGAAGGGTGAGCAAGTGCGCGCCTATGTGCGCACGCGCACCCAGGACAGCGACCCTGTGCGCAACGAGCGCCAGCGCAAGGCGCTTGTGGCCATCTACAAGAAGGCCATGAGCAGCGGCATGGAACAGCTGATGGATTTTGTCAAGGCCGCGTTTCCGCACGTGGACACGAATGTCGAGCTCACCGACGCGCTGTTCCTGGTGCAGCCGGTGCTGCAGGGCGGCGCACAAGACCCGGCCTACGCGCGCTCGCCCATGACGTCGTTTCAACAAAAGCGCGTCAAGCTGCACAAGCTGATCGTGCTGGACGATCCCGCGGCTGAAACGCAGAAGGTTCACGAGTTTCTGTACGGAGACCTGTAACGAAAGGACACGAAGAACCGGGAAAGGGGGTTTTCTCTATGGCTCAAACGGAGCCCGTCTTCGATAAGCATGAGCGGGAAGCCGCCATCGCCCGTGCAGCCCAAGAGAAAACGGTGTACCTGTTCCTCAAGAGGGCATTTGACATCATTGTGTCCGGCGTGGCGCTGCTGTTGCTGTCGCCGCTCATGCTGGTGCTGATGCTTCTGATCTACCTCGACGACCCGAAGGCCGGCCCGATCTACAAGCAGCAGCGCTGCGGGTGCCAAGGCAAGCAGTTCACCTTCTTCAAGTTGCGCACCATGATCCCGGGCGCCGACAAGATGCTGGATCAGCTGCGCCACCTGAACGAGATGGACGGCCCGGTGTTTAAGGTCACCAACGACCCGCGCATGACCAGGCTTGGCCCCATGCTGCGCAAAACCAGCCTGGACGAGCTGCCCCAGCTGTTCAACGTGCTCAGGGGCGACATGAGTCTGGTGGGGCCGCGGCCGCCGCTGCCCAATGAAGTGGCCCAGTACGACAGCTACACCATGCAGCGCCTGTCTGTAAAGCCGGGGCTCACCTGCTACTGGCAGATTATGCCCAAGCGCAACAGCTCTTCATTCGAGGAATGGGTCGCGCTCGACCTGCAGTATATCCAGGACCGAAGCGTGATGACCGACCTGAAGATTCTTTTCAAGACCGCCATCGTCATGATCAAGGCCGAGGGCGCATAGACACAAGCGCCATTCCACACGAAAGCAAGGCCGCCTTTGAAAGAAGGCGGCTTTTTAGCATCTGTGTTTCGGTTCAAGCGCTTCCAGCAGTCGGTCGACGGCCAGCGCGTATCCCTGAAATCCCTGGCCGCTGATGCTGGCCAGACAGGCGCGGCGGGTGTAGGAAATCTTTCGGAAATCCTCGCGCGCGTCCACATCCGACAGGTGCACCTCGACGGCGGGCAGCGCCACGGCCTTCAGCGCGTCCAGAATGGCCACGCTGGTGTGGGTGTAGGCCGCCGGATTGATGACGATTCCGTCATATGCGCCATGAGCGGCCTGGATCTCGTCCACGATCGCGCCTTCATGGTTAGACTGGAACACACGCACCGAAACCCCGCGGCGGGCGCAGTGCGCCTCGATGCGGCGCACCAAATCCGCGTAGCTCGCGCGCCCATAGATCTCCGGCTCGCGGACGCCCAGCATGTTCAGGTTCGGGCCGTTGATGACCAGCAGCTTCATGGCGATTCCTCCGTTTGGCGCAGCTGACGATAGACCCGCTCCATCAGCGCTTCGGTTACCGGTTGGCCGGTGAACAGCTCGGCGGCCTTGGCCGCCTGGGCGACCAACATAAAAAGCCCGTTTTCGGCGCGGATGCCCCGCGCGTCGGCGGCGCGCAAGAGCCGGGTGCGCGGCGGATTGTAGATCAGATCCAGCGCGTGGGTGAGCCGGGGCAGGCGGGCGACGTCCGCCGGGCATCCGGAAACATCCGGAAACATGCCCGCCGGGGTGGCGTTCACCAGAATCTCGATGTCCGCATGATCGCTGTACAGGCTTTCATAGTCGACCGGCCCCGCGCGCGAGACAGTCACCACCCGTGCGCCCAAACGCTGAAGCGCAAAACGGCAAGTTTGCCCCGCGCCGCCGCTGCCCAGCACGGCGGCTTTTTTGCCGGCAGCCTGAAGTCCCGAGCGCTCCACCATGCGCAGGAATCCATAATGATCGGTGTTGTGGCCGGTCAAAGAGCCGTCCGCTTCCACCACCAGCGTGTTTACATTGCCCAGCGCGCGGGCCTCGGTTGACAGCCGATCGCACAGCTGCAGCGCCCGGCGCTTGTAGGGAATGGTCACGTTTGCGCCCCGGAAACGCCGCGCCCTCACGAACTCGTCAAACGCCCCGGGCGACAGTTCCAGCGCCTCATAGCGGTAGCCGCCCAGCATCGCGTGGATCTCTGGCGAGCGGGTGTGAGCCAGCGCCGCGCCCAGCAGATAGCAGTCGATCATCGGATGCCTCCCGCTTCCAGCCAGTCGCCCAGCCGGCCGGTGGGTATCCGAACCAGCGCGCAGTGCCCGATGCGCCTGGGCACAACCAGCGTGATGCCATCGCCGCTGCGCTTCTTGTCCAGCAGCATGGCGGGCAGCAGCGCCGATCCGGGAAGCGGGCTCTCGGTGGGCAGGCCCACGCGCAGCAGCGCCCGCTGGATGGGCGGCGCGCAGTCCTCCTCCGATTCACCCAGCGCGTGCGCCGCCCGCGCCATGGTCAGCAGCCCGATGCCCACGGCGGCGCCGTGGGACAGTTCGTAATTGGAGCAGCGCTCCAGCGCGTGGCCGATGGTGTGGCCCAGGTTCAGCAGCTGGCGACGGCCCAGCTCGCGCTCGTCATTCTGCACGAAATCGCGCTTGATGCGCACGCAGCGCTGCACAACGCACTCGATCTCCGCGCGCAGCGCGCCCTCTGAGATGAGCTGAAGCAGCCCCGGATCCTGAAGCACGCCGCACTTGATGGCCTCTGCCGCGCCGTCCGTTCGCAGCGGGCCCGGCAGCGCGCGCAGTATGTCGGTGTCGCACAGCACCAGCGAAGGCTGGTGAAAAGCGCCCGCCATGTTCTTGGCGGCGGGCAGGTTGACGGCGGTTTTTCCGCCCACGGACGAATCCAGCGCGCTGAGCAGCGTGGTCGGAATCTGCGCGCAGCGGATGCCCCGGGCGTAAACGGCGGCCGCGAAGCCGCCCACATCGCCCACCACGCCGCCGCCCAGGCAGACCACGGCGTCCTGGCGGCCCATGCCGTGTTCGGCGAAGCCGTGCAGCAACAGGCCCAGCGTGTCCAGTGTCTTGCCGGCCTCGCCGCCCGCAAAGGGCAACTTGCGCACGCAAAACCCGGCCGCCTCCAGCGACGCCCGCGCCTGCTCGCCGTACAGCGCGTCCACCCGCTCGTCGGTAACCAGCGCCACGCGGCAGGGATCGATCACCCGCGCGATGCGCGCGCCCGCCTCGGCCAGCAGCCCCGGGCCGGTCAGGATGTCGTAAGGGGTGGAAGCGGAAATATTGATGGTCGTCATCGCGTGGTCACCAGGGCTTTGCGCACTGCGGACACCTCGCGCGCGAGCTTCGCAAGCTGCCCGGGCAGCAGGCTCTGCTGGCCGTCGCTCAGCGCACGCTCGGGATCGTCGTGCACCTCGACCATCAGCCCGTCCGCGCCCGCCGCCGTGGCCGCCAGCGCCATGGGGGGCACGAGCTGCGCGTCCCCGGTGCCATGGCTTGGGTCCACGATCACCGGCAGATGGGTCAAGCGGTGCAGCATGGGCACCGCCGCGATGTCGATGGTGTTTCGGGTGGCGGTTTCAAAGGTGCGGATGCCCCGCTCGCACAGGATCACGTTGCCGTTGCCGCCCGCCAGCAGGTACTCGGCGCTCATCAGCAGCTCCAGCAGCGTGTTGCCCTGGCCGCGCTTGAGCAGCACCGGTTTTTGGCGCGCGCCCAGCGCCTTCAGCAGCTCGAAATTCTGCATGTTCCGCGCGCCCACCTGGATCAAATCCACGTCCTGAAACAGCGGCAGCTGCGAGGCGTCGGTGATCTCGGTGACGATGGGCAGACCGGTTTGGCGCTTGGCTTCAAGCAGCAGCTGAAGCCCTTCCTCGTGCAGCCCCTGGAACGAGTGGGGCGAGCTGCGCGGCTTGAACGCGCCGCCCCGGAGCAGCGTGGCCCCGGCTTCCCGGACGGCGCGGGCTACCCGCAGAATCTGCGCCCCTGACTCCACCGAGCATGGCCCGGCGATCAGCTGGAAATGGCCGCCGCCCAGCTTGACGCCGCCCACGCTCACCACCGTGTCCTGCGGGCAGTGCCTGCGGCTGGCGGCTTTGTAGGGCTCGGTCCTGTGCCACGCGCCCTCAAATCCTGGCTTCCAGATGATGCTCATGCGCCGCGCCCCCGTCATTGATGTTTCGAGCTTATTCTACACGCCCGAACATCCGCGCTGCCATGGGCAATCTGTTAATTCCGCGCAAGACGGCCAGGGCTTACAGCGCGGTGCCTTTCACGGGCGTGAACAGGCGGGCCAGATCCGCGCCCTCCAGCTGCAGCAGCTTGATCTTCTTGTCGATGCCGCCCGCGTAGCCCGTCAGGCTGCCGCCTGTGCCCACCACCCGGTGGCAGGGGATGATGATGGAGATTGGGTTGTGGGCCACGGCCCCGCCCACCGCCTGGCTGGACATGCTGGATTTTCCCATGCGCGCGGCCAGCTTTTTCGCGATGTCGCCGTAAGTGGCGACCTCCCCATAGGGGATCGCGCACAGGAGGTTCCAAACGGCCTGCCGAAACTCGCCGCCGATGGGCGCGAGCGGCAGCTCTGCGATGGCCGGCCGCTCGCCTGCGAAATACCGATCCAGCCAGGTCTTGGCGGCGGCAAACACCGGCATGTCGTGCTTTTCTGTCATCTCTTCGCGAATGGCGCCCCCGTGGTATTTCTGTCCTTCATTCCAAAGGCCCACCAGGTTGTCCCCGTCACACGCCAGCGTGATGCCGCCGATGGGCGATGCGTATGTCGTCGAATGATACATGGAAATCCTCCTTTAAAGCGTGTTCCACAGGTTGATGGTGGCGTAGCTGCGCCAGGGGCGCCAAGCCTCCGCCAGGGTCAGCAGCTCCTTGGGCGTATGGGGGCCGAGCGCCTTTTTGATGCCGGCGTCGGTCTCGAGAAACGCGTCCGGCCAT
>JAVBQA010000115.1:0-28807 GCA_031549325.1 Eubacteriales bacterium | reverse complement strand
TTATTCACATCTTCTCTTCAGGCGCTTCCGGTACCCTCTCGGGTCCCTTCCGCTCCCTCCGCTAAGCTGCTCGCTCTTCGGAATTCTGACTTATTTCTTCTTGTTACTTCCACTCTCTATGCCGTTTTCAAGGATCGTTTCCCGCCGTCCGCGCTCGGAGGCGACAATGGGTATTATAACAAAACAGTCGGGGCATGTCAATGGTTTTTTGACGGATTTTGAAAAAGTTTCTGCTGGAAAAATATGGCACAAGATGTCGTATGTTGTTGGTTTCTTCACCCCATATGTAGTCCTTACCTGCGCCGCTTCAGGTGACGCTCGGCCAGCGCGGCCGCGCCGAGCATGCCGGCGTCGTTGCCATACTTCGCGAGCACAATCTTTGTGGGGGCGGTGAGCCAAGGCTCGCAGCGATCCATGCGGCGCTGCACGGCGGACAGGAAGAACTCGCCCGCATTGCTAAGCCCGCCGCCCAGCACCACGCAGTCAGGGGACAGCACGGCCATCACCGAGATCAATCCAAGGGCGATTTCTTCTATATAATTGTCGAACGCCTGCACGAATCGGTCCTCACCGGCGCGCGCGTTGTCGACGATCTCCTTGACGGTGAACTGATTGTCCAGCAGGCGCTTAAGCGCGGTGGTGGAGGCATAGACTTCGTAGCAGCCGCTGTGCCCGCAGTTGCAGGGCAGAGCGTCGGCGCCGCCGTGGACGATGACATGCCCGAGCTCCGCGCCCGAGTGCAGCCGTCCGCGATAAGGCCTGCCGTCGATGATCAGGCCGCCGCCCACGCCGGTGCCATAGGTGAAATACGCCACGTTGCGCACGCCGGCGCACGCGCCGTCCTTCCACTCGGCCAGCATGGCGCACTCGCCGTCGTTGTCGATCCACACCGGCCGCCCGAGCAGCTTTTTCAGGCTATCGCGCACGGGCACATTCATCCAGCCCAGGTTGTCCGCCTGGGTGGTGCCGCGCCGCGGGTCGACCTTGCCCGCCACCGAGACGCCCACAACGTCGATCTCAAATTGGCTCAGCGCGGCTTTCGCCGCCTCGGCGATGGAGCCCAGCATCTGCATGGGATCGCCCTTGACGAACGGCACCTGCCGCCGCCACACAATCCCCTCATCTGCCTTCACCACGCCCAGCTTCACCGACGTGCCGCCGATGTCGATGCCCAGCGTATACTCACTCATACGGTTCACCTCGTTCGAACCATTATAGCATAAATGCAACCGAATACGGGTTGTGTTTCCACAAAAAATCCGATATAATATATTTCTAGGCTAAAAAATGCCGATGCAATTTACGAAGGCGGGGTGCAGTTGCGTTGCCAAGGATCATCGCGGTGGCCAATCAGAAAGGCGGCGTCGGAAAGACCACGACCACGGTCAACCTGAGCGCCTGTCTGGCGGACGCCGGGAAGCGCGTGCTGCTCATCGACATCGATCCGCAGGGCAACGCCACCAGCGGCCTCGGCCAAGCCGGCAAGGGCCAATACTCCATTTATGATGTGCTGATCAATGGCATCGAACCCAAGGACGCCGTCATCAAGACTGGCTATGGCGAGCTTTCGCTGCTGCCGTCCACGATTTCGCTGGCGGGCGCGGAGATCGAGCTGGTGGATCTCCCCAACCGAGACACGCTGCTCAAGGGCGCGCTGCAAAAGCTTAAGGTGGACTATGACTACCTGCTGATCGACTGCCCGCCATCTCTGAGCCTGCTGACGCTGAACGCGCTGAACGCCGCCGACAGCGTGCTGGTGCCGATCCAGTGCGAATACTATGCGCTGGAAGGCGTGGGCCAGCTGATGAACACGCTGAACCTGGTGAAAAAGCGCATGAACCCGAACCTGGAAGTGGAGGGCGTGGTGCTGACCATGTTGGATGGGCGCACCAACCTGGGCTTGCAGGTTGTGCAGGAAGTCAAGAACCACTTCAAGGATCGCGTGTTTGCGACCATCATCCCCCGGAATGTGCGGCTGAGCGAGGCCCCAAGCTACGGGCTGCCGATCCATTTGTACGACCCGAAATGCCAGGGCGCAGAGGCATACAAAGCTCTGGCGACCGAGCTGATCGAGCGGGATGAGGGCGAGGACTGGTAAAGGAATGAAGGACATGACAAAAGCGAGCAAGCATGGGCTTGGGCGCGGGCTGGGCGCACTGCTGGGCGACGAAGCGCCCCAGCCAGTCTCCCCGGCGGCGGCGTCACAGCCGCAGCCGGAGGACGATCCGCGCGACCTGGTTCGCCAGATCAAGATCAGCGCCATTGACCCCAACCGAGACCAGCCGCGCCGCCGGTTCGACGAGGATGCCCTGAAGGCGCTTTCAGAGTCCATCAAAAGCGTGGGCGTGATCCAGCCGATCATCGTGCAGCAAAGGGGCGCGCGCTTCCAGATCATCGCGGGAGAGCGGCGCTGGCGCGCCAGTCGTCTGGCCGGGCTGACCGAGATCCCGGCGATCGTGCGCGACTATGACGAGTCCAAGCGGCTCGAGGTGGCGCTGATCGAGAACCTGCAGCGCGACGACCTGAACCCCATCGAGCAAGCGGCAGGCATCAAAGGCCTGATGGAGCAGTGCGGCTACACCCAGGAAGAGGTCGCTGAGCGGCTGGGCATGTCGAGGCCCGCGGTGGCCAACGTGCTGAGGCTGCTCTCCCTCTGCGAACCGGTGCAGCAGATGCTGATTTCCGGTGCGCTCAGCGCGGGCCACGCGCGCGCGCTGGTCCCCATCGAGGCCGAGGCCGAGCAGCAGCGGCTGGCCGAGCAGGCTTGCCGGCAGGGATTGTCGGTGCGCCAGCTGGAGAAACTGGTGAAAGAACTGTTCGCGCCCACAGAAGAGGAGCCCGAACCCAAACCGCGGGATCCGGCTCATCGCGAGCTGGTGCGCATGGCTGGCGACGTGTTCGGAACCCGGGCAGAACTGGTGGGCGATGAGGACAAGGGTCGGCTGGTGCTTCATTATTACAGCGCCGAAGACTTGCAGCGCATATGGGAGATCCTGGAGACGGTCAGCCAGAGCGCGCAATAACAATATGTAGCAAAAGGAGTTGCCCTCTGGCAACTCCTTATCAAAAAAGGAGGTATGACCATGGTATCGGAATTTGAGCTGAACATTCTCGAGATCCTAGGCAACGACGCGCGCATCCCGCAGGAGCGCATCGCGCTGATGACCGGACGCACTCAGGAGCAGGTCACGGCGGCTATCGAGCGCCTGGAGCGCGAGAAGATCATCGTGAACTATCCGGCCACCATCAACTGGGACATGGTCAACCGCGACGAAGTCGAGGCGCTGATCGAGGTGCGCGTCACGCCCCAGCGCGGCGAGGGCTTTGACGCCATCGCCGAGCATATCTACCGCTTTGAGGAAGTCTCCTCCGTCTATCTGATGTCGGGCGCTTACGACCTGATGGTGCTGATCCGCGGGCACACGATGAAGCAGCTGGCGCTTTTCGTCGCGGAAAAGCTGAGCACGCTGGAGCACGTCAATTCCACCGCCACCCATTTCGTGCTGAAGAAATACAAGCACAACGGCGTGATTTTGGATGGCGCGCGCGCCGACGAGCGATTGGTGGTGTCCCCGTGAATTATGACAAAGCGGTCTGCAGGCGCATCGCCGATGTGCCCCCTTCCGGCATCCGTAAGTTCTTCGACATCGCCAGTGAGATGAAGGATGTCATTGCGCTGGGCGTTGGAGAGCCGGATTTCACCACCCCTTGGCGCTACAACGACGCCGCCATCTTCTCACTGAAGCAGGGCCACACCCACTACACCAGCAACTGGGGCCTGATCGAGCTGCGGCGCGCGATTTCCGACTACCAGAAGAAACGCTTCGGCGTGGAGTATGACCCGAAAACTCAGATCCTGGTCACCGTGGGCGCCAGCGAAGGCATCGATCTGGCGCTGCGCGCGCTGGTGGAGCCGGGCGACGAGGTGCTCGCTCCCGACCCGACCTATGTTTCCTACGTGCCGGGCATCGTGTTCGCGGGCGGCACCTGCGTGACGCTGCCGACCCATGCTGAAAACCAGTTCAAGCTGACCCCCGAGACGCTCAAAGCCGCGATCACGCCCAAGACGAAGGCGCTGATCCTGCCTTACCCCAACAACCCGACCGGGGGCGTGATGAGCAGAGAGGATTTGCTGGCCGTCGCCGACGTGCTCCGGGACACGAACATCGTCGTGATTTCAGACGAGATTTACGCCGAGCTGACGTACGGCGAGCAGCGCCATGTGAGCTTCGCGTCCATCCCCGGCATGTTCGAGCGCACCATCACGCTGAACGGCTTCTCAAAGGCTTTCGCCATGACCGGTTGGCGCATGGGCTATGTCTGTGCGCCCAAGCCTTTGCTCGAGGTGATGGTCAAGATTCACCAGTACACCATGCTGTGCGCCCCCACCGCCGGGCAGTACGCCGCGCTCGAGGCGCTGGAGACCGGCCTCGAGAACGACTACGAGGACGTCAAGCAGATGGTGCGCACCTATGACCGGAGGCGGCGGCTGGTGGTCGAAGGCTTCAATGGCATGGGGCTGTCCTGCTTTGAGCCGCTGGGCGCTTTTTACGCGTTCCCTTCCATTAAATCTACCGGGCTTAGCTCCCAGGACTTCTGCAGGCAGCTGCTGGAGTCCAAGCGGGTGGTCACCGTGCCGGGCGATGCTTTCGGCGCGCTGGGCGAGGGCCATATCCGCGTGTCCTACGCCACCGCCACCGATAAAGTGATCGAAGCGCTGAAGCGCATCGAGGCGTTCCTGAAAGAGCGGAAATGACCGGCAAAGACTTTGGCGCGGCTCGTTTGAGCCGCGCCATTGTTGTTGATTATGTGGTTAATGCATTGGCTGTGAGGTGCGATCATGATGGATTCAAGGGCGCTATGGGCGCTGCTGCTGGCGACGCTGGCCGGGTTGTCTACGCTGCTTGGCGCGGCGATCATCCTGTTTACGCGCGGGAAGAGCGAGCGACTGATCGCGATCTCGCTGGGCTTCGCGGCAGGCATCATGATCAGCGTCAGCACCATCGACCTTTACCCGAACGCGCTGCGTCTGTTCGGCCAGACCATGACCGAACAGCGCTCGGTGCTGATGTCTGTGGCTTTTTTGGCTGTGGGCGTGCTGATCGGCTTCCTGCTGGATCTGCTCGTGCCCCACGCCGAGTATGACGAGGCCGCCGGGGTCAAGCCACACCAGGATCTATTCCGCGTGGGTTTTGTCTCGATGATGGCCATTGGCTTGCACAATTTTCCCGAGGGCATCGCTACCTTCATGGCCGGCTACGAAAACATCGCGCTGGGCGTCTCCATCGCCGTCGCCATCGCGCTGCACAACATCCCGGAGGGCATCTCGGTGGCCATGCCGGTGTATTTCGCCACCGGATCACGCAGGCGCGCGTTTCTTTATACCCTGTATTCCGGCATCGCCGAACCCGTCGGCGCGCTGCTGGCGTTCCTGGTGCTGCGCCCTTTCATCAGCCCCGCCGTGCTGGCCGCCGTGTTCGCCGGGATTTCCGGCATCATGATCTACCTCTCCGTCGAAGAGCTCATTCCTCCCTCGCGTCAGTACGGGCATGACCGCAGCGCCCTCGTCGCCACCCTGCTCGGCTTCCTCATCATGCCGCTTACGCTGGCCCTATAGGGAGGAACGCCAGGGGATGCCGCCCCCGCACCACTCTACACATTAAACCGGAACAGCGTCACGTCCCCGTCCTTCATGACGTATTCCTTGCCTTCGCTGCGGACAAGGCCCTTGTCCTTGCAGGCGGCGATGGAACCTTCTCGAACGAGGTCGTCGTAGGCCACGATCTCGGCGCGAATGAAGCCTTTTTCGAAATCGGTGTGGATCTTGCCGGCGGCCTGGGGGGCCTTGGTCCCTTTTTCGATGGTCCAGGCGCGGACTTCCTTGGGGCCGGCAGTGAGATAGCTGATGAGGCCGAGGGTGCCGTAACCCAGGTTGACCAGGCGATCCAGGCCCGACTGGCCGATGCCCAGCTCCTCGATGAACATCTGCTTTTCCTCGGGGGCCAACTGGGCGATGTCCTCTTCGACTTTGGCCGAGATGACGAG
The DNA here is from genome assembly GCA_031549325.1 of Eubacteriales bacterium. GTDB lineage: Bacteria > Bacillota > Clostridia > Christensenellales > Aristaeellaceae > JAJDGF01. Next base: position 22,762 of record JAVBQA010000115.1, on the reverse strand, counting down.
CACGGTGGCGTGCTCCGCCTTTGCGATTTCCTTGACCTTTGCAACCATAGGCAGCTGCTCGGCGCCTTCTCCCAGCTCGGACTCCGCGATGTTGGCCGCGTAGATGACGGGCTTGGTGGTCAGCAGGAACCAGGCGGCGGCGATTTCCCTTTGCTCGTCAGTCATGGGGCAGGTGCGGGCGGGCCTGCCCTGGTTCATGTGTTCGAGCAGCAGCTGGGCGGTTTCCGCCTCGGCGCGAAACTTGGGATCCCCGTTTTTCAGCATGTGGCTGGCCTTGTCATGGCGCTTGGTGACGGTTTCGATGTCGGCCAGGATCAGCTCGGTCTCGATGGTTTCGATGTCGCGGGCCGGATCGACGCTGCCCTCAACGTGGATCACATTTTCATCCTCGAAGCAGCGCACCACATGCACGATGGCGTCGACCTCCCGGATGTGGGACAAAAACTTGTTGCCCAGGCCTTCGCCGCGGCTGGCGCCGCGCACCAGGCCCGCGATGTCCACAAACTCGATGGTGGCCGGGGTATACTTCTCTGGGTGATACATCTCGGCGAGCACATCCAGCCGCGTATCAGGCACGGCCACCACGCCGGTGTTGGGCTCGATGGTACAGAACGGATAATTCGCGGCCTGCGCCCCCGCGCAGGTGATCGCGTTGAATAGCGTGCTTTTTCCAACGTTGGGCAGCCCAACGACGCCTAGCTTCATGGTGAATTGCTCCTTTATGCTTTGGGATTCCGTTTCCATTATACCGGATCGTGTGCGCTTGTCAACCTCCGCTACAGGACGCATATTTCGGCGCTGAATCCCCAAAGCAAATTGTATCCGTAGAAACTACCATATATAATGGAAGAAACTCCCCAACAAATTGATATGTAATACAACATATAGAGAAAAGTCCCCAATCTTTCGGCGAAAACATGCCGAAATATTATTGATGAAAAAGAAATATATTTTGGGTCGAATGCGCTTGATTCGGGACAGGATATTTGCTATCATTGTCGTGCACTTATCCCCAATTCTGAGACGTCTTTCCACTTTCTGTGGATAAGTTGTGGATAAGTTGTGCGAAAAACGCTGGATTACCGTTGATAAAACACTTGGGGGAACGACGCAACATGAGTCAAAGCTATGCCCTACCTGTGGATCCCTGGGAAAAGACGCTGGAGCTGATCAAGCAGCACATCAATGCGGTCAGCTTCAACACCTGGGTGAAGCCACTGGAGATCCTGGCGGTTTCCGGGAACAAGATGGTGCTCGGGATCGAGGACCAGTTTGCGGTGGAAACCCTGCGGATGCGCTACAACAGCATTTTGCACAGCGCTGTCAAGCAGGCCTACAACCGCGAGTACGAACTGGTTTTTGTCAACAAGAATGAGCCTCTGCCTCCGGAACTGCAGCCGGGCGCCACCGATGGCGCAGGCGGCGTCAGCATGCTCAACCTCAAGTACACCTTCGATACATTTGTCGTGGGCAACTCCAACCGGTTCGCTCACGCGGCCTCTTTGGCGGTGGCCGAGCTGCCGAGCGACGCCTACAATCCGCTGTTTCTGTATGGCGGGGTGGGCCTTGGCAAGACGCATCTGATGCACGCCATCGGCCACTACATCCAGAGCGAGAACCCGGACACCAAGCTGCTTTACATCACCTCCGAGAACTTCACCAACGAGCTGATTTCGGCCATCGCCAAGAAGACCAACCAAGCGCTCCGGGACAAGCTGCGCAATGTGGACGTTCTGATGGTGGACGACATCCAGTTCATCGCCGGAAAGACAGCCACCCAGGAGGAGTTTTTCCACACCTTCAACCAGCTGCACGGCAGCGGCAAGCAGATCATCATTTCATCTGATCGACCGCCCAAGGACATTCCTACGCTGGAGGAGCGGCTCCGCTCCCGGTTTGAGTGGGGGCTGATCGCCGACATCCAAAAGCCGGACTACGAGACGCGGCTGGCGATCCTTCGCAGAAAGGCCGACACCGAGCACATCGACGTTTCAGACGACGTGCTGAGCTGCATCGCGGAAAAAGTCGAATCCAACATAAGGGAGCTCGAGGGCTCGCTGATTCGCATCAACGCCGAAGCGCTCTTGACCAAGGCGCCCATCACGCGGGAGATGGCCGAGCAGAGCCTGTCCCTGATCGGCACGCGGGATCCGAAGCGCATCACACCTGAGCTGATCATGCAGACGGTGGCCGAATACTACCACATCGACCGATCTGACCTGCTGAGCCAGCGCCGAAACCGCGAGGTGGCGCTGCCCAGACAGATCGCGATGTACTTGACCCGAGAGATGACGCCGCTTTCCACCACCCGCATCGGCGATTCCTACGGAGGTCGCGATCACACCACCGTGATGCACGCCTGCGACAAAATCTCAGAAAGCATGCGCGCCAATCCCCAGATGCTAAAGACGGTGGAATCGCTGAAGACAGCGATCAAAGAACGCTAAAACAATCCACACAGCAGGCCAAAACGGATTCAGCCCAGGGCCGGTTGTTGATAAATCCTGGTGTATACACAGGATCATACACGGATCATACACAAACAAAAAACGCTGTTGAGCCAAGTAACAGGCGCTTTTTTATGCGCTATCCACAGTATCCACAGTACGGCTACCAACACGTCTTTGATAAGAATTGAATCACAAACGGAGGAAAGAATATGCGCTTCAATTGCCCGTCCAACGTGCTGCTTCAGGGGCTGTCTACCGTGACCCGCGCGCTGTCCACCCGCTCCACCCAACCCATCTACGAGGGCGTGCAGATTCGGACTTGTGAAGAGGGCCTGCGCCTGACTTGCTCGGATGGTTCGATCAGCATCGTGACCGTGGTGCCGGCGGACATCGCCGAGGAAGGCGCTTGCGTGTTGCCCGGGCGACTGTTGCACGAGGTTGTCCGCAAGATGCCCGATGCGGAGCTGTCAGCCAGCATGACCCCCAATCATCAGGTGACGATCAAGTGCGTGGGCTCGAGAACCACGCTTTCCGGTCAGTCGGCCGATCACTATCCGGAGCTTCCGCACGTGAACGCCGACGAATCGTTCATCCTGCCCCAGGTGATGCTGCGCAACATGATCCAGCAGACCAGCTTTGCCATCTCCAGCGACGAGTCGCGCATGGTGCTGACCGGAAGCTTGCTGGAGTTGTCCCACGGAGAGGTGCGCATGGTGGCGCTGGACGGGTTCCGCCTGGGCATGCGCGTTGAGCGGATTTCCGGCAGCGCGCCTGAGCTGTCGGCCATCATCCCGGGAAAGACGCTGTCCGAGATCGCAAAGATCATGTCTGACGACGAAACCCAGATGGCCATTGTTTTGATCGGCGGCAACCAGATGATGCTGACCATGGGGCAAACCCAGTTCTATTCGACGCTGATCGAAGGCGAGTTTATCAAGTACCGCCAGATTTTGCCCGCCGACTTCAAGACCCGCGTGAAGGTTTCGCGCGATGCGCTGAGCATGTGCGTGGAGCGCGCCTCGCTGATGGCGAGGGAGGGCAAGAACAACCTGATTCGCATGAAGATCGAGGACGGCTCGATTGTCATCACCGCCAATTCGGAGAGCGGAGACGCCTACGAGGAGATGGACGCCGAGATTGAAGGCGAAGGGCTGAGCATCGCCTTCAACGTCAAGTACATCAGTGACGTGATGCGCGCGCTCGATGAAGACGAGGTTTACATGTGCTTTAATTCCAGCGTGAGTCCCTGCCTGATCAAGCCCGTGGAGGGAGACGCGTTTTTGTACCTGGTGCTGCCGGTGAGGGTGACTGTGTAAGCCATGCGAGAGCGAGACACCATTGCCGCCATTGCCACCGCACAGGGGGATGGCGGCATCGCAATGATCAGGATCAGTGGAGAGAGGGCCGAGCAGATCTTCACGCGCTGCTTTGCGCGAAAGGCCAAGGGGCCGCTGCGCTCTCACCGCCTTTGCTATGGGCATGTGGTGGATGAGGAAGGCAGCCATCTGGACGAGGCCATGGGCGTTTTCATGAGGGCGCCCGGCACTTACACCCGGGAGGACCTGTGCGAGCTGCACGTGCACGGTGGCGATGCCTCCGCCAGGCGCGCGCTGGCGAGGGTTTTAAGGGCGGGCGCGAGATTGGCCGAGCCGGGCGAATTCACCAAGCGCGCGTTTCTGAATGGCCGGATCGACCTGAGCGAGGCCGAGGCGGTGATGGCGCTGATCAGCTCGGGCAGCGAGAGCGCTGCGCGCGCGGCGCTGAGGCAGCTGGAAGGCGGTCTTTCGCGGTTCGTGACCGAGCAGATCGAACAGCTGACAAATCTGCTGGCCTTGATCGAAGCCGGAAACGATTTTCCGGAGGAGATCGACGAACAAGCCACGTCCGGGCAAGTGATCGACGGCGCGAGGCAAGTCAGGCGGGCGCTTGAAAAAGCTGCCGACGAGAAGAACGCGCGGCTGATCCGCGAAGGGTTGTCCGTGGTGCTGGTCGGCAAGCCCAATGTGGGCAAGTCGTCGCTGCTGAACGCGCTGATCAAGCAGGAGCGCGCCATCGTCACCGCCGCGCCAGGCACCACCCGGGACGTGCTGACCGAGCGGATCCGGCTGAACGGCCTCTTGATCGAGATTTCAGACACCGCAGGACGCAGACAGGCGCGGGACGAGGCTGAGCAGATCGGGATTGCGCGCGCCGAGCAGGCGCAGAAGGCTGCCGATGTGGTGCTGCTGGTGCTGGACGCCTCCAGCCCGCTGGAAGCGCAGGATCAACAGCTGCTTTCGCAAGCGGACGGGCGGGTCTTGGTTGTGCTGAACAAAAAGGATTTGGTTTCGTCCAAGTGTGAAAGCCTCGAAAACCAGCTGCCCAGGGGATCGAAAGCGCTTTGCGTCTGCGCCACCACGGGGGACGGGATCGACGAGTTGCTATCCGCCATCGCCGAGCGATTCGCGGGCGCAGGCGCAATCGAACAGCAGATGACGACCGAGCGCCACATCGGGTGCGCCCAGCGGGCCATCACTTCGCTGGGCAGCGCCATCGAAACCCTGGCAGCCGGATCCCCGGTGGATCTTGCGGCCATCGACCTGATGGCGGCGCTGGGATGCCTGACGGAGATCACCGGCGCGTCGGCGTCTGAGCGCGTGATTGACGGGATCTTTGAAAAGTTTTGCGTTGGAAAATGAATGTTTTTTCCGGCTTTTCCTTGATTCTTCATGTGAATGGTATATAATTAGTGAATACACGTCTATTCGGAAGGCAGGTAATTCTCATTGGCAAAGATCACGATTCACGAGAACAAATGCAAGGGCTGCGGGCTGTGCATACTGGCCTGCCCCAAGAAACTGCTGAACCTGTCTGACAAGATCAACCAGAAGGGGTATCACCCGGCCGAGTGCAGCGACATGGAAAAGTGCATCGGATGCGCGTTTTGCGCCCGGATGTGTCCGGACAGCGTGATCACCGTAGAAAAGTAAGGAGGGGGATGGATTCATGCAGCGTCAGATGATGAAGGGCAACGAGGCGATCGCCGAGGCCGCGGTGCAGGCGGGCTGCCGATATTTTTTTGGCTATCCGATCACCCCTCAGAATGAGATTCCGGACTACATGTCGCTTCGCCTTCCCCAGGTGGGCGGCGCGTTTCTGCAAGCCGAGAGCGAGGTCTCCGCGATCAACATGGTGTATGGCGCGGCCGGCACCGGCGCGCGGGTGATGACCAGCTCCAGCAGCCCGGGCATCTCGCTGAAGCAGGAGGGCATCAGCTACATCGTGGGCGCGGAGCTTCCGTGCGTCATCGTGAACATCGTGCGCGGCGGTCCGGGCCTCGGGTCCATCCAGCCGTCGCAATCCGACTATTACCAGGCAACGCGCGGCGGCGGCCATGGCGACTACCGCATGTGCGTGTTCGCGCCGGCCACCGTTCAGGAGGCCGTCGAGCTGACGCAAAAAGCGTTTGACGTGGCCGACAAATACCGAAACCCCGTGATGGTGCTGGGCGACGGCGTCATCGGCCAGATGATGGAGCCGGTCACCATGCCCGACTATGTCATGCCCGACCTGCCCGAGAAAACCTGGGCGGCCACCGGCTGGAAAAAGGGAGACCAGAGGGAGCGCGCGGTGATCAATTCCCTCTACATCGACCCAAATGCGCTCGAGCAGCACAACCTGAAGCTGCAGGCGAAATACGACCAGATCGAGAAGAATGAGCTTCTTTACAAGACCGAGCAGCTGGATGACGCCGAGATCGTGCTGGTTGCCTATGGCACCACGGCGCGCATCGCGCTGACCGCCATCCGCCGGGCTCGCGAGCAGGGCGTGAAGGTTGGGCTGATTCGGCCGATCACCGTGTGGCCGTTCCCGACGGAAGTCATTCGCGGCGCCACGGCTCACGCCAAGCACTTTCTGGCGGTGGAGATGTCCATGGGCCAGATGGTGGACGACGTCCGTCTGGCGGTGGACGGGAAATGCCCGGTGAGCTTTTTTGGCAGGGCGGGCGGCATGATGCCCGGCGTCAACGAAGTGTATCAGCAGATCATGAACATCAAGGAGGGGCTGTAATGGCGGTCGTATATGAGAAACCCAGCATGCTGACGGACGTTCCGCTGCACTATTGCCCCGGTTGCACCCACGGCATCATCCATAAGCTGGTCGCGGAGTCCCTTTCCGAGCTGGGCGTCGGCGACAAGACCATCGGCGTGGCGCCGGTGGGCTGCGCGGTGTTTGCCTACAACTATTTCAGCTGCGACATGTACGAGGCCGCTCACGGCCGCGCGCCGGCGGTGGCGACCGGCATCAAGCGCAGCCAGCCGGACAGCGTGGTGTTCACCTATCAGGGAGACGGCGACTTGGCCTCGATCGGCTGCGCTGAGATTGTGCATGCGGCCACCCGGGGCGAGCTGATCACCACGATCTTTGTCAACAACGCGATCTACGGCATGACCGGTGGCCAGATGGCCCCGACCACGCTGATTGGCCAGAAGAGCACCACATCTCCGCTGGGGCGCGACGCCGCGCAGAGCGGCAATCCGCTGCGCGTCAGTGAGATGCTGGCCACCCTGGACGGCCCGGCGCTGATTCAGCGCGTGTCGGTGCACGACGTGAAACACATCATGGAGGCCAAAAAGGCGATCAAGAAGGCGTTCGAATACCAGATCGCGGGCAAGGGCTTCACCATGATCGAGGTGCTGTCGACTTGCCCCACCAACTGGGGGCTGAACGCCGTGGAGTCGCTGAAGTGGCTCGAACAGAGCATGATCCCGCAATACCCGCTGGGCGTGATGAAGGAGGTTCAGTGACATGGACAGGCAACTCATCATCGCCGGTTTTGGTGGGCAAGGCGTGCTGCTGATCGGCCAGTTGCTGGCCTATTCCGGCATGCTGGACGGCAAAAACGTGTCCTGGATGCCCAGTTACGGCCCCGAGATGCGCGGCGGCTCGGCCAACTGCGCGGTCGTGATCAGCGACCAGGAGGTCGGTTCACCCAGGGTGGAGGACGCGGACGTGGTCATCGCCATGAACCGCCCGTCCATGGAGCTGTTCGAGAAGAGCGTGGTGCCCGGCGGCGCGCTGATCTACAACCAGAGTTTGATTGACGTAAAGCCCACGCGCACCGACATCAAGGTGATCGCCGTTCCTTCCAGCGAGATCGCCGAGCAGGCGGGCTCCGCCCGCGCGGCCAACATGGTCATGCTGGGCGCATACACCGCGCTGACCGGGGATTTCTCGGTGGAAACGCTGATGGACGCGCTTCGGCACAAGATGGGCCCGGAGAAGGAAAAGTTCATGCCCGCCAACCAGAAGGCGATTGAATTGGGCATTGACTGCGTGAAAGCTCAATTGTAAACGGCCCGTATCGCTTCATGAGAGGAATGGCCGATGGACATCCAGCTGAATGACATCGTGAAGATGCGCAAACCCCATCCATGCGGCAGCGACACCTGGACTGTGACGCGGGTGGGCGCCGACATCAAGATCAAATGCCAGGGCTGCAGCCGCATCGTGATGCTGGACCGCCCCGAGTTTGAGAAGCGCGTGAAGAAGATACTTCAAAGAGCCGGAGAGGAATTGGACACATGAGAGAAGACGACCGCAGGGAGCTTCAGCGCAAAGCCCGGCCGGCATCCGCCAGCCAGAAGCCGCGCCCGGCGGGGCAGAAAAAGCCCATCGCCAGGCCGAGCACGCTAAACGATGAGGCATACCGCAAGCCGCCGCAGAAAAAGAAGCCGGTTTCCAGGCGTGATTCGGAGTATCTGTACCCAGATGACGCATACTACAGGAAGCCGGGTGCAAGGCCCGCGCAGCGGCGCCCCGCCCAGGGCGTCAAGAAGGGAAAGGGCAGCAGGAAGAAGCGCACCAACCCGCTCTATCTGCTGTTCTACACGGCGTTTGCGGTGGCGGTCGCGCTGCTGCTGAGTTTCCTGCTGCGCACCTTTGTGTTTGAGGTGGTGCAGATCTCGGGCGACGCCATGTACGACACGCTGCAGGAAGGCGATTGGGTGCTGATCACCAAGTTTGATTACCAGAGCGCCAACCCCATGCCGCGCGACATCGTGTCGGTCGGCGTGAAAAACACGGATCAGGTGGTCATCCGGCGCGTGATTGCCACGCCCGGCCAGCGGGTCGAGATCACCGGCATGGGCGACACCATGATCGACGGCATCGCGCTGGCGGAACCGTATGTTACGCTCCGTTCCTACGAACCCTATCCAGAGCGTACGCTGCCCGGTTCGCGCTACTTCGTGCTGAGCGACAACCGCAGCGTCACGCTGGACAGCCGCGACGACGGCCGGGTGGGACTGGTGGAAAAGCACCGGCTGGGCCGCGTGCGCGCCGTTGTCTGGCCGCTGAGCCGGCGCAAGGATCTGACGGAGTAAAAAGGCGTCCTGACGACGCAGGGAGCATGAACATGCAGCAAACCGAAAGCGCGCCGAAAAAGAGCCTGAAGCGGGAGATCCTGGAGTGGGTGGTGTGCCTGATCGTGGCATTGGCCGCGTTCGTGGTGATACGCACGTTCCTGTTCACGATGATTCTGGTGCAGGGGCCGTCCATGATGGAGACCCTTCAAGACAAGGATCGGGTGGCGGCCACGATCATCGATCTGAAGATCAACGGCCCGCAGCGGCTGGATGTGGTGATCTGCAACTACCCGCACGTGACGGACGGGAGTTACCGCGTGAAGCGCGTGATCGGGCTGCCGGGCGAGACCGTGCAGGTCAAGGCGGGCGTGACCTATGTCAATGGCGAGGCGCTCGACGAGCCGTATGTCAGGCACCCGACCAGCCGCGATTTTGGGCCATACACCGTGCCGGACGGCCATTACTTCGTGATGGGCGACAACCGCGCGGTCAGCAAGGACAGCACGTATGAAGACGTGGGCGCGCTGTCTAAGGATGCCATCGTGGCCAAGGCGAGGCAGATTGTGTGGCCCTTGGACCGATTTCAAACGATTCAATAGGGAAGGTCGAACGAGCATGAGCGAACAGAAAAACAAGGAAAATGTCGTGCAGGACGCCCAGGCGGAGGCCGCTGAGAACGCGCCGGTTCTGACCATGCGGGAAGAAGAGAAAAAGCCGATGCTTTCGCCCCGGGCAAAAAAAGAGATTCGGGAATGGGTGGTCAGCCTCGCGTTTGCGCTGATCGCGGTGTTCCTGATCCGCACGTTCCTGTTCACCGTGATTCGCGTGGACGGCGAGTCCATGGAGACCACGCTGCACAACAGAGAACGGCTGATCGTGACGGTGCTGGACATGAAGCTCAACGGTCCCGCGCGCGGCGACGTGGTGATCTGCCACTACCCGGGCCGCAAGGAGAGCGATAACTTCGTCAAGCGCGTGATCGGCCTGCCGGGGGACACGATCTGGCTGGCGAACGGCGTGACCTACGTGAACACCGTGCCCATCAGCGAGCCCTACGTGGCCAACCCGGACGTGCGCAGCTACGGGCCGTACACGGTGCCCGAGGGCCACTACTTCGTGATGGGGGACAACCGAAACAACAGCAACGACAGCCGGTTCGAGCCGGGCTTTATCCCGCGCGGCATGATGATCGGCAAGGTGCGCTATGTGATGTGGCCGCTGGGGAGCATTCGCACCATCGAATAGGAGAAGGCTATGAAAAAGAACATGACGCGCATCATCGCGCTGGTTCTGGTGATTCTGCTGGGGCTGGTGGGGATTGTGGCGGCGGCGATCGAGCTGATCGCCACCGCGGGCGCCGAGGGAATGACGCGCGATGCCTACACGTTCAACATCGACGTGATGGAGCAGCTGGACGCGGCGCGCGTGGAGCAGACGATTCGCTTCACCAACCGCACCGGGCAACAGCTGGACGAGCTGCTGCTCAGCCTGTATCCCAACGCCTACCGAAGGCAGGCCACCGCGCCATTTGAGATGGAGATCATGCAGAGCGCCTACCCGGAAGGCTTTACGCCGGGTGGCGCTGATTTTTTTTTGATGGAGCTGGATGGTCAGGCCTGCGATTGGGGCGTCATCGGTCAGGACGAAGCGGCGCTGCGCATCGAGTGCGATTTGGCCCCCGGGCAGAGCTGCACGCTGCGCTTTGGTTATGAGCTGCTGCTGCCCAAGTGCAACGGGATTTACGGCGTGTCGAGCCTGAGCTTCAAGCTGATTGGGTTTTATCCGATGCTGGCGCCCTGGGATCCGGACCTTCAGGAGTTCAGCCTGGTGCAGGCGCTGCCGGTGGGCGAGTGCCGCCATTCAGACCCGGCGGACTACAGCGCGACGCTGGATCTGCCCAAAAACTGCCAGGTGGCCAGCGTGGGAAAGGTCACAAAGAGCGACGGCGGCGCGCGGGATTCGTGGATGATCAAAGCCGACGGCGTGCGCGAGTTGCCCATTGTGATCGGTCAGCAGTATAAAGCGTTCGAACGGCAGGCCGGAACCATGGCGATCACGGCCTATATGACCGACGGGGGCATGGCCAATTACGCGCTGGACGTGGCGGCGCAGGCGGTCAGGCTGTTTGAAGGCAAGCTCGGCGCGCTGGAGAAGCCGCTGACGCTGGCGCAGACCAACCTGGTGGGGGCAAGCGCCTCGCGCAGCGGGCTGATCCTGGTGGACGATTCGCTAATCCGCTGGAACAAGCGGGATGAGCTGGAGTACGAGCTGGCGCTGAACATTGCCAAGCAGTACTTTGGCGAGATGGTGGGAAACCATCCCGCCAGGGAGCCCTGGCTGTCGGAAGCGATCCCGAGCTATCTTGCGCTGTATTACATCCAGCAGACCTATGGTCAGGCGCGGTTTCTGCAGGAGCTGAACACGCGGGTGCTGCCCGCGCTACAGCTGACGCTGCCCGGCAATGTGCGCGTGGACAGCGCGTCCAGCCAGTTCGGGTCGCAGAACGAGTACGAGATCGTGCTGCGCAACCGGGGCGCCGCCGCGATGTATGAGATCAGCGTCTCCACGGGGGAGGACGTTTTTCTGGATGTGCTCGAGGCCTATGCGGAACAGAACCGCGGCAGGGTCGCCTCGCTGCCCGATTTTGCCGCTGCGCTCAACCAGGTCAGCGGTCGCGATCTGAGCACCTTGCTGCTGGAAATGCTGCAGAATGTGCAGGAGCATGTGTCACCGAGCACGGGTTGGTACGAGTGAACAAATCTTAACACGGGAAAAATGCAAAGCGAACTTGACATAAAATGCATAGCTTGCTATACTGAACGTGCAAAGCAAGCTATGCATTTTCTATTGAGAGGAGATGGGCTCTGTTGAAAACCCGGATCCCGGAGCTTAGAAAACAGCACAAGCTGTCTCAGGAGGAGATGGCAATGGCCGTAGGGGTGACCCGGCAGACGATCACTTCCATCGAGTGCGGCAAGTACGTGGCGTCGCTGCCGCTGGCTTACAAAATCGCGAAATACTTTGGATTGACGATTGAAGAAGTGTTTGATTTTTCGGAAGTGGAGGAGATTTAAAATGGCGGAATATCGCGCGGTGGTTCAACGCAGGATCAGGATACTGGTGGTTTGCGCGGTGATCGCGCTGGTGTTCATTGGCACGGTGGGCGTTTGGGGGTATCTGCGCTCGCTCAACAGCGACGCGCACATGAGAGATTTCGCAACGGGCATGGCCGTTGGCATGTTCTGTGCGCTGGCGGCGGTCATGCTGGTCGGCATCTTCCAGTATTGGCGTGCGCTGAAAGACGAATCCAAACTGCGCAAGCTCTACATCGAGGAGCATGACGAACGCACCAAGCTGATCATGAGCAAGACCGGCGGCTTGGCCTATGGGTTTGCGCTGAGCGTCGTGGCGGTGGCGGGCATCGGACTGAGCCTGGTGGATGAAAAGATCGGCTTTACGCTGATGGCGGTGGCCGTGTTTATGTCGATGCATCGGCTGGCGCTGAAGATTTACTATGGCAAGAAAATCTGACGTCCAGGCAGCACAAAGGCGCGCGCGGTGTTGTGGCACCGGGCGCGCCCTTTGTTTTGGTGGAGCAGGATGCGCGGTTTCACGCCCGCGCGGGCGTTGATCGGCAGAGTTGACTCAACAAAGCAAGGAATTATGGAGCTTGGATTGAAACGGCATGCGGACCGCGCGCCCAGCTTTTGGGCGAAGCGGCGGCGGCTGCCCGGTGTCCACGAACGGCACCTCAAGCGGCGGGCAGGGCCCGAGAGCAATTTTGAGGACGGGGGCCTCTTCAGCGCGCGCGAACAGATCCAGCACCAGGCTTTGGTTTGGCAGAAGGCCGACTGCCGACGCGGCCGCAAACAGGCCGGCCAACAGGGCCAGAACCAGCAGAACCCCGATCGTCTTTTTCATGTCGCTTCCTCCCTGAGATGATGATGGGGATGGTAAGATTTATCTGAAAGCCCTCGTACGCAGGGCAGTTCATGCAGCCGGTGCCGGGGACATGCCCCGCGTGACTCGGCGACATTCTATATGCCCTTGCCCATGCGAACATGATTAATCCGGCGTAAACTGCGCGGGATTTGTGAATCGGAGCGAATTGTGGGGGGAGGGAAAGACCCTGCTTTACCGAATCTCGAGGCGCGCAAAAAATCCACCCGAAAGGGTGGATTTGGCGCACCTGGCGAGATGGCCGCCTAGCAGCGGCGGCTTCGCCCCCCTCGCATCCAGTTCGCTGTGCTCCTGTATGCAGAGTTCAAATCTCGAGGCGCGCAAAAAATCCACCCTTTCGGGTGGATTTGGCGCACCTGGCGAGATTCGAACTCACGGCCTTCCGCTTAGGAGGCGGACGCTCTATCCTGCTGAGCTACAGGTGCATGCCCGACTATTATGCCATGACGGGCGCCAAAAGTCAAGCAGATCAAGCGTTTGCACGCGATTATTTCCCGGGATTAGCTGGCCTGAAGATCTTTTTCAGGAACTGGCCGGTGTAGCTTTCCGGATGGTTTGCGATGTCCTCCGGCGTGCCCATCGCCACCACCTGCCCGCCCCGGTCGCCGCCCTCCGGGCCCATGTCGATCAGGTAATCGGCGGTCTTGATCAGATCCAGGTTGTGCTCGATGATGATCAGCGTGTTGCCCGCGTCGGCCAAGCGCTGCAGAACTTGATCCAGCTGGTTCACGTCGGCCATGTGCAGTCCGGTGGTGGGCTCATCGAGGATGTAGATCGTGCGGCCGGTGGCCCTGCGCGACAGCTCGGTGGCCAGCTTGATGCGCTGTGCCTCGCCTCCGCTGAGCGTCGTCGAGGGCTGGCCAAGCTTCACGTATCCCAGTCCCACGTCCACCATCGTCTGCAGCCGGGACGCGATGCGGGGCAGCGCCTGGAAAAACTCCAGCGCGGCCTCGATCGTCATGTCCAGCACTTCGTAGATGTTCTTGCCCTTGTAGCGGACTTCCAGCGTCTCGCGGTTGTAGCGGTGGCCTTTGCAGACTTCGCAAGGGACATACACGTCCGGCAGAAAGTGCATCTCGATTTTGATGATGCCATCGCCGGTGCAGGCTTCGCAGCGTCCGCCCTTGACGTTAAAGCTGAAGCGGTTGGACTTGTAGCCCCTCGCCTTGGCGTCGGGCGTGGACGCGAACACGTCGCGGATCAGCTCGAACACGCCGGTGTAGGTGGCCGGGTTGGACCTGGGTGTTCTGCCGATGGGCGACTGGTCGATGGCGATGACCTTGTCCAGCTGCTCCACGCCCTCGATGCCGTCGTGCGCGCCGGCGCGCAGCCGCGAGCGGTTCAGCGTGTGGGACAGCGACTTGAACAGGATCTCGTTCACCAGCGACGACTTGCCGCTGCCCGACACGCCGCTGACGCAGGTGATGACGCCGAGAGGGATCTTCACATCGACGTTTTGCAGGTTGTTGGCGCGCGCGCCCTTGATGGTGATCCAGCCGGTGGGTTTGCGGCGGACGCTCGGCACCGGAATGCTGAGCTTGCCGCTCAGATAGCGGCCGGTGATGGAATCCGGATTGTTCATGATCTGCTGGGCGGTGCCCTGGGCCACGATCTGGCCGCCGTGGGCGCCCGCGCCCGGGCCGATGTCCACGATGTAATCGGCCTCCATCATGGTTTCCTCGTCGTGCTCCACCACGATCAGCGTGTTTCCAAGGTCGCGCAGGTTCTTCAGCGTCTTGAGCAGCTTCTGATTGTCGCGCTGGTGCAAGCCGATGCTGGGTTCATCCAGAATGTACAGCACGCCCACTAGGCTGCTGCCGATCTGCGTGGCGAGCCGGATGCGCTGCGCCTCGCCGCCCGAAAGCGTGCTGGCGTTGCGCGCCAAGGTGAGGTAATCCAGGCCCACGTCCACCAGGAATCCGAGCCGGGAATCGATCTCCTTCAGGATCTGGCGGGCGATGATCGCCTGCTTCTCGGTGAGCTCGACGGACTTGAAGAATCGCATGGATTCGCGCACCGGCAGCGCGCTGACATGGGCGATGGACTGCCCGCCGAAAGTGACCGCCAGCGACTCGCGCTTCAGGCGCTGGCCGTTGCAGTCCGGGCAAGGGGTGTCAGCCATGTAGCTCTCGAGCTCTTCCTTCATGGAGTCGGACTGGGTTTCGCGGTAGCGGCGCTCCAGGTTGGTGATCACGCCCTCGAAAGGCGCGGTAAACGTGCCCGAGCCATACTCGCGCTGGTAGTCGATCTTGATCTTTTCGCCGCGGGTGCCGTAGAGCAGAATCTCGCGGATCTTCTCGGGCAGCTGGTTGATGGGGGCGTCCAGTGAAAACTGATAGTGCTTGCTCAGCGCGTCCAGGTACATGCGCGCCATGCTGCCGCCCTCCTCGGCGGTGTTCCAGCCGCTGACGCGGATCGCGCCCTGGTTCAGGCTGAGTGCATCGTCCGGGATGACGATGTCCGGATCCACCTTGTGCAGAGACCCCAGGCCCGAGCAGGTGGGGCACGCGCCGTAGGGATTGTTGAACGAGAACATGCGCGGCGTGAGCTCCTCGATGGAGACGCCGCAGTCCGGGCAGGCATAGTTCTGCGAGAACATCAGATCCTCGCCGTCCAGCACGTTGATGATCACCAGGCCCCCGGACAGGTGCATGGCGGTCTCGAGAGAATCCGCCAACCGGCGCTGGATGTCGTCCCGAACCACCAGGCGGTCAATGACCACCTCGAGGGTGTGCTTCTTGTTCTTGTCGAGCGCGGGCGTCTCGTTGATCTCGTACAGCTCGCCATCGATGCGGATGCGCACATAGCCCTGTTTGCCCATGTCCTCGATGAGCTTGGTGTGCTCGCCCTTGCGGCTGCGCACGATGGGCGCCAGCACCTGGATGCGCGTGCGCTCGGGCAGCGACATCACCTGGTCGACGATCTGATCCACCGTTTGCTGGTGGATTTCCTTGCCGCACTCGGGGCAGTGGGGCGTGCCCGCCCGCGCGTACAGCAGGCGCAGGTAGTCGTGGATCTCTGTGACGGTGCCCACGGTGGAACGCGGGTTTCTGCTGGTGGTCTTCTGGTCGATGGAGATGGCGGGGGACAGGCCCTCGATGTAGTCCACATCGGGCTTCTCCATCTGACCCAAAAACTGGCGCGCGTAGGCCGACAGCGATTCCACGTAGCGGCGCTGGCCCTCGGCGTAGATCGTGTCAAACGCCAGGGACGACTTGCCGCTGCCCGAACGGCCGGTCAGCACGATCAGCTCAGCGCGCGGCAGCTCGATGTCGATGTTCTTCAGGTTGTGCTCCCGGGCGCCTTTGATAAAAATATGATCCTTCATGCAGGTCCCCTCGGTAAAGTGATGATGTGGGGGAACGATAGGGGCGCTGCCTCCTAAGCCCCCGCGAGGACAGGATGCCCTTGACCCCGATGATGCGGGAATATTGGTCATCTTCGCTTGCGTTGCGGTCTGCGCCCAGGCGCGGGTTTGGCGCCTGTAAGCGCTTTCTCCCCCTTGAGGGACAGCCACTGATCGCGCAGCTTGGCGGCCTTTTCGAAGTCGAGGTCGGCGGCGGCGGCCAGCATCTGCTCTTCGATGCGATCGATGGCCATGAGGCGCTCGGCCTCGTCCAGCGTGGAAGACTTCGCGCCATCCTCGGGCGCGCGCGTGATCTCCATCAGCTGGCGCACGGCGGAGCGCACGGTTTCCGGCTTGATGCCATGCTGCTCGTTGAACGCGATTTGCAGCGCGCGGCGGCGGTTGGTCTCCTGAATCGCGTGCAGCATGGAATCGGTGAGCTGATCGGCGTACATGATGACGCGGCCTTCCACGTTGCGCGCGGCGCGGCCGATGGTCTGGATCAGGCTGGTCTCGCTGCGCAGGAAACCCTCTTTGTCGGCGTCGAGGATCGTGACCAGCGCCACCTCGGGCAGGTCCAGCCCCTCGCGCAGCAGGTTGATGCCCACCAGCACGTCGAACTCGCCCAGCCGCAGCGAGCGGATCAGCTTGATGCGCTCCAGCGTCTCGACATCGGAATGCAGATACTCCACGCGCACGTCCATCTCTGCCAGATACTGCGTGAGGCTCTCGGCCATGCGCTTGGTGAGCGTGGTGACCAGCACGCGGCTCTTGCCCTCAACCACTTGGCGGATCTCGCCCAGCAGGTCGTCCACCTGCCCGGTGGCCGGGCGCACGATGATTTCCGGGTCGATCAGGCCGGTGGGGCGGATGATCTGCTCCACCACCTGGTTGGCGATGGACATCTCGTAGGGTGCGGGCGTGGCGGACACATAGATGGTCTGGCCCCGCTTTTCATTGAATTCGTGAAACTGCAGCGGGCGGTTGTCAAACGCAGCGGGCAGCCGGAAGCCGTAGTCGACCAGCGATTGCTTGCGCGCGCGGTCGCCGTTGTACATGGCGCGGATCTGGGGCACGGTGACGTGGGACTCGTCGATGAACACCAGGAAATCGCGCGGGAAATAATCGAGCAGGGTGAATGGCGCCTGGCCGGGTTGGCGGCCATCGAAGTAGCGCGAGTAGTTTTCGATGCCCGAGCAGTAGCCGATCTCTCGCATCATCTCGATGTCGTAGCGGGTGCGCTGCTCCAGCCGCTGCGCCTCCAGCAAGCGCCCGCCCTCCGTAAGCTCTTCCAACCGTGCGGCCAAATCTTCCTCTATATTGGCGATGCAGGCGTCCAGCTTGTCGCGCGAAGTGGCATAGTGGGACGCTGGGAAAATCATCACGTGGCTCAGGTGGCGGATCGGCGCGCCGGTGAGCGTATCGATCTCGGAGATGCGCTCCACCGTGTCGCCGAAGAACTCAATGCGCAACGCCTTCTCCAGATACCCGGCGGGGATGACCTCCACCACGTCGCCCCGCACGCGGAACGTGCCGCGCTCGAACTCGAAATCGTTGCGGCTGTACTGAATGTCCACCAGCCGGGCGAGCAACTGGTCGCGGTCCAGCTGCATGCCCTCGCGCAGCGAGACCGACAGATCCTCGTATTCGCTGGGATCGCCCAGGCCGTAGATGCAGCTGACCGACGCCACGATGATCACGTCGCGCCGCTCGGATAGCCAGGCGGTGCCGCTGTGGCGCATGCGGTCGATCTCGTCGTTGATGGTGGACGCCTTGTCGATGAAGGTGTCGGAGGAAGGGATGTAGGCCTCCGGCTGATAATAATCGTAATACGAAACGAAATAGCCCACCGCGCTTTCCGGAAAGAACTCGCGGAACTCGGCCGCCAGCTGGGCCGCCAGCGTCTTGTTGTGGGCGATGACCAGCGCCGGGCGCTGGGATTCCTTGATGATGTTGGCCATGGTGAACGTCTTGCCAGAACCGGTGACGCCCAGCAGCACCTGATCGCGGTAGCCCTTGTTTACGCCGTCCACCAGACCGGCGATCGCCTGTGGCTGGTCGCCTCGGGGCGCAAACGGCGAGCTGATCGGAAACATCATCTGAACCCCTCCTTTACCTGCCTGGTACGGTACCTAGTATACCACTTTGTTCGTGAGTTTTACAGATGTCCGGCAGAAATTAAACTGATGTTCGGTTTTCTCTGTTTTGCCTCATGATGAAAGGGCGCACAGCGTGCGCCCTTCACGGGAAAAAACCACCGGGAGGTCAGAAGGGCCGACGCCCTTCGATTAGAATGTTTTCGAGAACGCGGCCTTGACGATTTCCGGGATGGCGAGGGTGAAGTCCTTGGGGTAGAAGTTGGTCAGGATCCAGGAGGTGTCCATCATCTTTTGGACCACGTCCAGGTTGACCATGGCCATCACCATGGGCACCACGGCCAGGATCAGCAGCATGATGACCGCGCCGCGCGCCAGCCCGAAGACGCCGCCCAGCAGCCAGTCAAAGTGGCGCAGCAGCGGAAAGTGGAACACGTTGTTCAGCAGGTTTACGACGAGCAGCAGCACCAGGTACAGCACCACGAACACCAGGATGAACGCCAGCACGTTGATCGCCGAGGCGAGCACGGTCTGACCCAGGTAATCCGTGAAGTTGTTGAGGTTGGTGTTGCTGAACATTTGTTCGGTAACGTTGTTTCTGAATGCGTCGATGACCACCTGGGGGACGCCCTTGATGCCTTCGATGGCCTGCTTCAGCAGACCGTTTTCCACAGCGCCCTGCACCAGCGTGTCGCCCAGAGACTTGGGTTCGAACATGGAGCCCGCGTCCAGATAGTACTTGGCGATGTTCATGAAGCTGCTGTTGCCCATGATGGCGTTGGCGACCTGGGGATACAGGTTCATGGCCCCGAACCACGCGCCCACAAAACCCACTGCCGTTAAGCCCGAGGCGATAAAGCCCTTGTACATGCCTGCGATCAGTGAGAGCCCCAGCACGGCGACGATGAAGAGGTCAACGAAGTTAAAATTCAAGTTTTTTCCCTCCTAAGCTATTGTGCGTTTTTGTTTGAGAACTCAAGGCGGGGGAATCATATACACGGCAGAGCCCGATGTGACGATGGCCGAGTGGTTGTCGGTGAGCGCCACCACGCGGTCGATCAGGACGGGCAACTGGTAAACGACCGGCTCGGGGGATCGGAGGTTCACCACCATGACCCGATCTTGCGCGAAGGCGTAGATCGTCTCGCCCCGGGCGAACACCTGGCTGGCCGTGCCAGGCAGACGGATGGATTGATCGTCCTGACCCTGAATGACGCGCAGATCGGTGATGCCAGCGCCTTCGGCCTGGGCGATGGGCACGAACACCATCAGCGGGTCGGCCTGGCTTTTGTCCGTGGCCACCATCTTCCAGCCATATACCAGGATGCGGTTGTCGCGAATTTCGTCGCGGATGTAATCGTAATCCCGGATGTCGTTCAGACCGACGACGCGCACCTTCGCGGACTGGAACGAAACGTCGTAGATGAGCTGCGTGTCGTCCTCGATGGTGCCGGCGAGCATCTTGCCGGGCTTGTAGGTGTTGATGGTGCCCAGCAGCGCGGTGCCCTCGGTGTCGAGCGACATCACCCACAGCAGCGAGCCATTGCGGAAGAACCCGAAGTCCAGAACCGTCTGGTTGGGCAGCTCGATCTTGTCGATCTGGCGGCCGTTGGTGTCCAGGATCAGCATGGTGCTGTTGTGTTCCTCGCCCAGCTGAACCGCGGCGAAGGATTTTCCCAGGCGCGCGTCCAGAATCGCCTTTTCCTGGTTCCCGCTGTAAAGCGCGGTGCCGCTGCCCGGCGGCAGCAGCGAAAGCATGGTGCCCGTCCAGGTGGCCACGCCACCATCGCTCACGCTGTAATCGGCCAGCGAACCGCACGCGTAGCTCCAGATCTGGCGACCGCGCCCGTCCAGCGCATGCAGCGACGAACCGTCGTAATAAATCATGCCGTTGCCCAGCGCCTCAATGTACTGGTTGCTGCGTGCCGGAACGCTGATCGCGTTGCTCAAACGGGGCATGCGCGCGTTCACGATTTGGTTTGCGAGAAAATAAGCGACCGTGCAAACCAGCGAGACCAGCAGCAGGACGGCGATCCAGGAAAGCCGCCGTGTTGGTTTGTTTGCCATGGAGCCCTCCCGTTCATCATAAGCAGAACAAACAAATCAAAATGGATTTTCCATCTTGACTTGCCTATGCTCAGCATTCATATTATAATGTATGTGGTAACATCATGCAATGGTTAAGTTTGCCGATTTGCATAAAATGGAGGCGTAAGGAATGTTAATTTGTAACGCGAGGGCCCTAATCGGTGGAGAATTTGTGAAAGGGCTGTCGCTGCGGTTGCGCGAAGGGCGCATTGCGGAGATCGGAAGCGAGCTGGTTCAGGCGCCAGGGGAGCCGGTAATTGACGCAACTGAATTGTTGGTAATTCCGGGATTTATCGACATTCACATTCACGGCTATGGCGGCCAAGACACGATGAACGGGCGAGCGGCGATCGCGCATATGGCGCAGGGGCTTGTGCGGCACGGCGTAACAGGGTTTCTGCCCACGACAATGGCCGCGTCGTATGAAGATACCCGCGCGGCGTTGAGCGCGGCGCGTGAGCTGACGCACGAAGGGCCGATGGGCGCCAGGGTGCTTGGCTGCCATCTGGAGGGACCGTTCCTGAACGCGGCCAAGAAAGGCGCGCAGCCGGGGCAGTTTATCTTTCCGGCCTCCATGGAGAACTATCTGAAGATCGCGAAAGGATTGGAAGACGCGGTCAAACTCGTGACCATCGCCCCAGACATTGAGGGCGCGCTGGAACTGATTCAGGCGTTGCGGGGTCAGACCGCGCTGTCCGCCGGGCACACCGACGCCAGTGTGGATCAGATGCGGCAGGCGGTGGAGTCTGGGGTTAGCCAGGTCACGCATCTGTTCAATGGCATGAATGCGCTGTCTCACCGCGCGCCGGGCGTGCCGGGCGCGGCGCTGACCATGGACGAGATCCGCGTGCAGATCATTGCCGACTTGCTGCACCTGCATCCGACCACGCTGAAGCTGGCCTGGCGGGCCAAGGGCGCGGACGGCTGTCTGCTGATTACCGACGCCATGGAGGCCACCGGCATGCCGGATGGCCAGTACAAGCTGGGCGCAAACGACGTGACCGTGAAGAATCGAGAGGCACGGCTGAGCGATGGCACCATTGCGGGCAGCACGCTGACCATGGAGCGTGCGGTGCGCAACATGGCCCAGGTTGTGGGGGTGCCGCTGGAGCAGGCAATCCACATGGCGACTGCCGCGCCGGCTGACGCCATCGGGGAGACAGAGCGCGGGCGGATTGCGGTGGGCAACCACGCCGATCTGGCGCTGCTGGACGCGAATGGCGAGGTGGCGATGACCATTGTGGGCGGTGAAACTGCTTACATGCGATGAAAATGTTTCACGTGAAACATTTGACGCCTAGAAGCGCGATTGTTTCACGTGAAACACTTGCGAGAATCGCTCCGGGAGGCATATGGCAAACAAGAAGAAGGCAAAACCACAAAAGAGGCGTCGCTGGCTGCGGATTGCTTTGCTCAGCGTGGTGTTGGCGTGCGTCTCGGTGCTGGGCTGGATGTCTATCGAGGCGCGGGTGCTGCATCTGGAGTATGTGGACCTGCAGCTGGCCGATCTGCCGCAGCCATTCGAAGGCACGAAGATCCTGTATGTCAGCGATTTGCACATTGATTGGTTGAACCAGCCAGAGCGCGTGTACGCGATGATGGAGTCGCTAAACCAGCTGTCGCCTGATTTGGTGTTGCTGGGCGGGGACTACACCTCGTTTGGGTTGAATCACGACCTTCAGATGGTCGCGCGCATCAACACCTACGAGTCTGCGAAGCAGCAGGAAGCCACGCTGCGCGACCGGTTCTTTCTGCTCATGAAGAACTTTGCGCCACCCTTGGGCAAATACGCTGTAGCTGGCAATCACGATGCTTTTACCGACGGGCTGCGCCAATCCATGGCGCTGGGCGGGGTGACGCTGCTGCAGAACGAGGTTGCGGTTGTCGAAAAAGATCGAGAAAAGCTGTATTTGGTCGGATTGGATGACTGGACCACAGGCGTGCAGAAAGTGAGCGAGCTGGCGGCGCAGGTGCGGGGGAGAGATCTGGTGATCGCGCTCAGCCACAACCCGGACGCGCTGCCGCAGGTCAGCAACCATCCGGCGAAGGACGGCAAGCAATGGGCCGACCTGATGCTGAGCGGCCACACCCACGGCGGACAGGTGCGGCCGCTCGGGATCACCATCATCAACATGTCCGGCTATGGCTATCTCACCGGTTGGCGGCTGGAGAGCGGCACGGAGCTGCTGGTTTCCAACGGCGTGGGCACCACCGGGCTGCCATTGCGGCTGGGCGCACCCGCACAGGCGCACCTGATTACGCTGCATGGGCCGAACTGGATTCCAGAACCCTAGGTAAGCACTGATTAAATCATCCAACCAGGACGTGGTATAATAAGAACACCACACATGGGAGGGAGATTGAGATGAAACAGCAGAGCATCAGCGACGTGGAATACGGGAACCGGAAGCGGAAGACGAAGCGGGAAGAGTTCTTGGAAGCGATGGACGCGGTGATCCCGTGGGACGAGATGGC
>JAVBQA010000017.1:0-19168 GCA_031549325.1 Eubacteriales bacterium | reverse complement strand
GCCATTAACCCTTGCCGGTCTAGCGAGGGCTGATATGCCAAGTCGCCAGGAGAACACCGGGTGAAGATTCACGGCGATCGCTCATCCCCATTTCCGAATGAGAGAAACATTGCAAAGGGGCAAACAGACTCTCGTCTGTTTGCTCAGTTGGTATAGCATCTGATCCGCATCACATAGATCGACCGGCACAAACCACGCCTGACGGAATCCTTTTATCGCGACAAGGCGCAAGCAGAGCTTGGTCGATCTTTCGCAGCAGGTGGTCCGCCGGTACCAAGCCTTCGATGTCTACGACCTTCAGATATCCGCGCATATCTGCCGCTCGCTCTGACATCTTTCATCACCTGTCTCTTTATTCCTAAATAGCCGCACCTTGGCGACCTTTTTACAGACTGAGACGCATCGCCCTCCAGCACATGCTGGAGGGCGATGCGTCAATCACAGATGTGCCGGTAAGTTCTAGCCCCTATCCTTGCATCCGTCCGGCCAGTATCGATAGGAGATTAGCGCGTAATCGCCGGTGGTGAAATCCAATTGGTAGTCGACGCCGCCGGGCATACTCACCACATAGCTGATCGAATGCATCATGTTCACATCGGCGTCGTAGCTGTCCTTGGTCTCCACAAAGTTGTAGCCAGAGATCACGGCCTTACTGGGTTTGCTGCCATCCGCAAACAGATCCCGCACGGTCTGAATTGCCTTGTTCTTCAGGTCGGATTGGACCTGCTTTGCGCTCTTGCCTTCGCGAGCGCTGGTATCCGTCGAGGCGTAGCGTAGGCGCGACGCGCTCGTCAACGTGCCGTCCCTGCCGTCCAGCAGCAGCTCGCAGCCGTCGAATTCATAGTCGGCGTTCTGCAGCCGCACCAGCATGTCCTCTGGCCCAATCCGCACCCGCCAGACGGGCTGCGCACTGGATTTGCCGAGAAAGTCCTCGTCATACAATTCAGTAAACACGGACAGCTCATCAGTGTTCAGGCCAAACAGCTTGTTCGCCCAGTCCCCGGCGATCCACTCCGCCTGCTGCTGGGTGATCATGTCCGGCACCTTTTTCAGCAGCGTTTGGCGGGTGAGCGAGTCCACCAGCTCGATGTAGTGTAGCATCTCTTCGTCCGTCAGCGCATACCGCATGGGCAGATGGATGGTGTTTGTGTGCGCGTCCAGCCACAGCCCACCATCCGGCGTTTCAGCGGTTAAAAGAGGCGTGGATGGGCGTAGGCCGCTAAGCAGATATTCGGTCTTGAGGCGGCTCAGGTTCAAGAATTCGCCATCCGTCAGGCTGCGTGTGGTCGAATAGTGGGGATTCTGTTGCGGCTGCATCCAACTGAATTGCCGATAAACGGATTCGAACGCCTCATCCAGCTCGGACATGCGCACATCGTCCCTCGAAACGCCGCTGACTGGCGCGATCATTCTCATCAGCGGCAGCGCGCTCTCGCGGGTGAGCGGATCTTCGCCAAGGCACACCGTTGCCGCGCCGTAGTCAATCAGGATCGTGCCCGACGCGCCGTCGCCGACTTTGGTCTTTTTCTGCATTTCCTCGAAATACTCAGGATTATATTCTGTGCGCCAGAACTCGATCAGCGCGTCATGCACCTGCTGTGTGTAGGTCAGTTCCGCGCCTGGATACCTGGACCAGGCCGAATCGTCGTCCATCTCATCCCGTAGCGCGTCCCAAATCTCCTGTTCCTCTTCGCTCAACGCCCGCGAAAAAACGAGCTTGTATGGCTCCCCAAACCCATCCGGCAACCCAGGCAGCGGCACGCGCCCAGCGCTTGGCGCAGGCTGCTGGGTGACAACCCCGCCGTCCGGTAGCCCCGATTTGTAAACTCGATTCGGACTGTGGTGCCCAGTCCGATTGCGCTATCAATGGTCAATTCTGCTCCGTGTGCGTCAGCGATCTGCTCGACCAGCGCCAACCCTAGCACCGCGCCGCCGTTCTGGCGGGAGCGCGCCTTGTCGGTGCGATAAACCACCTCCGTGGCGTGGGCGGACTGCTCCTGCGTCATGCCGCGCCATGGTCTGAGACCAGAAGGCACGGTGTACCGCCATGCAGCTCGGCAGTCAGCTCAATCTGCTGCCCAGACTCGGATGCGCGAACGCTGTTCACGATCAGGTTGATCAGCAGCGCTTCGATCAATGCCGCGTCACGAACACCGCGTCCGCCGACAAGTAGCCCGCGCTCGCGATCTCGCCGAGGACCCATCTGAAGATCTTCTCCACCGTCTCCTCTTGACACCGGTGCTTGAAGTTGTAGCTGATCGTCGAAGAGTCTGGCGTCGGCTCGTTGATCATGTACCCCAAAACCACCGGTACGCGATATTCATGCTCACTTCTTCCGCCGTCCGCCGCAGCGACGGCAGACCATATATGTGTGTTAATGAACTCCACCGCCTCGCGGTTCTTTTTCTCTCGTTCCAGCATCTTCATCACCTGCCTCTATTTTGCCTTTTCTATCCCGAATGCTCTTTGCTTATTTCGTCAGCGGAAAATCCATTCGCCCAGGGCAGCTCCCCGGGTCAGCCCCGTCTTCTCGTTCTCAATGCGGGTTTGGGTCTGGTCGGTTTCCTGCTGCAGCCGCTCCTGGTCGCGCTGATATTGAGTCTGCTGGGACGGCGCGAACACGCAAGGCACCGCCACATACAGCATCAGCGCCCCGGTCAGCGCCTGCTCGGGAATAAAAGCGCCGACATGCCAGATCTGCTGCGTCTCGAAATCCCGCTCCGCCATTCTCTGCGCCTCAATCATGCGCACCTGCTGGGGCGACTTGGCAACATGCACAGCCGCATAGCGCGCGTCATAGGCAACGAAGGGCTGCATGTCCAGCTCGAATGTGTAGCCCCTCTGTTCCTCGTTCTTCTCGTTTCGAATGGTTTCGCGACGGATCCCAACATGCCCGATCAGGCATTCACCCTTGGCGATCAGCGGCAGTCTCAGCCTCTGCTCGGGCAAGCTGTCCCAATCGGTCTGCTCAAGCTCAATGGGCAGCAGCATCTGGAACGGCATGTCCAGCGTTTCGTCCAGCTCCCGGACGGTGTACTCGTAGGTCAGCTCGCCGTTCCATATGCGGGTCAGCAGCTGGTTGACATTCTCGATGGTGAGTCCATTCGTGCACGCGATCGCGGCCATGGCATCCGCCGCAATGCCCAGTTTGTCAAGATCCACCCCGTCCAGCCAGCGGAACGCGGGCACATCGGCAACCGGCACAATGCCCTCCAGGCCATCGCCATCCCCGGTCGTGCCGCCCGTCGGGATCGACAGTCCCGGTTGCCTGCCCAGCGGCATCGGCGCGGGCGTATGGGTCCCCGTGCTGCCCGGCGTGCTTGTGGGCTTGGGCGACGCCGCGGGCTTCACGGTGCTTGTGGGCTTTGGCATCGCGGTGGGTTCCGGCGTGGGCGTGGGCGCCGGGGTCGCCTCGGGTGTCGGCGGCGGCTGGATCTGAGGCGGATTGGTCACCGCGACCACCACCGTCGCCCACACGGCGAACTTGTTGTCGCCCGCGTCTTCTGTGCCCGCCGGCAACGCGCCCGGCATCACATTCACCGGGTAACCTGCGCCTTCAGAGACCTTTACGTAGAACGCGTCCTGGCCGACGTAACCCGCATCCGGCGTGTAGGTGAACGCGCCTGTCGTGCCATTCAAGCTCAGTGTGCCGTGCCGGGGCAGATTGGATCCGATACACTCAAAGCTAAAGCTGCCCGCGGCGTAATCGGGCAGATCCATCGCGTCGCTGGCCGGAATGGTGTCGCTGTAGGCGCCGCCGGCATAGACGCTGCCCGTCCGGTTGCCTGTGGTCGGCGGATCGTTCACCGGAGTGACATAGAGCGTGAACGTGGCGTCCACCTCGCCGCCGTCTCCGTCCTCCAGTACCAGCGTGATCAAAGCATCGCCATACTTGTCGGCCATCGGCGTGATCGTCAGCAGGAACTGGCCGTTGTCTATGTCCTCCGCGACATTGAATGTCCTCAGCAGCGCTCCCCCGTCGTCCGCGCTGGCCGAGAGCGACAGATAGGCGACGCTCCGATCGTCTTTGACCGGCACCGCGATGATGATGGGCGTGTCCTCGGGCGTGGTTTTGTCCGCGAGCGCGTGGTCGAACCTGGGGGGCTGGTTGCCGATGCTGTATGGCCCAAACCGGGTGATCATCACGTTGCCGGCCATGTCCTGCGCCTCGGCGAACACATACCATGTTCCCTGCTGATTCAGCTCAATAGGCGCTGAATAGTTCTCCCACGCCATCACCGGCGGGCGGGTCGTATTCTGCGTCACATAGCAGCGCACGCCGCCATTCATGCCGCTCATGAGGTCGCTTGCGGTTTGCTGCTGGTCATCCGCCGATAGCGCCAGCCTAATTGGATGCTCCATGTCGTTGCCAGCGGGCACAATACCGCTGGGCACGCCGGAGAGGATGGGCGGCAGACGGTCGAACCGCACGGTGATCGGGCCTTCCGCTGCCACATTCCCCACGTTGTCGGTGACGGTGAATGTGAACGGCCCAAAGCTGCTCACAGTATACGGATACTTGTTCCCAGACGACGTGCCCGGCGTCGCGCCCGCAGGTGCGGGCATGGTGGCGATGCCGGTGGCGCCGGGCAGCGTGCCCACCTGGTCAGTGGCGGTGAGCGTGATGATGGCGGTCTGCGGATCGGAATACATGTTGATCCAGTCGCTGGGCGCGACCTCACTCGATGCCAGCGGCGCGGCGCTGTCCAGCTTGGCGGTCAGCGTGACATCTCCCGACTTCAGTTGTGCGCCGGCGTCCGACTTGCTGCCGTCGGCCTTGCCATCGTCCACCGCACGGATACGCACGCTGAAATTGTCGCTGTTGCCCGCTGGCGCGGTGAAGCGCAGCGAACCCGCCCAGCCATTCCCCTCCGAGGGCGCGACCAGCGCGCCGGCGGCGGCAATCCAGTTGGTGCCGCCGTCGATGCAGCACTCGATTTCATAACTGATGTCGGCGCGCCCGGTCTCGCCCGGGCGATCCCACGGGTCAGGCGAGCTAAAGCTGAGCACCACCTGGTTGGTGGCCTCCACGGCGTGGCTGTACCGGATGGCGTTCAGCGCCACCTCGGCGGGCTTATACGGCGGATCGTTGACCGGGTTGACGGCGATCGTCACCGTGGCCTCGCGGCTTGACACCGAACCATCCATGGGCGGGTTGTCCACGTCCACCGGCGTCTGTCCGAGCCCTGCGTCCCACACGGTGATCTTGAACGCATCTGTGCCGAAGAAGTCGGCGTCGGGCGTATAGCTCCAGTGCTGCTTGCCATCAGCCTGGGGCGCCGCGCCGATCAGTGCGGCGACGCCGTGCTGCGGGGCCTGCGTAATTTTGTAGCGCAGCTTGTCGTGAGCCGTCTCACCGAATTTGGGGTCGCTGCCTTGAATGGAGTCGTCCGCAATGCCTGCGTCCTCGTCGATGGTGCGCGCCTCATCGGCCATGGCGACCGGGTCGTTCAATGGGTTGATCTGCACGCTGACGGTCTGATGAACGGCGGGGTTCACGCCGTCGTCCAGCGTGACCCTGATCTGAACGATCCCGAAATGATCCGCTGTCGGTTGGAAGCGGAACGTTTTGTTCTCCCCTTCGCCGCCATACTGAATATGGTTTGCGTCTTTCGGGAGCAGCCGCGCAGCGGTCACGGCGGGCGTCTGGCCATCGACGCTGAGCACCTCATACTCCATCAGCAACCCCACTGCGCCCGCGCGGTCCGGATCCCACACGCGGAAGCGGAACGGGTTCGGTGCGTCGCCAAACGCGGTGTCTTCGTTCAGCATCCAGGTGACAGCGCCCTGGCTTTCGTTGTTTTCCCAACCCGCCGTGCCATCATCAAACGCGACAATCGGCGGGTTATTCACCGGCGTCACATGGATGGTGATGGTTCCCTCATGGAACAGATCCCCTGGATCGGTGGCTTTATAGTGCACCGTCACCGTGCCGTTCCAGTATTTTACAGTCTGAAAGGTGAGCAGGCCGGTGGCGGGGTCATAATCGAAGATCCTTACCTTGGCGGGCTCGGCCGTCGCCGGATCCGCAGGGGCGAAGGCGATGGTCAGCTCGTCAAACAGGTTGTCCACATCATGCACATCCTGCGTAAGGTCAATCTGCAGTATCCCGTCCGCGTCATTGGTGTTCTCAGCCACGTTTTTGATGATGTTCTTAACCGTCGGCGCATCGTTTACCGGGGTGACGTTCAGCTTCACCACGCACTCGGCCTGGGCGCCGTGGCTGTCGCTGACCGTCACCAGATACCAGCAGTGCTGGGCGTCTGCCGTGCTGTCCTGGGTGCAGAAATTGACCGGCGGCTTATAGTGCGCTTTGCTGTCCGAGACCGACAGGGTCTCCCCCGCATGCAGGCAGGCCGGATAGGGCGCGACGCGCACGATGCTCAGCGGATCGTTCTCCACGTCCTTGAACAGCGCGGCGAAGTTCTCCGAGTGGGTGTGATCCTCCGGTATCTCGCGCTCGATCAGCCACAGTCCGTCAAGCTTTTCTGTCGGTGCTTCCTGATTGGCCGGGTTCGGATACGGCCCGTCGTTCACCGGTGTGATGTGCAGGTCGAAGCTGGCATTGCTGGTCTTGTCCATCCCGTTGCTGGCCGTCACGCTGATCGTGGTGTTTTGATTCTCCCCGTGGCTTGCATCTTTTTTCAAATGCAGCGTCAGGGTGACTTTGTAGCTGACGCCTGTCTGAACAGACGTGACGTCGACCGCCTCAACGCGCGGATCTGAATCATCGTCAAGCTCCGCGCCAAACACAAGCGCGTTGTCATTCTTGCCGACACTCGCGCCATCCCAAAGATACCCAAGATCCGGGTCGTTCACATCAAACGCAACGGCATAGCGGCCGTCGCCATCCGGGCCGTCTTCGGGCGCGATGTGTATGGGCAGCAGGTTCAGAATCTCGGGTTTGTCATTCTGCGGGTACACATGAATCTTGATCGTCCCAGCATCCGACCTGATCGCTTCCGCCTCGAGATGGTAGGTGATCGTCACCATGCCGTCAGTCTCCCTGTGGAATGCGTTGGCCGCCGGTGCGTACACGATCTTCTTGCCGACGACTTCGCATCTGCCGCCCCCGTCCCCGCCGATCATGTCGCCCTCGTCTACGCTGTCGATGACGATGGTCGCGTTCAGCCCATGGGGATTGGAAGCGGTCGTGTTGACACTGACGGCATAAAACGTATCTTCAGCGATCTCGCCGCCCAGCTCGCTAACCGCTGGCCCAAACTCCATGGCGGCTTGCGGCACGACCACCCGGAATCTCATGACATCCGACTCCAGATAGCCGTCGCTGGCCGACACCGAGATTGTGGTCGCTCCGGCGCGTTCCGGCGTCAGGGTGAGCTTCCACAGGTGTGTTCCCACCTTCGCCAAACCGATCGACGACGAGCCGATCACCAGATCGCTGCTGGAGTTCGCGCTGATGATGAGATTCTCGTCCAGATTGTCGATGTCGGAGATGTATGCGTAAGCCACAATTGGTTGCCCGATCACGCCCTGCGTCGGGTCGTCCACCGCGATCCCAGCCGTCGATTCGTCTTTAAAGATGCCATGCGCCACTGGCGAATCGTTCACCGGCTCGATATGAACGGTCAGCTTGCCTGTGCTCGCGCCGCCGGTTTTGCCCACATAATTAGCGGAACCCACGCCATTGTCCGCCCCATAGCTGATCTCGACGTCGCCGTTCATGTCGGGCAGGGTCTTCAAATCGAACCAGTATTGCTCATCCTTCACACCTTCTGCCGGACCGTGGGCGAACATGGCGATCGGGTCACTCGGTGAGATTCCGTTCTCCGCGTTGGCCGCCGTGTTGCTCGGCGTTCCCTCCGCAAAAGCCAGCAACCCAAGGCGCGGATCGCCTTTGATGAGCGCGTTCAGATCCACATGCAGCGCGTCGGCGTCATGCTCGTCCTCCCGCACCCAATAGCTCTCGTCCAGCGCTAACAGGGGCGCCTTGTTTGTTGAATCCTCAATGAAAATCCAGATCTCACCTTCGTTGGATTCCGTACGCACACCATCGTGCTTGGTGGAGCAGATATAATGGAATAAGTACAAGCCTGGTCCGTCCGGGAGATACGCGTTGGCGCCATCCTCGACTTCCATCCACCCATAATCTGTCTCGACAGTGAGTTTTTCGAACTGAATTGTCGAAATGTCGCCCATATCGGGATCTTCATCATTCGCCAGCGGATTGGGCGATAAGGTGTAGTTATCCCAATCATCATAAGGGAGCACATATACATCTCTTCTCGCCACCGGCGGGCGATCCTTGGGCGTGATGGTCATCCTGATGTAGCCGCGCTTTTCGGCGCCTTGTGTAACCACATCGCTGGCCAAGCCGCCTTTGTCCACCAGGACGTACTCATACTCCGCCGTCCAGGGCCCCCTGGCGCTCATAGAAGAATTGTAACGCAGCTTGTCGTCATCGATGGTCATCGTGCCCAGAGCAGCGCCATTGATGCAGCGAAGACGCTGGATCTTCAGGCCCGTTTTGTCGTCATCCGCCGCATCTGTGACGACTGGGAAAACGCTGGTCTCCCCCATTGTCAAAGTTTTCTCATACGCCTTCGCCACTGGCTTCTCGTTCTTCTCGTATACGAGCACACGGAAGCTCATGGCGTCGCTTTTGCCGTCACTGGTGACGGTCACGGTTACCACGGCCGTGCCCTCCGCATCCGGTACCAGCTTGAACCTGAGCGCCGCGCTAAATGGCTTGCCGTCGGCGCAGGTGCCGCTGGCCGGGCTCACCTGCAGGCCCGTCACCAGCGTGCCCTCACCCGCGCTGGCCGAAAGCACATATCCCTTCGCCATCAGCACGCCCGAAATGTTCAGCGCCACCTCTTCCGGCGCCTTGTCCTCACGCCAGACGGCCAGCTCAACATCTGCCGCCTGTCCGAGCTGCGGCCCCAGATCGCGGGGATTTACGGCAATGGCGATGGTGGCGGTATGGCTGTCGGCCTTGCCGTCATTGGCCATGTACGTGATGGTGTCCGCGCCATAGTAGCCAGGGTCAGCGGTGTATGTCATGGTGCCGTCAGGGTTGACGCTGGCCGTCCCGTGGGCCGGGCCCGTCTTGATCGCGGGCGTCAGTGCGTCGCCGTCAACGTCATAATCGTTGTCCAGCGGATGCAGCTTGGTGGGTACGCCCGCTTCCACGGTGAACGCGTCATCCAGCGCGACGGGCGCATCCTCCATCGGCTCGACCGTTACGTCAAACACGACCGCGGCTTCCTGCTCGCCGTCCGAGATGGTGAGCGTGACGGTCAGCGCGCCGTTCTGATCGGGCAGCGGCACGATGCTCAGCGTGCCATAGCCGGCCCCGGCGGTCTTGTTCAGCATTAGGCCGGCATCGTTCACGATGGACGGATTGCTGGCGCTGGCGGTCACCAGCAACCCCGCGTTCCCGGTCTCCGGATCAGAAAAATCAAACCGAATCGGGCCAGCGGAGCGGTCCTCACCGAACACAACCGAGTAGCGTTCGTTTGCGGTGATCTCCGTCAGCGTCACATCCGAATCCGAGCAGCTGACCTGCGTGACCACCGGCGAGTCGTTCACCGGAACCGCTTTGATGGTAACCTTCTTCTTCGCCGACTTCTCGCCTGTCTGGTCGGTGACCGCGTACTCGAAAACCAGCTCGCCATCGAAGTAATGCGTAGGCACGAACGTAAATCCGGTCAGCTCATCTTTTTCATCGATCGTCTCAAAGGCAAACGTCAGGCTCCCCTTGCGCGCATCCGGAGTGTAATCGATATCACTCTTGAGAATCCTCAATCTCTCAACGCAGGGTGCGTCGTGCAGGTCTGGGTCGCCTGCGTGCGCAAGGATCTCCCCGGCCTGATGTGTAACGCCCGCCGCGTGTTCCGGGAAGCCAAACGTCACGTCGGCCGCCGCGGGCGGGTCGTTGACCGGAGCGATGCCGATGGTGATCTCCTGTTTGGGGCGGAACGAGCCATCTGTGATGGTGAGCTCCATCTTGGCGCTGCCGTTCTTGTTGGGTGCGGGCGTGAGCTTGATCTGGCGCTGCCTGGGCTTTGCGTCGTTCACTGGCTGGATCTCCACCGCGCTGAACAGCCCCGGATTGGTCTTGACGAGCTGCTGCAACATGATGGCTGCCGAATCGGTCTTGTCGTCGTCCACCTCGAAGCCGATGATCAGCGGCTGATCCTCGCTGCCGGTGAATTCGATCTGATCATCGACCATGTTCTCATCGTCAAAGACAAACCAAGGCGCGTGGTTGACCGGAGTCACGGTCACTCGGAATCCAATGTCCTGCGCGCTTGAATCAGGCTCGCATTCAGATTCGTCGACCACCGCAATCTTAAACTCCACCGCACCGAAAAAATACCGTTTGGGCGTGAAGGCCAGCGTGTTTCCATCGATCGAGAACTTGCCGCCCGGGAGCGTTATGTCGCCCGAGATCTCGGTTTTGCCATACTTGAACCGCAGCGGATCGCCATCCGGATCGGTCACGATGGTGGCCAGGTTGAACTTTGCCGGCTCATCCTCGGCGATTGTCTCGGCGTTGGTCTGGCGGTGCACCACCGGCGGGTGGTTCACTGGCCTCACGGTGATCGTGATGACAATGCTGACCGGGTCGCTCTTGCCGTCGGTCGACGAGATGGTCAAGCTATCGTCGCCGCGGTAGGCGGCATCCGGGGTATACGTCAGCACAGCGCTGTCGATGCTGGCGCTGCCATGGCCGGGCACCGCGCTGACCGAGTATTCGATGGGGTCGTCGTCCTCGTCGGTCACCGCGCCGTCCAGATCGATCGTGAGCATCTCCCCCTGATCGGTTTCGCGCGAGGAATCGAAGCCCGCCTCCAACACCGGCACATGGTTAGGCATTCCAAGCACGCGAATGATGCTCAGCGGCTCGCTGCTGATAAACGTGACCTCCGGCTTCGCGTCGGGAACCTTTTCAGGCTCCGCGTCCGGCTTGGCGTCAGATTGGGCGGCCGCCTTGGCCACGACTGGCGCCTGCAAGGGCGCGGATAACCGCTCGGCGGCCAGATCCGAATGCGTCAGCGTTGAAGGCGCGTAATCCACGGCAGCTTCGATTGGCTGCGGGGCCGCCTCGGCCCACACGGGCGCATCCAGACAACCCGCGAGCATGACCAGCGCGACCAGCAGTGCGAGGCCCTTCTTTGCCGACTCTGCAAACATCATGTCGCATCTACCTCGTTTGTGAATAATTTCGAACAATCAGGGCAATTCTAGATTAATAAGTGTACCTTAATATTACCACATATTTCCATAGGACAAAAGCAGTATAAATGAGTTTTATGAGAATTATTTATAACATATTGACTTGCGCAAAAGCAACGCGGCAAACGCGAACCTTAACCTTAGGCAAGGTTGCGCCTGATGTTTGCATTGTGATATATTATTCTGGAAAGGGATGGTGCAATGAGCATAGATTTGATGGGGTTTCTGAGTCTGCTGAAGACCAGCCCCATGACAGCGGTCACCGCGCTGCTGACGCTGGGCGTAATTCTGGTGAACGGATGGACGGACGCCCCCAACGCCATTGCGACGGTGGTGTCCACCCGCGCAATGAAAGCCAAGAGCGCAATTGTCATGGCGGCAATCCTGAACTTTTTCGGGGTGCTGGTGATGACGATGGTCAACAAAAACGTGGCGCTGACCATCTACAACATGGTGGATTTTGGCGCCAACACCTCCGACGCCTCGGTGGCGCTGTGCGCGGCGCTGTTTGCCATCGTGGTATGGGCCACGGTAGCCTGGAAATTTGGCATCCCCACCAGTGAAAGCCACGCGCTGATCGCCGGGCTGTCGGGCGCAGCCATCGCGCTGCAGAACGGCTTTGGCGGCATCAACCCCCAGGAATGGGTGAAGGTGCTGTACGGTCTGGTGCTCTCCACCCTGCTGGGCTTTGGGTTTGGCTTCGGCTCTGTGCGGCTGGTCGAGTCCATCTGCCGTCGCATGGACCGCAAAAAAACGGTAGGCTTCTTCAAAAACGCGCAGATCTTCGGCGGCGGCGCCATGGCGTTTATGCACGGCGCGCAGGACGGCCAGAAGTTCATGTCCGTGTTCCTGCTTGGGATTTTCTTGGTCAATGGCCAGGTTTCCTCTGGTGGCGGCAGCTTCGACATCCCGCTTTGGCTGATGGTGCTGTGCTCCCTGGTGATGGGCCTGGGCACGTCCATTGGCGGTTACCGGATCATCAAATCCGTGGGCATGGACATGGTCAAGCTCCAGACCTACCAGGGCTTTTCAGCCGACATGGGCGCGGCGCTGTGTCTGCTGCTGTCTTCGCTGACCGGCATTCCCGTGTCCACCACCCACACGAAAACCACCGCCATCATGGGCGTGGGCGCCAGCAAGCGCCTGAGCGCCGTGAACTGGCAGATCGTGCGAGAGATGTCGCTGGCTTGGGTGTTGACATTCCCCGGCTGCGGACTGCTCGGATATGTGATGGCCAAGGTATTTATGCTGCTGTTCTAGCGAATGCTGTTCTATATGAGGAGGAATTGCCATGGATACGATGCGTCGCCGCAAGGATTTCGACTATTTTGATTACTTTCTGGCCTGCGCGAAGGCGGCCAGCGATGCGGCCAGTTTTCTGCACAAATCGCTGTCAAACTTCAATCCCGCGAAGGTGAAGGACGATCTGGCCGCCATGCACAAGATCGAGAACGACGCCGATATGCTGCGCCACGACATGCTGCTGCACCTGGCGCACGAGTTCATGACGCCCATCGAGCGCGAGGACATCGTGTCGCTCGCCCACGAACTGGACAACGTGGTGGATTCCATCGAGGACGTGATGCAGTTCGTCTACATGTACAACCTGCAGAGCGTGCGCCCCGAAGCGCTCACGTTTACGGCGCTGGTGATGAAGGGGGCCGCCGCGCTGGTGCAAGCCATCGAGGAATTCAAGGGCTTCCGCAAGTCCAAGACCATCAATCAGCACCTGATCGAGGTGAACAACATCGAAAGCGAAGGCGACCGGCTGTTCGTCGGCGTGATGCACGATCTGTTCGCGAGCAACACCGACGACCGCACGCTGCTGATCTGGACCAACATGTTCGAGCGGTTGGAGCAGTGCCTGGACGAGTGCGAGGACGTGGTGGACATTGTCGAAGGCGTCATTATGAAGAACACCTGATAAATCCCGTTTGCGCAAGCCCCCATCATCGGACGTCAGTTTTTGCTGGCGTCCGTTTTTTGTGGTATCATGTGTATCCGAGGAACAATTTTTCTGCCGGATGAAAAAAATCCCAGCGCCGGATTGTTTATAAGGTGAAAGGGGGCGTCGCACATGAATGCTAACGGCGAATTGCACAGCCGGATTCAGGCATCGGTTGGAAGGCACTCGCGCAGCATGCTGCGCCTGGCGTTTGCCTACGTCAAGAGCACGCAGGATGCGGAAGACGTGGTGCAGGAGGTGTTCCTGAGCTTTTTCAGGCATTCACCGGTGTTTTCCTCCGCCGAGCACGAGAAAGCCTGGCTGCTGCGCGCCACGATCAACCGCTGCAAGAACCATCTGAAGAGCGCTTGGAACCGCAGCACGCGGCCACTGTCCGATCAGGTATCCGACATGGCGGAGTCCCAGAGCGCGCTGCTGGAGGCGGTGCTGTCTCTCGACGAGAAGTATCGGCTGCCCATCCACCTGCATTATTACGAGGGTTACGCCATCAAGGAAATCGCCGAGCTGCTGTCGGAGAAACCGGCCACCATCGGCACCCATCTGGCCCGGGGCCGGGAGCTGCTGAAGACCCAGATTGGAGGGATTGAGAATGTTTGACAAGGATTACAAAGACGCAATGGACAATGTACCATTCAGCGCGGATTTTGAGAAGCGCACCATGGAACAGCTGGAGCAGGCGCTGATGAGCGCGCCCCCAGCGAAACCCGAACAAAAAAGGCGCCGCTGGATCGTTCCCGCCGCGCTGCTCACAGCCGCCGCCACGCTGGCGCTGACCATCGGGCTGCGCGCGCAGGTGTTCTCGCCTGAAGCGATGCAGGTCAACATCGCGCCGCAAGTGGACATGGCCGCGCAGGTGACCGGCATCGCCTCCAGCGCAGACACCATGCCGACGGCATTGGCACCCGGTGCGGAGGTAACCCTGAACGCCCAGGAATATGAAGCGTTCGACTATGAAGACGACGCAGACGGGGCAATGACCCTGCCCTATCCTGCGCCCGGCAATCCGTCGAACCAAATCGCGCCCAACCGCAGCCAACTCTACGACCAGGATACCTCCGAGTACAACTACCTGCCCGAGAACGGCTTCAAGGATGTCGCCATCGAGCCGCTTTCTACCTTCGCGGCGGACGTGGACACCGCCTCCTATGCCAACGTGCGCAAGATGCTGACGCAGGGGCAGCCCGTGCCGCCCGACGCGGTGCGCATTGAGGAGTTCATCAACTACTTCCGGTACGACTACCCGGAGCCCAATCCCGAGGACAACCGGCCTTTCTCCATCACCACCGAGATCGCGCCTTGCCCCTGGAACGATGCGGCACGGTTGCTGATGGTGGGGCTGCAGGCCAAGAAGCTGGACACGGACAGTCTGCCCGCCAGCAATCTGGTGTTCCTGATCGACGTGAGCGGCTCCATGGACGAGCCGGACAAGCTGCCGCTGGTGCAGCGCGCGTTTTCCATGCTGGCTGAGCAACTGGGGCCGGAGGACACCGTATCCATCGTGACCTACGCGGGCAGCGACGACATTCTGCTGGATGGCGCATCCGGGCGCGACAAGCCGCGCATGATGGAGGCCATCGGCAGCCTGATGGCGGGCGGCTCCACCAACGGCGCCAGCGGCATCGAAACCGCCTATCAGCTGGCCCAGAAGCACTTCATCCCGAGCGGCAACAACCGCGTGATCCTGGCCACCGACGGCGATTTGAACGTGGGCATCTCCAGCGAGGGTGACTTGACCCGGCTGATCGAACGGAAGAAGCAGGGCGGCGTGTTCCTGTCGGTGATGGGGTTTGGCGCGGGCAACCTGAAGGACAACAAGCTGGAAGCGCTGGCTGACCACGGCAACGGCAACTACAGCTATGTCGGCAGCGTGCTGGAGGCGCGCAAGGTGCTGGTGGAGGAAATCGGCGCGACTTTCTTCACCGTGGCCAAGGACGTGAAGCTGCAGCTTGAGTTCAACCCGGCGAAGGTCAAAAGCTATCGGCTGGTGGGCTACGAGAACCGCGTGATGGCCGCGCAGGACTTTGCCGACGACAAAAAGGACGGCGGCGAGATCGGTGCCGGACACAGCGTCACCGCGCTATACGAGCTGATCCTGCAGGACGGCGACGCAAAAACGGGTTCAGATTTGCGCTACCAGCAGACCTGGCTGAAGGATTCAACGGAGTATCTGACCGTCAGCGTCCGCTCCAAGCTGCCGGACGCCGATGACAGCACGCAGACCAGCCACAACGTGAGGCCGGACGACCTGCGCGAAACAATGTCTGACAACATGGCGTTCGCCGCCGCCGTAGCAGAGGTCGCCATGACGCTGAAGGACTCGGAGCACAAGGGAACATCCAGCTACGCATCGGCATCCGCCCTGCTTTCGGGCATCCCGAACCTGGTGTCCGACCCCTACAAGGATGAGTTCGCCTATCTGGTGCGCCAGCTGGCGCGGAGCGATGTGAAACTCCCAGCGCATGACTAACGCAGTCCAACGCAAAAGACCGGGCGGCTGATTGCCGCCCGGTCTTTTGCTTCGCCTTACATCAGCTTTTGATACAGCGCCTTGATTTCAGCGACGGAAGTATCCTTCGGATTCCCTGGGCGGCAGGCGTCGGCAAACGCGCTCTCGCTCAGAAACTCCAAATCCTCCGCCTTGGCGATTGCCTTGAGATCCTTCGGAATGCCCACGTCGATGGACAGCTGCTGCACCGCGTCAATGGCGGCTTTGCGCGCCTGCTCGGTGCTCATTGCGGACGCGCCCTGCACGCCCATGGCGATGGCGATGTCCCTGTATTTCTCGCCTGTGGCCTCGGCGTTGTAGGCCATGACGGTGGGCAGCAGGATGGCGTTGGCCACGCCGTGCGGCGTGTCGTACACCGCGCCCAGGCTGTGGGCCATGCTGTGCACGATCCCGAGGCCCACATTGCTGAATCCCATACCCGCCACGTACTGCGCCAGCGCCATGCCCTCGCGGCCAGCCGGCTCGTTGTTTACGGCGGAGCGCAGGTGCTTCGCGATCAGCCGGATGGCCTCAAGGTGAAACATGTCGGTCATGGCCCAGGCGCCCTTGGTGATGTACCCCTCAATGGCGTGGGTCAGCGCATCCAAGCCGGTGGCGGCAGTCAGCCCCTTGGGCATGCTGGCCATCAGATCCGGATCGACGATGGCAACCTCGGGGATGTCGTGCACGTCCACGCACACAAACTTGCGCTTGTTCTGCACATCAGTGATCACGTAATTGATGGTCACTTCGGCCGCGGTGCCTGCTGTGGTGGGCACCGCCACGGTGAACACCGCGTGCTTCCCGGTTGCGGCCACGCCTTCCAGGCTGCGCACATCGGCGAACGCGGGGTTCGCGATGATGATGCCGATGGCCTTGGCCGTGTCGATGGAGCTGCCCCCGCCGATGGCCACGATGCAGTCCGCGCCGGACGCCTTGAACGCCGCAACGCCGCTCAACACGTTCTCAATCGTCGGATTGGGCTTGATCTCCTGGAAGATGGCGTAGGGAATGCCCGCCGCATCCAGCACGTCGGTGGCTTTCCTGGTGACGCCAAATTTGATCAGATCCGGGTCGGAACACACGAACGCCTTTTGGAAGCCGCGCGACTGAATTTCATTCGCCAGCTCGGCGATGGCCCCCTTGCCGTGGTGTGAAATGGCATTGAGCACAATTCTGCTTGACATGATGATAACCTCCAACGCACTTGATCGTTAATTCATTAACAATCTCATTATACCACTGATATGCGCTTCTTTCAAGTAAACTCCACGTTCACACGCAGCGGGTTTTCCCCCGTCAGTCGGGCGGTGCGCGCGTCCGGCTGCCCCAACCCCGCAAAGAGCGTGTAGGCTTTGCCCGCATTGATGCGCCGGCCCATGTCATTGACACAAGTCAGCGCGCGCTCGGGAATCTCCAGCTCAATAATCGTTGATTCCCCCGCCTTCAGCGCCACGCGCCTGAAACCGCACAGGCTGGGGTTGGGCGGCGCAAACGCGCATTCCAGCGGCTTGATGTACAGCTGCACCACCTGTTCGGCATCCATGGCGCCATCGTTTCGGACGGTCAAACACGCCGTTCGCCTGCTAACCGTCAGCCCGGACAGCGCAAATTTCGAATAGCTCAGTCCGAACCCGAACGGATACAGCGGCTCGCCCAGGTAATAGCGATAGGTGCGCCCGGCCATGCTGTAATCGTCGAATGCGGGCAGGTCGTCCACCGATTTGTAGAAGGTCAGCGGCAGCTTGCCCGACGGCGATACCTTGCCAAACACGATGTCAGCCAAGCCTGTGCCGCCCGCCTGGCCGGGATACCAGGCCAGCAGGATTGCGCTACCCTCCTCGATTCGGATCGCGCTGCCCGCCGCCAGCACGGTGACCACCGGTTTCCCGGTGCCGATCACCGCGTTGATCAGCGCTTTTTGGCCGTCGGGCAGCTCCAGATTCAGCTTGTCCCCGGAGGCGAACGCGTTGCCGGTGTCGCCCTCTTCCCCCTCCAGCGTGGCGTCCAGCCCGACGCACAGGATCACTGCGTCGGCTGCCTCGGCGCAGGCCAAGGCCTCGCCGATGCGATCGCCCGGCCCGGCGAGCGGCTGCATCCGCTCCTTGAACAGGTGGCTGCCCTCGGCATAAAGCACGCGCACGCCGGCGGGCTCACAGGCGGCGCGGATGCCCTCGAGGAACGTCACATAGCGGGACGACACGCCCGCGTAGTTGCCCTCCAGCGCCGGGATGCTGTTGGCATTCGGGCCGATGACAGCCACGGTCTTCAGCTTCTTTACATCAAGCGGCAGCACGCCATCGTTTTTGAGCAAAACCATGCTTTTGCGCGCCGCTTCAAGCGCCAGCGCATCATGCTCTGGCGTGTCACACTGGTCAAACCCGATGCCGTCGAACGCGCTGCCCCCCAACAGGCCCAGCAGATAGCGCGTGGTCATCAGCCGAACGCAGGCCTCGCCGATCTGCTCTTCCGTCACCAGCCCGTCCTGGTGCGCCTGCATCAGGTGCAGATAGGTAACGCCGCAATTCAGGTCGCAGCCCATTTTGAGCGCCAGCGCTGCCGACTCGGGCGCGGTCGCGGTGACCTTGTGGTGCGTGTGAAAGTCGCGAATCGCCCAGCAGTCGGATACAACGTGGCCCTGAAAGCCCCATTCGCCGCGCAAAATGTCCCGAAGCAGCCGCTTGCTGCCGCAGGCGGGCTCGCCGTTCACGCGGTTGTACGCGCCCATGACCGACTCGACCTGCCCCTCCTTGACCAGCGCCTCGAACGCCGGCAGGTAGGTTTCATAAAGATCCTTCTCGGAAGGCCGGACGTCAAACTCATGGCGCGTGGCCTCGGGGCCGGAGTGCACCGCAAAGTGCTTGGCGCAGGCGGCTGCCTTGAGCTGTTCCCCCTCCCCCTGCAGCCCCTTCACGAACGCCACGCCCAGCCGCGCTGTCAGATACGGATCCTCGCCGTAAGTCTCGTGCCCACGGCCCCAGCGCGGATCGCGGAAGATGTTCACATTGGGCGACCAGAATGTCAGCCCTTTGTAGATGCCCCTGTCGCCATGAGCCGCCTGCATGTTGTATTTCGCGCGGCCCTCGGTGGCGATGGTTTCGGCGATTTGCCGCTGGAAATCCTCGTCAAACATAGCGGCCAACCCGATCGCCTGGGGAAACACGGTGGCCGTGCCCGCGCGGGCCACGCCATGCAGCGCCTCGTTCCACCAGTTGTAAGCGGGGACGCCCAGCCGCTCGATGGCGGGCGCATCGTAGCGCAGCTGGGATGCCTTCTCCATCAGCGTCATTTGCCCCACCAGCGCCTCCGCCTTTGCGCGCGCCTGTCTTCTGTCCATAACCCATGCTTCCCTTCTGCTTATACCAATGAAAAAGAGTAACGCCTCCAAAGCGGCGAGCGTTTTTTTCGCCCTGCAAGGAGCTGGAGTGCAGCGTAGCAGAGCTACGCTAAGCGGAGGGCGACGCCTCAGGGCGGAAAATAATCCGGCGCGACGTGGCGTTACCATTTTGAATTGG
>JAVBQA010000070.1:0-5271 GCA_031549325.1 Eubacteriales bacterium | reverse complement strand
ATCATGCAAATTCGCAGTAAATTTGAGCGCGTGGTGAACGTTAACCAACGGTTTTGGAACATTGGTTGCCTCCAAAGCGTCATTCTGATATAATGATCCGTAATTTATTCTTGAGGTGAATACTTATGCGAACCTCGGGGTACGTCCCGAATTTCAAGGCGCCGTCCAAAAGCAGCCCGTCAAACCTGATGTGGCTGATCGTGGTTCTGTGCGTGTTTCTGCCGCCGTTGGGGCTGATCATGCTGTGGGCCCGGGCGCGAAACCCGCTGCGCGGCAAGCTGATCGTGTCCATCATCGCGCTGCTTTCCATGACGCTGATGCTGACCATTTACATCAGCCTTACCCGAAACAGCAACTACCAGATGCAGGTTGCGCCGCCGCCTTTCCAGACTACGCCCCAGGTTCCGGCCGGACAAACCGCGGATCCCGCGCCCATCGAGACGCCCGCGGCCGCCTATCCGGACGCGACCCCGGTGCCCGCGAGTCCCGGGCGGTAGCCCCTCGGCAACCGCTGATTTGTTCGGCAGAGGCGGGCGGCAGCTTTTCGGCCCATGCGGACTTGCAGAAACACCCCATACAGGGCTGTCGCGCCTCGGTTTTTGCAAGCCCATCCGGACGAAAAAACCATCCAGCCATTCACATCCGGAGAAGCCGGCGCGCACCTCGCGCTTGACGAACTGCGAGAATTTTGTTACAATAATACAGACTGTATTCACAAATTCTCAATG
Source organism: Eubacteriales bacterium (assembly GCA_031549325.1). Classification (GTDB taxonomy): domain Bacteria; phylum Bacillota; class Clostridia; order Christensenellales; family Aristaeellaceae; genus JAJDGF01. Next base: position 4,543 of record JAVBQA010000070.1, on the reverse strand, counting down.
GCCCCGCGCGGGTGCGCGGGGAAACCTCACCAGAGGAGGGCAAACGAATGTTTTGCAGCAAGTGTGGCAAAACGCTAAAACCAGACGCGGATATCTGCCCCTATTGCGGCGCGTCCGTGGGCGACAGCCGGTTTGAGGGCAACGGTTACACCGCCGCCCAGCCGCGCTTCTCGTCCGGCGCCAGCGCGGGGGATGCCGCGCCCTACACGCGAACCACCTACACATCTATGGATCAGGACGACGAGTCGCAGGGCGACATTTACTCGCGCACCACGTATCGCCCGGTGCTGAAGGATGCGGAGAACAAGAAACCGGAAGAACCTGACGAGGAGCCCCTGGAACCTTTGGCCGCGCCGCAGAACACCTTTGCGCCGGACGGTTACGGCAAACCGAAGGCGGAGGAGCCCGCCGATGATTCTTCAGTGGTGATCGCGCCGCTTAAACCGATCAAAAAGACCGGCATCAGCCCCGAGGTGCAGCAGTATATCCGCCGCATGAACGAGCAAAAAGTCAAAAAGAGCAAGGCCGCGGAGCGGGTCGAAACGGGCGACGAGGCGCTGGACAATCTCGCGGCCGAAAGCGCGGGCGCGGATGTGGCGCTGGTGGCGGACGCCGTGGCGCCCCGCCGCGCGAGGATTGCGTCCAGCGCGAGAAGCTTGCCCAGCTGGGCCATGCCTGCGGGCGTTGTGGCGTGCATCCTGGTCATCCTCGGCGTTGCGGTTTACGCGCTGATGATGAACTTCGCCGGTGGCTCTCAGCTGGAAGGCGTGGGCTACGACCTGCGCAAGGCGGGCATCGACATGATCAAGACCCGCGAAACCACCGCCTATCGGGCCGAGCTGGCGCAGATGTTTGTGAAGGACTACAGCTCCAACCCGCCGGGCACCACCATGCAGGAGCGGCTGGACGCCGACAAGGCCGCCATTCAGGCGCTGCTGCCTCTCGAGAATCAGGGCCGCATGAAGAACGACGAGCTGTTTGTGGACACGCTGGTGTCGATCCAGGAGTCGGTGGCCACGGCCGCTTTCGCCGAGTCGCTGGCGCAGTACAACCGCACCGACCCCAACGCCCAAACCGCGCTGGCACAGGCGCAGGCTATGTGGGATGAGATCGGCAACGCCATCTCTCGGCTGGAGGGGATCAAAGAGGCCAGTGAGCTGAGGGGCATCGAGTCGGATGTCGTTCAGAGTGTCGCCGAACCCACGCCCGAGCCCACGCCCGAGCCGGACAAGTACAAGACCCTTACCAGGGATATGATGAACAATAAGAATGTCGGCAAGATGCAGAAGAAGCTGAAAGAGCTGGGCTGGTTCAATGGCAAGGTCGACAGCGACTTTGGCAACGCAACCATCATCGCGCTCAAGAAGTTCCAGGAGGCTGCTGTGGCTGCGGGTTACGGGATCCGGACCGACGGCGTGGCCGACTCGCCCACGCAGGAGTTGCTGTATTCGGACGAGGCGCCCGCCACCAAGGGCAAGAACAAGGTGACCTTGCCCTCGGCGTCGCCCACGCTGTCCGCCGGCGCGCCCGATCCCACGCCGGATCCGAACGCCGCGGTCGGCGACGTGAGCAACGACCCGGCCACGGCGCCGGACGGCACTTGATTTATCGCATGCAAACAAGCGGGGCTGACGAGCGGTCGGCCCCATTTTTATCCCGAGGAGGACGTATGGAAAGCAAACCCATTGTGGCGCTGATCTATGATTTCGACAAGACGCTGTCGCCAAAGGACATGCAGGAGTACAGCTTCCTGCCCGGCATCAAGGTGGAGCCGGACGACTTCTGGGCGGCCTGCCGCAAGTTTGCCATCGACAACCGCACCGACGGCGTGCTGGCCTACATGTACATGATGCAGCACAGGGCCAAGGGCAGCATGCATCTGACGCGCCGGACGCTGAACGGGCTGGGCGGACAGATCGAGTTTTTCCCGGGCGTGACCGGCTGGTTTCCCCGGGTGAACGCCATCGGCGCAGCGCATGGAGTGGCTGTCGAGCACTACATCATCTCGTCGGGGCTGACGGAGATCATCGAGGGCACTGAGATCGCCGGGGCGTTCAAGGCGATCTTTGGCGCATCGTTTGTGTACGACCAGGATGGCGCGGCCATCTGGCCCGCCACGGCGGTGAATTACACCAGCAAGACGCAGTACCTGTTTCGCATCAACAAGGGCATCCTGGACGTGACCAACGACCGGGACCTGAACGGCTTCACGCCCGAGCACATGCGCCGCGTGCCGTTCAGCAACATGATCTACATCGGCGACGGCTTGACCGATGTGCCCTGCATGAAGATGACGCGCAGCAAGGGCGGCTACTCCATCGCCGTGCACGACGGGGGAGACACCGACCTGGTAGACAGCATGCTGATCCAGAAGCGCGCGGACTTTGCGATACCCGCCGACTACCGCGAGGGCAGCGAGATGGAGCGGGCCGTGACGACGATCATCCGCAAGATTCAGGCCAGGATCGATTTTGACGATCTGCATCTGACGCAGCTTGAGAGGGCGAAGCGAAGGGTGAAGGTGGAAAAGAAGGATATTTATGACGAATAATCATAGCGGGCGGCCAACAGCCGCCCGCCGTGCTTTCGCCTAGCAGATCTTCAGCAGCATCGTGCGGGCGTCGTCCATTTCTACGACGAGCAGCTTTTCTTTTTCCAGTTCCTTCATGATGTCGCTGAACCGCTTAAACCCGATCTGCTTCTCTTCGAACTCGGGGTATTGCTCCTGAATCGCGGCCTTCAGGATCGACGGGTTGACCCGCTCGAATCCATCGTGCTTGAACCGCGCCAGCGCTTCCTTGAAGGCGTGCAGCCAGTTGTCGCGGGTCAGCTGCGCCCCGGGCGCGTCGCTGCCCACCAGCGCGATCTTCAGCGAGCTGTCTTCGGTCCAGACCTTCAGGCGGCTGCTCTTGCTTCCGAGCAGCGCCATGAGCTTGCCGAATGTGGCGCAGCCATAGCTGCGCTCGTTGAAGTCGGGCCGCAGGCGGGTGAGCACGTCCTTCAGCTCGGAGGCGTACAGCATGTCCTCGTCCTGGTCGGCCAGGATGGTTTCCACCAGGTTGACCAGCTCCATCACGTCGTTGGAGGCGGTCTCCTTTTCCTTGCTGTTTCTGGCGGGCGCGGGCTTTTGCACCGCCACCGACTCCAGGAAGATGAACTCGCTGCAGGCCTTGATGAAGATGCCCGACGCCACCTCCGAGCGCGAAATGCCCAGCACGCGCTTGCCCATGGACTTCAGCTTGCCCACCAGCGGCGTGTAGTCGCTGTCGCCCGACACGATGCAGAAGCTGTCGATCAGCGGGTTTACGTAAGCGACCTCCAGCGCGTCGATGACCAGCTGGATGTCCAGGTTATTCTTTTGGTTCTTGCCGTAACGCAGCGAGGGCACCACGTAGAACGTGTTGCTCAGCAGCGCCTGCTTCAGGTCCGAGAAGCGTTCCTCATAGCCGTACACCTTGCCCAGCAGGATGTCGCCGCGAATCTTGACCTTCTCGATGATGTTGTTGAACATGGACTCCTTGGCGCCCGCGTTCTCCAGGTCTACAAAGACCGCAAAATTTGATCCACTCAATACAAATGTTCTCCTTGAATTTGAATTGGTCTTATTGTACGCCCGGGCGCGGATTCTGTCAAGGCGGTGGATTTGACAAGTGCGCGTGAAACGTGTATCATAATAAGGCTATCCCGTGATACCGGAGGTGATGAAAATGGCAAAACGGAGGCGGCGCAGTCCCGCCACTTATCACAAGAGGAGCACGGCGTTCATGTGGTTTGCGCTGTGCCTGATGGGGATTGCGCTGAGCATCGCGCTGTTTTATAACCTCATCAACCGCGATTATGAGAGCTACACCGACGGGCTGACCAAGCTCGAGCCGTTTGTGCCGGAGGAGGGCTATCAGCCGATCAGCTATCCGCCGCTGGCGTTCGATCCGAATGCCACGCCGGAGCCCACCGTGCAGCCTCCGCCCGCGCCCACGCCCATTCCGCTCGACAAGTATGCGCTGCTGAACAAGCGCATGATGATCCCGGACAGCTACGACGTCGTGCACAGCGGGGTGACCGAATGCCGCGCGTCCGAACCGGACGACAACCGCGCGCTGGTGCTGCGCGGCTGGGGATATCTGGACGAGCTGGATGCCAAGAACAGCAGCGTGTATCTGGTGGTGTCCACCAAGTTTGGCGACAACCACCGGTTTTACCTGACCAAGCCCGAGTCGGGCTCAAGCGGCATCATTCACGACGCCAACACCGGCAGGAACCTGGATCAGGCGGACTTCTCGGTGATCGTGCGCATTGAGGACACGTATCAGGACGGGGATTACCGGCTGGGGTTGGTGGTCATCAACAAGGATGGCAAGAGCCAGACCAAGGGGTACACTCGCCTTGACACCCGGTATAACTTTGGGATCAAGGACGGAAAGATCATTAGCTTCGAGAGATGATCGCGCGCAAGCGCAAGCGGGGGTCCCGGGGACATGCGCCCCAGGGCCCCCCGCGTGGCGCGCGAATTCGACAATTTACTCGGGAGGTAGGGTTACACATA
>JAVBQA010000095.1:0-30568 GCA_031549325.1 Eubacteriales bacterium | reverse complement strand
TTCATGGCTTTGTATGCAATCGCAAGTACCGCCGTCCATCTGCCACGTAAAAACATCTAAATAAATGCTGCAAGAGAATGCAAACGCAATTCATAATCCTTATAAGCACTATTAAGCGTGAATGGCGCGCCGGGCATTGGGCCATCCCTTTCTTCAAGGGACATGGCAAAAGGTTGCGTATCCATCGATACGCAAACTCAGGCTGTCAAAATACTGCGTCTTTTGACAGCGAAATGCAAGTCTTGTGAATCAGGGATTCACGGGCAGACTTGCATCCAGTGCGGAAGCAGCCTGCGGGCGCGCAGGTCGCCCTTCGGCGGCTTTGATCCGGGGACTTTGGCCCCCGAAAACCCCCTTGGGCTTGGCTGTCCTGCAAGCTCAACATTTCCTCCCTGCATGCCAGATACTTTTTTGACAGCCTGAGGCCCGGGAGAGAATCCCGGGTCTTTGGTTTCCGTTTTGCGGGCGCGCGGGACGCCGATACAGGATGGACGGGGCCGCTTTATCCCGCATTGATTTCCGGGGGCGTTTGTGATACAATCCTCCGCATGGGAGGTGGTTCCGGTGGGCCGTATCGAGGGAAAGCTGATCACGCTGCGCGAATTTCGCGCGGAGGACATCTCGCCCATGCGCGCCTGGGTGACCGACAGCCAGGTGTCCCGCTTTCTGAGCGGCGCCTTTTTGCAGCCGCACACCTGGGAGCAGACCGAGTCTTTCCTGCGCGGCATACTGAACGGCGACGCGGGCGGGGTCAACCTGGTCATCGCCGAGCGGGAAAGCCTGAAATATTTCGGTCAGTGCAACCTGATGCTGATTGACAACACCGCGCGCAAGGCCGAGCTGGCCATCGTCATAGGGCGCGAGCACCACGGGAGGGGCTATGGCTATGAGGCCATCAATTTGCTGCTTGATTTCGGGTTCCATCAGATGAACCTGAACCGCGTGTATCTGAAGGTGCACGAGGACAACGCGCGGGCCATCCGGCTGTATGAGCGCGTTGGGTTCGCGCACGAGGGGCGGCTGCGCCAGGAGATGTTCCGGGACGGGCGATATCAGGATCTGCTGGTGATGGGGATACTCAGGGACGAATTTGAGGCGAAGGCGTAGCGCAAACCGCCCAAATCGCGGACCGACGCAACGAGTTAAGGAAGGTTTTCATGAACATTGTGATCGTGGGCGACGGCAAGGTTGGATACACGCTGGCGGACTATCTCTCGAAGGAGCCGCACGACGTGACCATCGTGGACAGGAATCTAGCCGCGCTGAACAGGGCGGGGGACACGCTGGACGTGCTGTGCGTGCGCGGCAACGGCGCCAACGTGCGCACGCTGGTCGAGGCGGGCGTGGGCCAGGCGGACATACTGATCGCCGTCACCACCAGCGACGAAGTGAACATGGTTTGCTGCCTGATGGGCAAGAAGCTGGGCGCGAAGTACTCGATTGCGCGCATCCGCGACCCGGAATACACAGACAGCCTGCAGCTGCTGCAGAAGGAAATGGGCATCGACATGATCATCAACCCGGAGCGCGCGGCCGCGATGGAAATCTCACGGCTGCTCCGGTACCCGTTTGCGACCAACATCGAGACGTTCGCGCACGGCCGGGTGGAGATGGTCGAGTTCCGCGTCGAGCCGGGCGACGAGCTGGCGGGCATGCGGCTGAGCCAGTTCGCGAAGAAGTTCAGCAAGGTGCTGTGCTGCGCGGTGGAGCGGGACGGCGCGCCCGTCATCCCGAGCGGCGACTTTTCGCTGCGGCAGAACGACAAGGTGCACATGATGGGCGACATCCTGTCCATCACCCAGTTCTTCAAGCGCATCGGACGCAACGTGCACCGCGTGCGCTCGGCGATGCTGGTGGGCGGCGGCCACATCTCGTACTATCTGGCCAAGCTGACCGCCGAAATGGGGCTGCCCATCAAGATCATCGAGATCAACCCGGAGAAGTGCGAGCGGCTCTCCGAGCAGCTGGAGCACGTGTCGGTCGTGCAGGGTGACGGCACCGACCGCGAGCTGCTGGAGTCAGAGAACGTGCGCTCGACCGACGCCCTGGTCTGCCTCACCGATCGCGACGAGGAGAACCTGATCACCGGGCTCTACGGCGTAAAGGCCGGCGTGCCCAAGGTCGTCGTGAAGGTGAACCGGCTGAATTATCTGGAGCTGATCGGGAACCTGGGGGTGGATTGCGTCATCAGCCCCAAGATCACCACCGCCAACCTGATCCTGCGCCAGGTGCGCGCGCTGGCCATGTCCGAGGGGCACGCCGTGGACAAGATTTACAGAATCATGAACGGCGAGGTCGAGGCGCAGGAGTTCCACGCGTCCATCGGCGCGCCGTATCTGAACACACCGCTGCGCGCGCTCCGGATCAAGCCGGGCGTGCTGGTGGCGGTGATCGTTCGAAACCGCAAGCTCATCATTCCGTTTGGCGGCGACCACATTGAGTCGGGCGACACCGTGGTGCTGATCGCCAAGACGGGTGAGATTGTCGGGCTCGAGGACGCAATTCAAGAATAAGGGCGATGTAGAGAAGCCATGAATAAACGATTGGTGTTTGGGCTGCTGGGCAAGATCTTGCTGGTCGAGGCCGCGCTGATGGCGCTGCCGCTTTGCGTCTCCCTGATCTACCGCGGCGGCGACGCGATGTCGTTTGTGTGGAGCATCCTGCTGTGCCTTGCCGTGGGCTTTCCGCTGTCGCTGATCAAGCCAAGGAACGAGGCGGTGCGCTCGCGCGAGGGGTTTGTCGCGGTGGCGCTGTGCTGGGTGGTGCTGTCCGCGTTCGGCGCGATGCCGTTCTTCCTCGGGGGCTACGTTCGCTCCTATGTGGACTGCTTCTTTGAGATGGTGTCCGGGTTCACCACCACCGGCTCCACGATCCTGGCGGATGTGGAGGCGCTGCCCAAGGGCATCCTGTTCTGGCGCAGCTTCAGCCACTGGATCGGCGGCATGGGGATCCTGGTGTTCTCGCTGGCGGTGCTGCCCAAGATGGGCGGGCGCACGCTGAACTTGCTGAAGGCCGAGTCACCCGGGCCCACGCCCGGCAAAATCGTGCCCAGAATCGGCAACACGGCCAAGATCCTGTATCTGATCTACCTGGCGATGACCGTGGCCATGGTGGTCGTCATGCTGATCTGCGGCATGGACGTCTTCGACGCGCTGATCAACACGTTCGGCGCGGCGGGCACCGGCGGCTTCTCGAACTACAACGCGTCGGTGGGGCACTTCAACAGCGCCGCCATCGACATCTGGACGGGCACGTTCATGATGCTGTTCGGCGTGAACTTCAGCCTGTATTTCTACGTGCTGCAAAAGAACTTCAAGCAGGTGTTGAAGAACGAGGAGCTGCGCTGGTTCCTTTCGATTGTCGCGCTGTCGACGGTGCTGATCGCGCTGAACATCCTGCCCAACCACAAGAACTTCTGGGACGCCATGCGCTATAGCTATTTCCAGGTGACGACGATCATCTCCACCACCGGCTATGCCACGGAGAACTTCAACTTGTGGCCTCAGTTCTCCAAGACCATCCTGATCCTGCTGATGTTCGTGGGCGCGTGCGCCGGGTCCACCGGCGGCGGGCTGAAGGTGATCCGGCTGACGCTGCTGAGCAAAAGCGGCTGGCGCGAGTTTTTGCGCACGATCAGCCCGCGCGGCGTGCAGCTGGTGAAGCTGGAGGGGCGCGCGGTCGAGGAGAGCGTGCTCGGGCAGGTGCTGGTGTTCGCGTTTTTGTATCTGATCATCATCTTGTTTGGCACGCTGCTGGTGTCGCTGGATGGGCACGATTTTGAAACCACGTTCACCGCGGTGATCGCCGCGGTCAGCAACATCGGGCCGGGCATGTCGATGGTGGGGCCGGCGGGGAATTTCTCGTTCTTCTCGGATTTCAGCAAGATCGTGCTGTCGGCGTGCATGCTGCTGGGGAGGCTCGAGATTTATCCGATGCTGATGCTGTTCACGGCGAGCGCATGGCGCAAAAATTGAGCCGGGTACATTGGGGGGGCCAGCGGAATCATTCCGCTGGCCCCCCATTTGCGCTTCGTCCAGCGCTATACCACGCCATACGCCAGCATCGCGTCGGCAACCTTCGTGAATCCCGCGATGTTCGCGCCCATCACGAAATTGTCCTTATGCCCGTACTTCTCCGCCGCGGTGTCGATCTGGCGATAAATATTCACCATGATCTGCTTCAGCTTGGCGTCCACTTCCTCGAACGTCCAGCTCAGCCGCATGCTGTTCTGCGTCATCTCCAGCGCCGATGTGGCCACGCCGCCCGCGTTTGCGGCCTTGCCAGGCACAAACAGCACGCCGGCCTGCTGCAGCGCCTCCGTGGCCTCGATCGTGGTGGGCATGTTCGCGCCCTCCGCCACGCAAAACGCGCCGTTCTTGATCAGCGTTTGCGCGTAGCTCAGCTGCAGCTCGTTCTGCGTCGCGCACGGCAGCGCGATGTCGCACGGCACGTCCCAGATCGAGCCGTCCGCGTGGTACTCGGCCTGGGGCCGGTAGCTCACGTACTCGCAGATGCGCTTGCGCTCGACTTCCTTGATCTGCTTCATGGCCTTGAGGTCGATCCCCTCGCGGTCATACACCCAGCCGTTGGAGTCGCTCATGGCCACCACCGTCGCGCCCAGCTGCTGCGCCTTTTCGGTCGCGTAGATTGCCACGTTGCCCGAGCCGGACACGACAACCTTCTTGCCCTTCAGCGTCTGGCCGTGGCGGGTCAGCAGCTCGTTTGTCAGGTACAGCAGCCCGTAGCCGGTGGCTTCCTTGCGCGCCAGCGAGCCGCCGTATCCAATGCCCTTGCCCGTCAGCACGCCGCTCTCGGCCACGCCCGCGATGCGCTTGTACTGGCCGTACATGTAGCCGATCTCGCGCGCGCCCACGCCGATGTCGCCCGCCGGCACGTCCACGTCCTGCCCGATGTGGCGGTATAGCTCGGTCATAAAGCTCTGGCAGAACGCCATCACCTCGCGGTCGGACTTGCCCTTGGGATCGAAGTTGGCGCCGCCCTTGCCGCCGCCGATCGGCAGCCCGGTCAGCGCGTTTTTGAACGTCTGTTCGAACCCGAGGAACATGATCGTGTCCATCGTGACCGACGGGTGGAACCGAAGGCCGCCCTTGTACGGGCCGATCGAGTTGTTGAACTGCACGCGGTAGCCGCGATTGACGCGCACATTGCCCGCGTCGTCCACCCACGGCACGCGAAAAATCACGATGCGGTCGGGCTCCGTGATGCGCTCCAGAATGCCGTTCTTGCGATAGGCCGGATTCTGGTCGACCACGCCCTCCAGCGAGGTCAGCACCTCGGTCAGCGCCTGATGGAACACGTTTTCACCGCTGCTTTTTTGAATTGCATCGCCCAGTACTTCCTTCACATAGGACACGGATAAGCCCCCTCACACAGATTGAATGCGGTAGAAATGCAGGAATCATGGGATGAAACTTGCAATCTTTCTTTATTTTATGGTTTTTTGCTCTGAATGTCAACGGCTGACGGGGCCTCTGAGGTTACGTTTGTGAAAAAAATGCGGCGGTTCCGCCCATGCCAAATCTGGTGTTTGTATTGACAGTGGGTCTGGTGAATGGTATATTGATGGGGGGGTTTGTACGGGCCGTTTTGCGGGCTTTTACTGCCCATTCGCGGTGGGTTTTGCGGCTGATTCGCCGTTAAATCGATAAAGTTTTTGGGAGGGTATCCGAGATGAAGAAATTGTGTGCCTTGCTCCTGGCCGTTATCCTGCTCCTGGGCGCGACCTGCGCGTTTGCCGACGGCGTGAAGATCGGCATCGTGACCCCCGATGCGGACCACGGCTTCACTGGAGAGTCGGTTGCGCACGCGCGCGCCGAGGCCGAAGCGCTGAAGGCGGCCGGCGTCATCGATGACTACATGATGGGCGTTGGCGGCGAGGCCAGCAAGCAGATTCAGGCCCTTGAAGACATTATGACCTGGGGCCCGGACGCCATCGTGCTGTGGCCGCTGGAAGGCGACCAGCTCAGAAACGCCGCCCAGAGCGTGGTGGACGAGGGCGTGAACCTGATCATCTACGACCGCCTCATCGAGAACTTCGAAGGCAAAAAGGCCGAGATCATGGGCGACAACGTCAAGATCGGCAACATGATGGGCGAGTACCTGCTGAAGTACTTCGACGAGCAGCTGAAGGCCGGCGAAACCATCACCTACCTGCTGTTTATCGGCGACAGCTCCACCGTGTCCAAGCAGCGCACCCAGGGCATGCTGGACATCATCGACGCCAGCCCCTACAAGGATCAGTTCAAGCTACTGCAGGACGGCTTCCAGACCGACTGGTCCAACGCCAAGGCGCAGGAGTTCATGGAGAACTGGCTGAACACCGCCGACGCGGCCACCATCGAGGATCTGGACATGATCGTGACCCATGACGACGAGATCGTGGACGGCATCACCACGGTGCTGACCCCGGATCTGAAGAACCTGAAGATCATCACGTCTGTCGGCGGCCGCAGGGAGACCCTCTCCACCTACAAGGGCAAGACCAACCCCGAGCTGCTCACCTACTTCTTCAGCCCCTCCTACATCCGCGAAGCCATCCGCCTGGGCGTTGCCGCCGCGAAGGGCGAGCAGTACCAGGGCCAGGACATCAACGGCCAGCTGTTCCTGATCCCGACCATCGAGATCGACCAGGCCAGCGTCGCCGCCTACGAGGCCAGTCAGGAGTATACCGATCGCTACAGCCTCAACTAATCTCTCGGCGCTGAATTTGGGCCGGCCGCTCGCTTTGCAGGCCGGCCCTTTCTATAAGGCAACGGCGGGCGCTCCGCGCGTGCGCCCGTTGCCCCAATCCCCCCGCGCTTGCGGAATGGACAGCTCTTGCGACTGGAGGTGGCGCTGTGCTCGTTGAAATGAAAGACATCGTGATGGACTTTGGGCCGGTGCGCGCGGTGGATCATGTGAGCATCCGCGTGGATACGGGCGAGATCGTGGGGCTGCTGGGGGAGAACGGCGCGGGCAAGTCCACGCTGATGAACGTGCTGGCCGGCACGCTTGCGCCCACGTCCGGCGAGATTCACCTGGACGGCAAGCCGGTCAAAATCGACAGCGCGCTGCACGCGATGAAGCTCGGGATCCGCTTCATCCACCAGGAGCTCAGCCTGTGCAACGACCTGAACGTGTTTGAAAACCTGTTTCTGGCCCAGGAGCTGCGGGACAGGTTTGGCCTGCTGGACAAGAAGCGAATGGCCGGGCGCGCGCAGGAGGTGCTCACGCGCATGGGCGTCAGCATCGACCCGTGGACGCCGGTGGCCGAGCTTCAGATCGCCGACAAGCAGCTGGTGGAGATCGCCCGCGCGCTGCTGTTTCGCTGCGACCTGATCATCATGGACGAGCCGACCACCGCGCTCAGCACCCGCGAGATCGAGAACCTGTTTGTGATCATGCGCCAGCTGGTGCGGGAGGGCGTCAGCTTCATCTACATCTCCCACAAGATGCCCGAGATCTTTGAGATCTGCCAGACCTACCGCGTGCTGCGCGACGGGGCGCTGGTGGGCGAGGGCAGCATCCGGGACGCCAGCGAGGAGTCCATCACCGAGCTGATGATCGGGCGCACGCTGAAAAGCGAGGAGTTTGCGAACAAGGAATACGTCGGCACAGACACGATTCTGCTCAGCTGCAAAAACCTGTCGGGAGACAGCTTTCAAAATGTCAGCTTCCAGCTGCGCCAGGGCGAGATCCTGGCGTTCACCGGGCTTCAAAGCTCGGGCCGCGATCAGCTGGCCGACGCGCTGTTCGGCGAGATCCCCCACAGGGGCGAGCTGCTGGTGAACGGCGCGCCCATCGCGCGCGGGAACATCCGAAAGCACTTGCGGCTCGGCATCGCCATGGTGCCCAGAAACCGCAAGGAGCGCGGCATTCACAACGACCTTTCGATCTACGACAACACCTCCATGGGCTACTTCAACACGAAACTCGGGTTCCCCGGCTTCATCCGCATGAAGCGGGAAAAGGCGCGCTATCAGCGGCAGCAGGCCGCCATGCGCATCAAGGCGGACAACCCGAAAAATCCCATCACGTCGCTGTCGGGCGGCAACCAGCAGAAGGTGATCCTGGGGCGCTGGCTGGAGACCGACGCCGACGTGCTGGTGTTCGACAACCCCACGCAGGGCATCGACGTGGGCACAAAATTCGAGATCTACCACCTGATATTGAACCTCGCCCGGCAGGGCAAGGGGATACTGGTGTTCTCCTCTGAGTTTCCCGAGATCCACAAGGTGGCCGACCAGTGCGTGGTGATGTACAAGGGCGAGGTCAACCGCGTGCTGAGTCGGGACGAGATGACCGAGAAGCTCATGATGTATTATTCCACCGGAGCCAACAAGGAGGGCGCAAAGAATGAGCCAAACCAGCGGTAAGCGCGCGGGTGTCAGCCTCGGGAAGCGGCTGTTTTCGGATCATAGCTACCTGGTCTCGTTCGTGCTGATCGTGATCATCGCCTCGATCGCCAACAAAAACTTCTGGTCCTGGCGCAACATCACCTCCCTCTTTGTGCAGTCCTCCTGGACGGGCATCATCGCCCTGGGCATGACCATGGTCATCTGCGCGGGCATGATCGACATCTCGGTGGGCGCCCAGGTGGCCATCATCTCGGGCTTTGGCATCGAGGTGCTGAACTACACCCACGACATCAGGCTGATGCTGTTGTTCTGCCTGGCTTTCGGGTGCCTGATCGGGACGTTTAACGGGCTGCTGATCGCCAAGGGCCGCATGCCGGCCATGATCGCCACGCTGGCCGTGCAGACCGCCTGCCGCGCCATCATCAACCACTTCGGGCAGGGGGGGCCCTTCACCGTGGCCGGCGGCATCGCCACCGAGCAGTATTACATAGAGTATCGCGAGGTTGGCAACGGCGTGGTGAAATGGATCGAGCAGCTGACGGGGCTGCGCGTGCCGTACCCAATGGTCATTTTCATCGTGGTCGCGCTGCTGTTCGGGCTGATCATGCAGCGAACCCGGCTGGGCAAACACATCTATGCCGTGGGTTCCAACGCCACCTCGGCGCGGCTGTCCGGCGTCAATGTGGACAACACGCGCATCATCGTCTTCACGATCACCGGGCTTTTGTGCGGCTTCGCCAGCTGGATCTACGCCTCCCGCCTGATGGCCGTGGCCGCCGCCTCGGCCGGCTATCAGTTCGAGATGGACGCCATCGCCTCCGTCGCCATCGGCGGCACCGCCATGGCCGGCGGGCGCGGCAAGATCATCGGCACCTTCCTGGGCATTCTGATGTTCAAGATCATCAACAACATTCTCGTCGCCGCCCAGGTGCCTACCTTCCTCAACGGCGCCATCTCCGGCGCCATCATCATCGTCGCCGTGCTGCTGCAGAACGTGCGCGGGGGGAAGAAGTGACACGGGGCGGGCCGCGTTCGTTCGCGCCTGCAAGGTCTCTGGCCAGTTGCCATGGCGTTTCAAGCACACAAACACACATTTTTTGAAACACCGCGACTTGTGATACTTAACGCGGTGAAATGGCGTGAATTGCTTGACAGCGCGCGCGCGATCAACTATAATCATAGGGCTGTCCTTGTCGGCAGCGACGGAATCGGAATTCTTGCCCGGGCCGCTTCGGGAGCCTGGGCGATTCACATTTTTTCATTGGAAGGATGGATCTCAGCTATGTTTCGTACTTATCAGCCCAAAAAGCGCCAGCGCAGCAAGGTGCACGGCTTCCGTGCGCGCATGAAGACCAAGAACGGCAGGAACGTGCTCAAGGCGCGCCGCCTGCGTGGCCGCAAGGTGCTCAGCGCCTAAGGTGGATCGTCATCCATTCCGGCTGGGCCGCAGCTTTAGTCTGGGCCGGAACAAGCAATTCCAGTATGTCTACCGCCGGGGCAAGAACACCCCGGGCAGGCTGCTGGCGCTCGTGTATTTGCGGGGAAAAGCGCTTAAGGTGGGGTTTTCCGTGTCCGCCAAGGTGGGCAACAGCGTGAAGAGAAACCGCGTGCGGCGCATGCTGCGCGAGGATTTTCGCATGATCCGGCCGGAGCTCGTTCCCGGCAAGTACATCTTTGTGGCGCGCGCGGCAGCGGCCGAGGCCTCGCACACGGCGCTCACCCGGGAGATGCACCAGCTGATCAGCCGCGCCGGGCTCTACGCCCAAAAGGAAAACAAATGAAGCGATTTGGCCGCTGGATTTTGGGCTTGCCCAAGGCAGCCCTCCTGGGAACGATCCGCTTTTACCGGCGGTTCGTCAGCCCGGGCCTGCCGCCCAGTTGCCGCTTCTCGCCCACCTGTTCCGAGTACGCCCTGGAGGCTGTCAGCCGCCACGGCGCGCTGAAGGGTGGGTTTTTGGCGCTTTGGCGCATCCTGCGCTGCAACCCCTTCTGCAAGGGTGGTTACGACCCGGTGCCTTGATTTTTTATTAGCCGCACGGAGGTTACCAGATGCTCGCTGAAGTGACAAACATTCCAATGCAGAATTTCAACTTTATCAGTGCTTTCTTGAAGCAGGTGCTGGATTTCATCGTCAGCGTCGTGGGCAACTACGGCTGGTCGGTCATCATCTTCACGCTGCTGATCCGGCTGGTGCTGATGCCGCTGGACATCAAGAGCCGCCGCTCCATGATGAAGACCCAGGCGTTGCAGCCCAAGATTGACGCGCTCCAGAAGAAATACGCCAAGGACCGCACCAAGCTGAACCAGAAGATGCAGGAGCTGTACAAAACCGAGGGCGTGAGCATGTTCTCAGGCTGCCTGCCCATGCTGCTCACCTTTCCGATCATGATCATGATGTTTACCGCCATGCGCGTCGTGGCCAACGAGCACACCGTGCAGATGCTGCTGAGCATGAAAGAAGGCATCATGCCGCAGCTTCAGCAGTGGCTGTGGATCAAGAACATCTTCCAGCCGGATTCTTTCATGGCCACCGTGATCCCCGCTGTGGGGGACAAGCTGGCGCAGATTCAGGGCGTGAACGGCAGCGCCATCCTGACCGCCGCCAACATCCAGGCGGTGCGCGACTTTGTGGCGTCGCCTGAGTATGCCACGATCGCCGCCCAGTTCGGCGCGGACATGGCCCACGCGCTGTATAAGGCGCCGATGCTGATGTGGGAGATCGTGGTCCCGCAGCAGTTCAACGGCCTGTTCATCCTGCCACTGCTGGCGGCCGGCAGCTCGTTCCTCAGCAGCAAGCTGCTCACCCCCAAGACGCAGGCGGCCGCCCAGCCGGGCGCGCAGCCCAACCAGGCCCAGCAGACCAACCAGATGATGCTGTACATGATGCCTCTGATCTCCATCTTCATCTGCGCCAGCCAGAGCGCCGCGTTCTCGGTGTACTGGGTGTTCGCCAACTTGATTCAGATCGTCCAGCAGTTGCTCGTCACTGCCTACTTTAACCGCAAGGACGCGGCCAAGCCGGAGGAGGTAATTGAGCCTTGAAATCCATCGAAACCAGCGGCAAGACGGTAGAAGACGCGATCAAAGCCGGTCTGAGCCAGCTAAATTGTGATCTGGCCGATGTCAACATCGACGTGATGGAGGCGGGCAGTCCTGGGTTGTTTGGCATGTTCGGCAAGCTGGCGCGCGTGCGCGTGACCGTCAAAGACGACGATTCCGACTTTGACCTCAGCATGCCGGTGATGTCGCTGGACGTCCAGGAGGAGAAGAAGCCGCAGCCCAGGGAGAAGAAGCCGCAGCAGAAACCACAGGAGAAGCCTGCGCCCAAGCCCAGCGCGCCGCCCTCTCTGGTGCAGAAGCCCGAGCCGGAGAAGGCGCCGGTGCCCAAACCCGAGCCCGAGAAGAAGGCCCCGCCGCGTGAAGCCCGCGAGCCGTGTGAGGCACGCGAGACCCGCGAGCCCCGTGAAGCGCGCGAGACCCGTGAGCCGCGCGAGGCCCGCGAAGAGCGGCCGCGCAGGCAGCCGCGCCCCGAGAGGGAGCACGACGCAACGCCCGTCGAGGTCAGCATAGAGGACCTGCCGGAGCTGGATCTTGCCAGCCTCAGCGAGGTGGGCAAGGACGCCTACGAGTTCCTGAGCAATGTCACCAAGCTGATGGGCGTCGACGTCGAGATCCGGCTGCGCGAGAGCGAAGGGCACCTTGAGGGGCAAATGATCGGCGACGCCCTGGGCGTTTTGATCGGCCGCCGCGGCGACACGCTGGACGCGCTGCAGTACCTGACCAGCCTCAGGGTCAACAAAGGCCGCGAGGGCTATGTGCGCGTGACGCTGGACACTGAGCACTACCGGGCAAAGCGGGTGGACGCGCTGACCAAGCTGGCCAATCGCATGGCCAGCCGTGTGCGCAAGACCGGGCACCGCGTGGCGCTCGAACCCATGAACCCCTACGAGCGGCGCGTGCTGCACTCGGCGCTGCAGGGGCACCCCTATGTCACCACCCATTCGGAGGGCGAGGAGCCTTACCGCAGGGTCATCATCACGCTGAAGTAATGGTTTTTCGCGGGCGGGCGCACACCGTGCACCCCTTACGGCGTTTGTGCACCGATGCTCTGCATGCGCACAAAACCCGTAGGGAGCGCAGGGGCGGTGCGCCCGTCATTTCTTTACCATGAAGGAGGGGCGTTTCATGTCGGTCATCTATGGAATGAGCATGCTGGAGCTGATGCTGCGCATGGGCACCGCCATCGCGGTTGGCCTGGTCATCGGCGTGGAACGCGAGCACAAAAACCGCCCGGCGGGCATGCGCACCCATGTGCTGGTGTGCGTGGGCGCGTGCGTGGCGGCGCTGATCGAGTGCTGCCTGACCAATGACGCCAACATGCTGGACGGGGGCAGCTCGTTTTCTGTGGGCCGCATCACCGCCCAGGTCATTTCGGGCATCGGATTTCTCGGGGCGGGCACCATCTTCACCGCGCGCAAGAAGATTTCCGGGCTCACCACCGCCGCCTCGCTGTGGAACGTGGCGTGCCTGGGGCTGGCGTCCGGCTACGGGTTCTATGTGATCTCGGGCATCGGCTGCGCCATCGTGATGCTGGTGCTGCACCTGATGCAGCGCATCGTGCGCGTGAACACCATCAAGAAGGTCGAGGTCAAGTTCATCCACCGCGTGGAGACGCTGGCCTTCATCAACAAGTTCTTTGAGAACCACAGGATCGAAGTGCTGGACATCGACTTCAAGGTGGAGAACAGGGAACCGTTCAACGTCTACACCAATGTCTACGAGCTGCACCTGCCCTCCGGTTTTTCCTACACCGACATGGTGCAGCAGTTATCCGAGTTCGTCAATGTGCAGAGCGTGCACACCATGAACGTGTAGGCAAGCGCGAGAACGCGCGATCGCTTGCGCCGTTTCCTTGTTATGTGGTATAATAGCGCGGGATAACGGATAAGGAGATCTTACCCATGCCAAAGCCCGAGTATGATGACGACATTTTCACGCTGAAAGAGGACGAGCTGCACAAGCGGCGCGGCCATATGATCCAGTACGCGCTGGTCAGCCTGTTTGCGGTGCTGGTCATCGGCGTGGCGCTTTACATGTCTTACTGGCTGACGCAGCGCCGCATCGAGGATCAGAGCCAGATCGTGCAGGAGGATCAGGTGAACACCACCGAGGAGCAGGGCGTGCTCAAAGCCTGGCCGTCCGCCCAATTCCCGTCGGTGCCGGTGCTCGAGTCCAGCGTGTATGAGACCCACATGAACCCGGAGGGAACCCATGCCGAGATCCGGGTGCCCCCGGCGGTGTCGGCCAAATTCGCGCAGTACGCCGAGGATCTGGCCAACGACGGCGCGCAGGTTTACATCAAGTCCGACACGCTGATCGTGCTGAGCCATCGGGATGTCGAGATTCATCTGGTCAAACGGCCCAACAAGGACGCCATCGAGCTGTGCGCCGAGCCGCGCGCCACCTGGAACGAACCGGAATACGCCGCTTTTCCGCTGCCCAACGCGGGCGACCTGGTGAACTGGGAGAAGGGCACCGGCGAGAAGAGCCGCTGGCTCACCTACCGCCAGATGTCGGCCAGCGACGCCATCTCCTATGTCAGCGAGCTGGCGCAGAGCGACTGGATCCTGGTGGGCACGCTGGAGCCTGTCGATCACATCTTCTCCTGCTCCTTCAAGAAAGACAACATGCAGATCGCCGTCGACTACTTTGCGACCACCGACAACTGCCGGTTGAAGCTGGACATTCTTGACTAGAGCGGGTCGACCCCCAAAAAGCGCCGTGCGAAACGGCGCTTTTTTGTTTTCTGCGGCAGCCGGCCAGCGGCCCATCGCGCCCCGGCCAGCCCCCGTTCGCGCCCGTAAACCGGCGCTGCCGATTCGAGGCTTCCGATTTGCGGGCGCGGGTGACGGTTGTTACAAGGCCGGGCAGCGGGGCGCTCCGGGCTGAAGTGGCGCCGGTTTGCGTCTATTTTCTGCAGGAATTGCCGCCAAACGCGCTCATAATTTGAATTATTAACCAACTTTAAGTGGTAAAATACGTCAATATGAGATATACTGATAAATACAAGTGGAAACCGTTAAGAAATAACTAAGGGGGAGCAACATGGCACACAAGTACGTGTATCTGTTCAAAGAGGGCAACGCCGGCATGAAGAACCTACTGGGTGGCAAGGGCGCCAACCTGGCCGAGATGACGACGCTCGGGCTGCCGGTACCCCAGGGCTTTACGGTCTCGACCGAGGCCTGCACCGCGTATTACAACGACGGCAAGGTCATCAACAGCGAGATCACCGCCCAGATCGAGCAGGCGCTTGCCGAGACGGAGAAGATCTGCGGCAAGAAGTTTGGCGATCCGAACGATCCGTTCCTGGTGTCTGTCCGCTCGGGCGCGCGCGCCTCGATGCCGGGCATGATGGACACCATCCTGAACCTGGGCTTGAACGACGTAGCCGTTCAGGGTCTCGCCAAGCTCACCCAGAACGAGCGCTTTGCCTATGACTCCTACCGTCGCTTCATCATGATGTTCGCGGACGTCGTGATGGAGATCAGCAAGTCCAAGTTCGAAGAAGTGCTCACCGAGATGAAGGAGAAGAAGGGCGTCAAGTTCGACACCGAGCTGACGGCCGACGACCTGAAAGAGCTGGTGAGGCAGTTCAAGGCCATGTACAAGGCCGAGAAGGGCGAGGACTTCCCCCAGGAGCCCAAGGCGCAGCTGATGGAATCCATCAAGGCTGTGTTCAGGAGCTGGGACAACCCCCGCGCCATCTACTACCGCCGCATGAACGACATTCCGTCTGATTGGGGCACGGCGGTGAACGTTCAGAGCATGGTGTTCGGCAACATGGGCGATACCTCCGGCACCGGCGTCGCGTTCACGCGCGACCCGTCGACCGGCGAGAACAAGCTGTATGGCGAATACCTCATCAACGCGCAGGGCGAGGACGTCGTCGCCGGCGTCCGGACCCCCCAGCAAATCGCCACGCTGGCTCAGGTCATGCCCGATGTGTTCAAGCAGTTCAACGAGATCGCGCAGACGCTTGAGAAGCACTACCGCGACATGCAGGATATGGAATACACCATCGAGCGCGGCAAGCTCTACATGCTCCAGACGCGCAACGGCAAGCGCACCGCCGCCGCCGCGCTTCGAATCGCCGTGGATCTGGTGGACGAGGGCATGCTGACCAAGGAAGAGGCCGTGATGAAGGTCGAGCCGCGCCAGCTGGACGCGCTGCTGCATCCGCAGTTTGACGCCGCCGCGCGGCAGGCCGCGAAGCCCCTCACCCAGGGCCTGCCCGCCTCGCCGGGCGCCGCCTGCGGCCAGATCTACTTCACCGCCGGCGACGCCGTGGAGGCCAACAAGGCGGGCCAGCACGTCATCCTGGTGCGCATGGAAACCAGCCCCGAGGACATCGAGGGCATGAACCACTCCGAGGGCATCCTGACCGGGCGCGGCGGCATGACCAGCCACGCGGCGGTCGTGGCGCGCGGCATGGGCACCTGCTGCGTGGCAGGCTGCTCCGACGCGCGCATCAACGAGCACAGCAAGACCCTCGAAATCAACGGCCAGCGCTTCAAAGAGGGCGACTTCATCTCGCTGGACGGCTCCACCGGCAGCGTGTACGCCGGCGAGATCAAGACCGTCGAGGCCGACGTGTCCGGCGATTTCGCAAAGCTGATGGGCTGGGCGGACGAGTTCCGAAGGCTCAAGGTCCGCACGAATGCCGACACGCCGCAGGACGCCGCGCAGGCGATCCGCTTTGGCGCCGAGGGCATCGGGCTCACGCGCACCGAGCACATGTTCTTCGCCGCCGACCGCATCGCGGCCGTGCGCGAGATGATCCTGGCCGACACCGAGGCCCAGCGCCGCGCGGCCCTTCAAAAGATCCTGCCCATGCAGAAGGGCGATTTCAAAGGAATCTACGAGGTCATGGGCGAGCGCCCGGTGACCATTCGCTACCTGGATCCGCCGCTGCATGAGTTCCTGCCGGGCAAGGACATGACGGCCGAGATCGCCGCTATCGCCAAAGAGCTGGGTACCACCGGCGCGGCCGTCATCGCCAAGATCGACGCGCTGCACGAGCTGAACCCGATGCTCGGGCACCGCGGCGTGCGCCTGTCCATCACCTTCCCCGAGATCGCCGAGATGCAGACCCGCGCCGTCATCGAGGCCGCCATCGAGGTCACCCAGGAGAAGGGCGTCAAGATCCATCCCGAGATCATGATCCCGCTGGTGGGCGACGTGAAGGAACTCGGGTTCGTCAAGAAGATCGTGGTCGAGACCGCCGAGAAGGTCATGGCCGAGAAGAACTTCAAGGTGCCCTACATGGTCGGCACCATGATCGAGATTCCGCGCGCCGCCGTCACCGCCGATCAGATCGCTCAGGAGGCCGAGTTCTTCAGCTTCGGCACCAACGACCTGACCCAGATGACCTACGGCTTCTCGCGCGACGACGCCGGCAAGTTCCTGGACAGCTACTACGACAAGAAGATCTTCGAGTCCGACCCGTTTGCGCGCCTGGATCAGGTGGGCGTGGGCAAGCTGATGGAGTTGGCCGCGAAGCTGGGCAAGCAGGCCCGCCCCGACATCAAGCTGGGCATCTGCGGCGAGCACGGCGGCGACCAGTCCTCCGTCATCTTCTGCCACAAGATCGGGCTGCAGTATGTCAGCTGCTCGCCGTTCCGCGTGCCGATCGCGCGGCTGGCGGCGGCGCATGCGGCCATCATGGAAAAGAACGGCCAATTATAGTCCGGGCGGCCCATAAGGGCACACCGGCTGTGTAAACTTCATACGGCCAGCGAGATCGCGTATTCCACAATACGCTCACTCGCTGGCCGTGTTCGTTTTATCGCCAGAACAGAAGCTTGTCAATCGCCCCGCCGCTCCAATAGTTCACCCAGCTGACCGACTCGCGAAAATACGCCTCGACAAACTTATAGGCGCTGTCCGGCCCCTTGGCCGCCGCGCCGGTGGCAGAAAGCCCCGCATCCTTCGCCTGCCACAGCGCGCGGGTCAGGTGGTAGTCGGAGGTGACCACAATCGCGGTGGACAGATTGTGCTCGGCCATCAGCGCCCTGGCGTGCAGCAGGTTCTCGCTCGTGTCCGTGGACGTCTTGTCCATCAGCAGCCGGTCTTCCGGCACGCCGCGCCCGATCAGATACTCGGCCATGGCCTCGGCCTCGATCCGGGGCTCGTCCGGCCCCTGCCCGCCGCAGCAAATCACATAGTCCGCAAAGCCCTCGTTGTAAAGCTCCAGCGCCCGCTGGGTTCGGTAGAATTGGGTGGAGGACATCTGACCGTTTGGGTTTACTCGCGCGCCCAGCACGACGATCGCGCTGGATTTGATGGGCTCCACCGTCCAGGCGTGCACGCCCACGGCATAGATGTAACCCATGAACAGCAGCTCAGCCGCAATGCCGGCGCACACGATCCAAACCAATATCTTCGGCCACCGCCTTCTTTTTTGGGCGTGTTTGCCCATGCTCACTCACCGCCTTCGGTGAGCCCGCTGAACTTGCCCAGCAGCCCGCCGGAGAAGTAGTTCAGCCAGGACAGCGTTTCGCGGAAGGTCGCGCGCACGCGGTTGCGCCTGAGGTTTTGGCTGAGCGCGCCCGCGCCGGTGGCGGGAAGGCCGATGTCTCGCGCGATCCATAGCGCGCGCTGGATATGGTATTCTGAACTGACGATGATGGCGGTATTGAGGCCCCTTTCGCGCATCAAGCCTTGGGCGTTCACAAGGTTCTGCAGGGTGTCGAAGGAGTTCAGCTCGCGCAAAATCGCGCTTGGCGGCACGCCCTTTTGCATCAGATACTCGGCCATGGCGTCGGCCTCGGGCACGGGCTCGTTCGCACCCTGTCCGCCGCACACGATGATGGTTTCGGCGTAGCCCTGCTCATAGATGTCACAGGCTTTGTTCATGCGATGGGTCAGCGTGGTGCTGAGGGTTCCGTCCTCCATGACCCGGGCGCCCAGCACGATGATGGCGTCGGACTGCGCAAGGGGCCGCTGCCGCTCGCCGCACAGGTACACGGCCAGCATCAGCCCGCCCTCAAGCAGGACCGCCAACAGAATCAGTATGCTCAATGTCTTCAGAAACCATCGCCTCTTCGCCGGTTTTTCTTTGGTTTTTTGCAAAGGCAGTTTCCTCCATAAAATGTAATATCTTTTGGACGCGCGAGCTGATGGTAAGTTCCTGACCGGACGCGCGCGCGCCGGCGGCGAGCGCTTCCCTGAGCGCCGGATCGTCCATGAGTTTTCTGATGGCGGCGGCGATTTCGGGGACGCTTTCCGGGTCGACCCGGAGGGAGTTGGCGTCGCTCAGAATGTCGTCATTGAAGGGCAGGTCGCTCGAGACCACCGGGAGGCCCATCGAAAGCGCCTCTACGATGGCGTTGCAGCAGCCCTCGGCCCGGGTGGGCAGCGCAAACACGTCGCTCGCCGCCAGGTGCAGCGGAATCTGGTCATTGGGCAGGGATCCCTGAAACAGCGTGTCCGGGGCGTCTGGCTGAATGGGCCCGCGCCCGATGAAGATGGATCGCGCGCCGGGCAGCGACTTCAGCGCGGCGCACAGCGTTCCGATGCCTTTGCGCGGGATGAAGCCGCCCACAAACGACACGATGAACGCGTCCTTGGGAAAGCCCAGCTGTTCCCGGGCGGCGTCCCGGTCCATGGGGCGGAACCGCCCGGGATCCACGCCGTTTGGAAACACGCCGACGGGGGTTTCTTCTTTTAGAATGCGCTGCGCGCGAAGCTCCCGCGCGTTCTCACTGGAGACGGAAATCACACCCGTCAGGGGGGCCAGCGCGCCCTTCAGGAACGTCTGGCTGTAGTCCGCGTACAGCGCGGGGCTGCTCTCGCCGTAGCCCAGGAAGGATGGAATGCCCAGCGCGCGGCCGAGCTCTCCCGCGCTGGCGCCGGACAGCGCCACAAAGTGGCCATACAGCGCGTCGGGCTTTTCGGGCAGCGAGCGCAGCGCGTTTTTTGCCGCGCGCTTGAACAGCGCGTGGTTCAGTCCGGGGGCTTTCCCGGAAAAGCTGAGCGTCAGCGGGCGCAGCAGGGTCACGCCCCCGGAAACCGCGCGCCGCGCGGGCAGCGCCTTTCGGCGCAGCAGCGCCCGGGTCAGGCTGAGCGGCGCGATGACCGTGACCTGTACGCCCTGTGCCGCGAAGCCCTTGGCCAGCTGCTCCACAAAGCTGTAACTTGGGTCGCCCGGGCTTGGGTATTCCTTGGTGAGCATGACGAGCCTACGAATCGGCATGGGCCACCTCCCGGTAAATCTCGGCGTAGCGCGCGGCGAACGCGGTCCAGTCGTAGCGCGCGGATTCCAGAAGCGCGGCCCGGGCGACGGATTCATGGCGCGAAAGGATGTCCAGAATGCGGGCGGCAATCTCTTGTGGGTCGCGGGGGTTCACCGCGTAGCCCACATGGCCGTCCGGGAACTGGCCGTCGAAGCCCTGCCCCGCGGTGTAGATGACCGGCAGGCCTTGGCTCAGGGCCTCGGCGTACGCCAGCCCGAAGGTCTCCTGCAGAGACGGCAGCACAAACACGTCCGCCGCGCGATACAGGGGAAGCAGCTGCTCCCGGCTGAGATTTTGGTGCAGCGTGACCAGCGGGTGCGCGCGAATCCGATCCAATATGCCCGGATCCTCCACCAGCCCGATCACCACGTCGAAGCGCACCTTTTTCCCCTGGGCAGCGAGCGCGTCCGCGGCTGCCAGCGCGGCCAGCGCGTTCTTGCGCTTGGACGCGCGCCCCACCAGCAGCAGCCGGATCACGCCCGGATCCGGGCGGTGCGGCGCGTCCGCCCGGTGCGCGTGCCAGAAGGCGTCGATGCCGTTGGGGATCACCTCGGATTTGGCCTTCACGGCGTCCAGCGCATCCTGGCTCAGATAAGGGGCCAGCGCCGAATCTCGGTAGGGCGCGGACAGGAAGATCACCCGCGCCGCGTCCCTGAGGATCGCCCGGCCCATGCCTCTAAGATGGGGCATGCGCCTGAAAAAAGCGTTCACGTCGCTGTCCCGCACGGCCACGGCATACGGCCAGCCGTGGCGCTGATGCAGCTGCCAGGCGATGTAGCCGTTGGAAAACAGCGAGTGGGCGTGCGCCACATCAAACCGTTGCCCGCCAAACCGGTTCTCGGCGTCCTTCAATATTTTGCCGTGCTTCAGCGGGAACCACAGCCGGTCAAAGCGCCCGTGGTCTGGGGAGACGGTGGCGTAATCCCCGAAATCAAAAGGCGATTGAAAGCCCTGCGCCACCGGCACAAACACGGAGAGCTGCTCGCCCATTTGCCGCTGGGCCTCGAACAGCCCCCTGTAAAACGGGCCCACGCTATAATAGGAATTAACGTGCAGTACGCGCATGATTAACCTCGCTCGCTTGGATTGCCTGTCCTTTCCATTATAAGCATTTTTGGGACGCGCGTCAAAGCATGTTCGCATTTTGTTCACAGCTTGACCCTGTCTGGTTCAAATTGTGACGATATACTTTCATCAGAACGAAAGGAGAGATGCCTATTGCAGACGGATCAGTGCGTGCGGCCGGCCGATGCCCCAATCTCCCCCTTTGGGTCTATCGGCCGGCGGTAGGGCATACAATTTTCTTCGGGGCTGCGCCAGTCATCAAAACAGACCCGCATACACACGGGCTGCGCCATAGGAGCGGGCGGCTGGCACGGCACACGGACACATAAGGAAAACCTTCGCAGGTGAATTGTAAAAATGGGCGTTTCTTGCATAGAAGCGCCCATTTTACGTGGGGGGGATTGCGGGCGCGATCAAGGCGCCCGGCATGGGCTCGGGGGGGGGTGGGGGATTCCGCTTTCGCGCCGCCTCAATATAAGAAGGTTTGGCTGCGGCCAGAGGTTCCCGCCGAGCATCCATCGCAAAGATTTTCGTTGCCCCCTCACGATACTTTTACTTAATCGTGCTATACTATTGGAGAAAGAAGGGTTTATGATGAGCGAACGGATGATGCGCGAGGCCATTGCGGAGGCGAAGCTTGCGCTTTCCGAGGGCGAGCTGCCCGTGGGCTGCGTGATCGCTCGGGGCGAGCACATCATCGCCCGCGCCCACAACGAGCGCGAGCGCGCCAAGGACCCTTCCGCCCACGCCGAGCTGCTGTGCATCCGGCGGGCCGCCGAGGTTCTCGGCGGGTGGCGGCTGACGGGTCTCACGCTCTACGTGACGCTCGAGCCGTGCTGCATGTGCGCCGGGGCGATCGTGCAGAGCCGGGTGGAGCGCGTGGTGTTTGGCGCGTATGACCGGCAAGCGGGCTGCTGCGGCAGTGTGTACCGGCTGACGGAGGATCCGTCGTTCAATCATTTCGCCCCCGCCGACGGCGGCGTGCTGAAACACGAGTGCGAGGCGCTGCTTGGCGCCTTTTTCTTGGACAGGAGGTATGAAAATGAAGAGTTCAAAGGCAACGCTTCAGCAGATGAATCAGTGGATCGATGAGCACCAGGACGAGCTCATCCAAGACATACAGGCGTTTTCCCGCATCCGCAGCGTCAGCCGCGCGGATCTGGGCGTGGTGCGCGCGCCGTTCGGGCCCGAGATGCGCGAGATGCTGGACTACGCGCTGATGCGCGCCGCCAGCTATGGGTTTGACGTGCTCAACCACGAGGGCTACTGCGGCAGCGTGGTGATGGGGGATCTGAACAACGCCATCGGCATCTTGGGGCACCTGGACGTGGTGCCCGAGGGCGAGGGCTGGATCCATCCGCCCTTCGGCGGCACGCGAGCCGGCGAATTTGTGATCGGGCGCGGCGTGTCTGACAACAAAGGCGCCTGCGTGATGGGCCTGCAGCTGATGCGCATGTTCCGGGAGCTGGGCATTCCGCTGCGCCACGGGCTCAGGCTGGTGTTGGGCTGCGCGGAAGAGACCGGCATGGCTGACATGGAGTATTTCGTGAAGACGCAGGTGTGCCCGGTGGTTTCGCTGGTGCCCGACATGCGCTTTCCGGTGAACTACGCGCAAAAGGGTATGCTGAACGCCTCGCTCAGCATCGGCAAGGGCGACGGCGGCCTGCTCACCTTCGGCGGCGGCGAGGCGGCCAACATGGTGCCCCCGAGCGCCAGCGCGCTGATTGCGTGCAACTATGATCAAGCGGTCGCCGCGCTAAAGGCGGCGGGCGTCAAGGACATCGAGGCCCAGCAGACGCTCGAGGGCGCGCTGCTCATCGCCACCGGCGCGGCCGCCCACGCGGCGCACCCGGAGCGCGGCGCATCCGCCATCCACCTGCTGGCGTCGGCCATCGGCAGGGCGGGGCTTGTCGGCGGCACATCGCTCGACGCTGTGCGCGCCATCGAGCGGCTGTCGTCCGACGATTCGGGCGCCCACGCGGGCATCGCCTGCGAGGATCCGGAGACCGGCCGCACCACCATGGTCGTCGGCACCGCCTTGACCCGGGAGGCGAAAGTCACGCTGAGCGTGGACTGCCGCCTGTCGCTGAACCAGGATCTGGAGGCGCTGGAGAAGGACTTTCCCGCATGGGCGGCAAAGCAGGGTTTTTCTGTGGACGCGCTGAAGATCGGCAAGCCGTTCTACATGCCGGTGGACGATCCGCGCGTCGCGGCGCTGATGGATGTTTACAAAGAGCTGACGGGCGACGACGCGCCTGCCTTCACCGCCTGCGGCGGCACCTACTCGCGCTGCCTGCCGTGCGCCATCACCTTTGGCCCCGACTTTCAGGGGCCTCAGCCCCGCCCCGAAGGGCTGCCCGAGACCCACGGCGGCGCCCACGCGCCCGACGAGTACGCGCACATCCCTTCCATCGTTAAGGCCATGAAGATCTACGCCGCGGCGATACTGGAGCTGGACGTGGGCTGACGCCGGGGCGCTGCCGCCGATCCTTCCATGGGGAATGGATTCCCCCGAGAGTCCCCGAGCATGGGATACAGAGGAGGCTGCGAAAATGGAGTTTGAGATCAGACCGGTGCGGCTGAGCGACGCCGAGGGCATCAATGCGCTGCGCCGCATGCCTGGCGTGTTCGAGAACATCTTGGGCATTCCCTCCGAGCGCGCCAAGCGAAACGAGGAGCATCTGGCCAATCTGGACGGCAACGCCCACCAGTTCGTGGCCGTCGTCCGCCAGGGCGGCGGAGAACTGCTGATCGGCGCCGTGTCGCTGTCGGTGGAGGCCAACCCCAGGCGGCGGCATTGCGCCGGACTGGGCATCATGGTGCACAGGGATTACCAGGGCGAGGGCGTGGGCAAGGCGCTGATGGGCGCGGCGCTCGACGTCGCCGACAACTGGCTGATGCTGAGCCGCGTGGAGCTGACCGTGTTCGTCGACAACGTCCGCGCCATCGCGCTGTATGAGAAGCTGGGCTTTGAGATCGAGGGCACCATCCGCAAGGGCTCGATCCGCAACGGCGCGCTGGTGGACGAATACATGATGGCGCGGCTTGGCGGAGGCGCCGAATGAACTTCGTGTTTGACATCGGCAACGTGCTGTTTGAGTTCTTGCCGCAGAAGTTTCTGATGGGGCGGTACGGGCCGGGGGAGACGATGGAGCGGCTGAGGGCCGTGATCTACGGTGGGCCGGAGTGGATTGGGCTGGACATGGGCACGATTTCCGCCGCCGAGGCGACCGATGGCATGTGCGCGAAAGAGCCCGCGCTGTCCGGCGAGATCCGGCGCGTGATGGCAGACCTTCCCCAGATGCTGACGCCGATCCAGCCGACCATCGATTTGCTGCCCCGGGTCAAGGAAAAAGGGCACGGCATGTATTACCTGTCGAATTACCATGAGGATCTGAGTGACTATCTGCTGCGCACCTATCCGTTCTTCGGCGCGTTTGACGGCGGCGTGTTCTCCTGCGATGTGCGCCTGTGCAAGCCCGATCCGGCGATCTATCGCCTGTTTCTTCACAGGCATGGGTTGCAGCCCGAGCGCTGCGTGTTCTTTGATGACACGCAGGAAAACATCGATGCGGCCAACGCGCTTGGGATGAAAGGTGTGCTGTTCACAGGCGCGCGGGACGTTGAGTCGCTGCTGGAGTCATAAAACAGACCGAAGTCTAAAATTTAGAGACCGAAGTCTGTTTTGCTTGTCTCGCATGGGATCACACCCAAACATTGACAGCCTGCCCATTCGCCGCGTATAATAACACTGGTTTGCGGGCTTGGCGGAATGGCAGACGCCGGGGACTTAAAATCCCCCGCCTTCGGGCATACCAGTTCGAGTCTGGTAGCCCGCACCACCGATAAGGAAGGTTTGCGCCTTCCTTCTTTTGCATGACAAGGGAGGGGATCACCAGTGGGCGGGTGGACGCTGTACATCGGCACGTACTCTCAGGTGCAGACCGCCATCGGCGTGAGCCGGGGCATCTATTGCGGCCGCTTGGACGGCCGGACGGGCGCGCTGGAGCTGCTGGGCGGAGCGGACGACGCGTTCAACCCCAGCTACCTGGCCCTTGCCGGGGATCTGCTGTTTGCAGCCAACGAGCTGGAGCATGAGGCGAGGATCAGCGCCTACCGGGTGGAGGGCGAGACGCTGCGCTTCCTCAACCAGGGGACATTTCCGGGCGGGTGGCTGTGCAATGTGAACCACAGCGGCGGGCTGCTGTTTGGCGCGAACTACGGCGCGGGCAGCGCGCTGAGCGTGCGCGTAGGGCCGGACGGCGTGGGCGCGCTGGCGATGCACGTCATCCATCTCGGGTCGAGCGTCGACCCGGTGCGCCAGACAAAGCCCTACGTGCACTGTGCCATGCCGGACCGGCAGGGGCGGTGCCTGCTGGTTTGCGACCTCGGAACCGACCGGGTGATGCGCTACGCCATCGGGCCGGACGGCACGCTTCGCCTGCGCGGTGAGACGGTCGTGCCGCCCGGCGAGGGGCCGCGCCATCTGGCGTTTGACCGGACCGGCGCGCGCGCGTTTCTGGTGACGGAGATGGGCTGCAGCGTGCTGCGCTACGATTACGAGGCCGAAGCCGGGCTGATCCAGCGCCAGATCCTGCACACGCTTCAGGACACGGCGGGCCACACCGGCGCGGACATCGCGCTGTCCCCGGACGAGCGATTCCTGTTCGCCAGTGTTCGCGACATCGGCTGCCAAGGCCGCGATTTCGTGGCGCGGTTCCGGTTTGACGGCGAGGCGCTGACCCCCGATGGGCGGATCCCGGTGAAATCCATCCCGCGCGGGATCGGCCTGTCGCCCGATGGGCGGCTGCTGATCGTCTGCTGCCAGGACGCCAACCGCGTTCAGGTGTTTGAGGCCGAGCGCGGCGAGCTCCTGTCGGAAACCGCGATCCCCGCGCCGGCCTGCGTGAAACTGTCAATTTCATAAGGACTTGGATGCTCGCGGGACAAATTCTGTTGGGCGTTTCATGCGGGGGGCGGCGGCGCCCCCTTTTTTTGTTTCCAAAATGAACCGCGCCCACCGCTCGTTTGTCTAATGGGCGAAATGCATTTCAAACAGGAGGTCCCGAATGCTTTTGACGACGAGCCGGGAGTGGGCGGCGCAGGCGGTCCTTGGGGACGAGCAGGCGTTTTGCCAGCTGGTCAAGGCCTGCGAGCACACGCTGCACGCGGCGGCGCTGGCGATCACGCGCAGCGAGCAGGACGCGCTGGACTGCGTGCAGGAGGCGATCCTGAAGGCTTGGAACAAGCTGCCGACGCTCCGGAACCCGGAGTACTTCAGCACCTGGCTCACCCGGATTGTGGTGACGACCGCGATCAACGCGCGCAGGAAGAAGAAATCCACCGCGCCGCTTCTGACCGAGATCCCCGCGCCGGACGGCGAGCTTTCCATGAAGCTGGACATCCGGCGGGCGGTGGAATCACTGGACGAAAAGACGCGCATCTGCACGGTGCTCTACTACTTTGAGGACATGACGGTGGAGCAGATCGCGCGGGTGACGAGGTCCCGCCAGGGCACGGTGAAATCCCGGCTGTTCCGGGCGCGGCAGCAGCTCAGAAGCGTTTTGGAGGGCTACGACCATGACGAATAAACAGGAAAGGGCCATGATCCGCCGGGCGCGATACTCGCCCAGCAGGCGGTTCGTGGAGGGTATCGATATGACCCTGAAGCATCTGCCCAAGCGGTTGACCGTGAAACAGAAGGCGCTTCGGGCAACGGGCATCGCGGCGGCCATCGCGCTGCTGCTGGGATTCGCCGCGCCGCCCATCGTGCGCGCGGCCAGCCAGCTGATCGATAGGCTGTTCAGCGACCGAATCCAGAAGATCGAGGCGTATCAGGCGCTGCCCGAAGACGAGAAACTGCAGAAGTCCATCCAGGAGATCGAAGACGGCATGCGCGCGCAGCCGGCGGGAGGGAGCGCCGAGTTCATGGGCGTGACCATCACCCTGCCCAGCTTCACGCTCAGCGCCGCTTATGACGACGAGACCGGGGAGCCCACCGGCGCCGGCAGCCTGAGCGCCCGGATCGAGTTTTCCGAGATTCCCGGCTTCGACCCAAACTACCTGGACATGGAGCTGCGCGTGGGCGGCAATATCTACCCAATGGACATGGGCGAGGGCACAGCCCGCTACCGCCAGACGGGCAAGAAGGCCACCACCATCGAGGGCTGGCGCGACGAGGACTTCAGCATGTACTGCGACGCGCAGATTCGAGAGGGTGTGCCGACCTGCTACATGTCCTTTCCGGTGCCCGAGTGGCGGCTCACCGAGGTGACTGAGTTCGAGCTGGTGGGCAGCCTCGACGGGCAGAGCTTTGCGATCCCGTTCACGTTCGACCCGGCGCTTGCCCACGCGTACGCCGTGCAGATGGCCAAGGAAGACGTGGTCATCAGTGAGCAAATGAAGCAGGAGGACAAGGAAGAATACCAGGCGCTGGCCCAGGCATCCGCGCCGGTGGGGCTCAGCGGCAGCGCGAATGGGTATGACTACACCATCTCCGACATCGCGCTGGTGGACAACAAGCTGCACATCGGGCTGAGCGCGCAGCCCGCGTCGGCGGGCAAAGGGGCGCTAGATCGCCTGGATCTGTGGATTGAGGATACAGTGGTGGACGGCATGTCCACCATCTACGGCGGGGGCGGCGGCAAGGAAAGCAGAGAAGGGGGTGTGGTCAGCCTGAGCTATTACACCCCGATGGGGCGCGATTTGACCAGGCTGCCCGAGCAATCTCTCATCTGTCTGAAGATCGCGCTTGGCGCAGAGCGCGCCTACGCCGCGTTCCGCTTCAACTGGGACGAGAAAAAAGCCGCGCTGCCCGCGGATGCAAAAGAGATGCGGGCGTGGGTTGACGAGTCGAAGGCGCTGGCGGAAGCGCTGAACGCTAAGAGCAGGGCAGATCTGGAGCTGGATCTTTCGCCGATGCATTTGGCGCAGACGGTGAACGGCCTGACGATGACGCTGAAAAAGGCGACGCTCTGGGACGGCGACCTCTTGCTGGACTTTGGATTTGACCGCGATTTCAAGGCCGCGGGGCAGCGGCTGGTCAGGGATTTCGACGAGGAAACCACGCTGCTGGTGAACGGCGCGCCAGCCACCATCACCAGCCATGGATCTGGCAGCATTCAGGCAGGCCTGCCGCTGCACCGCTCCGAGATCGGGGATGCGCTGGAGCTGGCGCTGCGCTACCCTTTCAGGATCCTGGACATAAACGACAAGGAAGTGGAGAAGGGCGTTTTTGAGATCGGTTTTGCGCTGGACGTGAACGCCATGACAAAGATGCCGCCGTCCAGATAGGCGGGCGGCAACCAACCGGGCGCAGGCGCTGCGCCCGGTTTTTGTATGCCGGAGACGGGAATCCCGACATTTCAACGCGTTCTTGCATCGGTTTTAACCCTACAGCCCATATTTTCCCTACGCGAGCGTGGTATACTATTTCTATTATGACTGCCGAGGGGGATTGCCACAGTATGGCACAAACGGACATCAAGACCGGTCTATCCAGCGCAGAGGCCGCGCGCGTTCTCGCCCAGGTTGGCGAGAACAAACTGGAGGGTAAAAAGAAAAAGACGCTGGCCGAGCGCTTTTTGGAGCAGTTCAAGGACGCGATGATCATCATCTTGCTGATCGCGGCCGCGATCTCGTTCGTGCTGGCGTTCCAGGGCCACGACAAGAAGGAGTTCTTCGAGCCGCTGCTGATCCTGCTGATCGTGATCCTGAACGCCACGATGGGCGTGATTCAGGAATCCAAGGCTGAGAAGGCGCTGGACGCGCTGCAGAGCATGAGCGCGCCGCACGCGCGGGTGCGCAGGGACGGCAAAGAGATGATCATCGACGCCAGCCAGGTTGTGCCCGGCGACGTGGTCCTGATCGAGGCGGGCGACTTTGTTCCGGCGGACGCGCAGCTGATCGAGTCGGCCAACCTGAAGGCTGAGGAGAGCGCGCTGACCGGCGAATCGGTGCCTGTCGAGAAGGACGCCCGGGCGCGGGTCGCGGACGGCGCGCCCCTGGGCGACCGGGTGAACATGGTGTTTTCCGGCTGCTCTATCACCTACGGGCGGGGCAGCGCCATCGTGACCGACACCGGCATGAACACCCAGATGGGCAAGATCGCGAAGCTGCTGACCCAGGAGGAAGAAGGTCAAACCCCGCTGCAGAAGAAGCTGGTGGACCTGGGCAAGATGCTGGGGTGGATGGCGCTGGCCATCTGCGCCGTGATCTTCGCCATCGGCTGGATCAGCGGCATGCCGATCCTCGAGATCTTTATGACCGCCGTTTCCCTGGCCGTGTCGGCCATCCCGGAGGGGCTGCCCGCCATCGTGACGATCGTGCTCTCCATCGGCGTCACCCGCATGGCCAAGAGGAACGCCATCATCCGAAACCTTCCGGCTGTCGAGACGCTGGGCAGCGCCTCGGTCATCTGCTCGGACAAGACCGGCACGCTCACCCAGAACCGCATGACGCTGGTGAAGGCCTACGACGCGGCGTCGGGCACGCTGGAGGACATTTCCGATAAGGATTCCGACCCCATCCGCAAGCTGCTGATGTACGCCACGCTGTGCTCCGACGGCAACGTGTCCGTGGGCGCGGATGGCGCGGTGCAGCACATGGGCGATCCGACGGAGACCTGCATCGTGCTGGCGGCGCGCAACAACGGCATGGTGAAGGAAGACCTGCAGCGGCAGTACCCCCGCGTGGCCGAGCTGCCGTTCGACTCCGACCGCAAGCTGATGACGGTGGTGTGCGAGATCGACGGGCAGCACGTGGTCATCACCAAGGGTGCGTTTGACAGCTTCGTGCCGCGCGTCACCGCGGGCGACATGGAGAAGGCGAAGGGCCTGGTGGATGAGCTGGGCGCGCAGGCGCTGCGCGTGCTGGCCGTGGGCTACAAGCGGATCGACAGCGTGCCTGAGAACCCGTCGTTTGAGGCGCTGGAGTCGGAGCTGACGCTGATGGGTCTGGTGTGCATGATCGATCCGCCCAGGCCCGAGGTGCGCGTGGCGGTGGCCGAGTGCAAGCGGGCCGGGATCAAGCCGGTGATGATCACCGGCGACCACGTGGTGACGGCGTCGGCGATCGCGCGCGACCTCGGCATCCGCAGCGCCGGCGAGGGGGCGATGACCGGCGCGGAACTTGCAAAGCTCTCCGATGAGCAGCTGGATAAGGTGGTCAGAACCACGTCGGTCTATGCCCGCGTGTCGCCGGAGGACAAGATCCGGATCGTCAAAGCCTGGCAGCGCCAGGGCGCGGTGGTCAGCATGACCGGCGACGGCGTGAACGACGCGCCCGCGCTGAAGGCGTCCGACATCGGCTGCGCCATGGGCATCACGGGCACCGATGTCTCAAAGGGCGCCGCCGACATGATTCTGACCGACGACAACTTCGCGACCATCGTTGCGGCGGTGAAGGAGGGCCGCGGCATCTACGACAACATCAAGAAGGCCGTGGCGTTCCTGCTGTCGACCAACATCGGCGAGGTCATCACGGTGTTCCTGTCCATGATGCTCTGGCACGTGTCGCCGCTGCTCAGCATGCAGCTGCTCTGGATCAACCTGCTGACCGACAGCTTCCCGGCCATCGCGCTGGGCATGGAGGCGGTGGAACAGGGCGTAATGCACCGCCCGCCAAAGCCGGCGGACGAGTCGCTGTTCGCCCACGGCCTGGGGGTCAGGATCGCGCTGCAGGGTGTCATCTTCAGTGCGCTGACGCTCACCGGATTCAAGCTGGGCTGGGACTGGACCGGCGCCATTGAGGGCGGGCGAACGATGGCGTTCATGGTGCTGTCGATGTGCCAGCTGGTGCACGCCTACAACATGCGCTCCGATCGCTCGCTGCTGCGGATCGGCTTTTTCA
>JAVBQA010000050.1:0-12169 GCA_031549325.1 Eubacteriales bacterium | reverse complement strand
GGATGCCACACCACTTCCTCGCTGAACACCACTTCGCCGCCCGCCTCGCTGGTACCCATCGCCAGCCCGATCAGGTTGTTCACGTTCATGCCCATCGCGCCCGCCAGCGCGCTGACGTCGCCGTCGTTCGCCACGGCAACCGGCGCGCCGATCGCCTCGGCCGCGCGCAGGTAGATGTCCTTGATTTTCCGGTCGAACAGCTCCTTGGGGATGGCGCGGAACAGCGACGCAACCATCGTGCGGTTGGCCACGTAGATGCCCGCCGAGCTGACGCCGATGGCGTCCACCCTGGGCATATGCCTGGCGGCTTCCTTGAAGGCGGAGACGATGCCGTCGTAATGATAGTCCGGATCGGTATTGGTGACCGGCTGCCACACGACTTCCTCGCTGAACACCGGCTCTCCGTCAATCACAGCCGACACCTTCCTGTCGCTGCCGCCCGCATCAAACCCGATGCGGCAGCCGGAAAGATGCCTGCCCACGGGCTCGGCCTGCTCCTTCTGCTCAGGCGTCTGCTCATAGGGCTTGCTGACCACCTCGAACGGCCGCTCGTACACGCCCGCCATGAACTCAAAGTCGAACGCGCGTGAGCCACTGGGGCTGTAAGCAGCCCGCACGTAGTTGAACATGGCGTCGTCGCCGCACACGTACACCCGGAAGCCGCCTTTCATCCACAATAGTCCCTTCAGCAGCCTGTCGACGTAGTATTCGTCGGCCTGGCGGTGCGCCTCGTCGCCATGGATGCGGGTCTTCTGCACGGAGACCTGACCATCCGGCCGCTCCAGCGCCAGCGCAAAGGGCTTTTCAGCGGTTTTCAGAAACGCCTGGTTGAAGGCGCGCAGCGGAAAGTGCTGCTTGTCCAGGGACGGTACGTTTTTGATGTGGGCTTCGATGCCAAATTTGTTCATGAATCGCGTTCCTCTCTAAAACTATGCTTTGGATTAAGGTTTCCCAATTTGCTCAAAAACCTTGCTTCCCTGAAGCGTCAGCACCACGTAGTGGCGCTTGCTGCCCACATCCAGCACCGGCAGCTTGCTCTCGGGCACCTCTATGTGCACGACCTGCGCGCGGCCGTTCCGAAGGGTGCCGCCGTCGGGCTTCCACGTGCCGCAGTCGTGGGTGTAAATTTTCATGCCCGATTTCTTATCGAAGATCGACATGCTCAGGCCGGCAGCCTTGCCGGCGTAGCTCTTGCCCGTCTTGTTGAGGATGAACACATCCACGATCAGCTTGCCACTGGTATAGTACATGGCCTTGGTGGAGGCGTAAAGCTTTTTTTCGGTGCCAAACAGCGGCTCCGCGCGCTTGAACCCATTGCCGCCCACGGTGACGCGGCACGAGGTTTTGCGCCCGTCGGTCGTGGTGGCGGTGATGGTGGTGACACCGTTGCGCAGCGCGCGCACAAACCCGCTCTCCGCCTCCACCACGGCCACGCGGCGGTTGCTGCTCTTGTAGGTGACGGTCGGCGGCAGGAAGTAGGACGGCACCGCGCTGACCTCCATCTCATACTCGTAGCCCTTGGTCATGCGCATGGAGGCAGGCAGCTTGACGCCCGGCTTGGCCGAACCCACATCCCTGATGCTGAGCTCATAGCGGCCGCGCTGGGTCTCGCGCTTGCTGGACAGCACGATGTAATACTTGCCCGGGTTCACGCGAACCTTGAACTTCAAGCTCTCCGCGCGCGTGCCCAGCTTGCCGAACAGCACCCGGTTTGAGCAAACGCTGTCCTTGTCGTTTCTGAGCACCTTGACACTGGTTCTGAACCCCCACTGCTTCAGCGTGACTTCGATGGTGCGCGCGCTGGTGGCGGTGAGCTCAAAATAGTCCTCATCCTTTGGTTTGTCGATGGCGCCCTGATATTTGTTGCCCGGCTCAATGACCCGCGCGGTGGCGATGGTATCATTCGGCTCGGTCTCCTCGATGATCTCGGCCCAGGCCGGAGCCACCGCCGTCAGGCACAGCAGAACCGCGCACAGCGCGGCGATCCAACGGGAATGCTTCATGCGTTTATCCCTCCCTATCTCCACAGAGTTCCCTAGGATAATTATACCAGTTACATGAGCAGTGTCAATTGATGACACAGATTTGTATTATTTTCGGCATCAACACAAACCGGTGCGGACAAGCCTCCAAAGGAAGCCTGCCCGCACCGGTTTTCTGCTCTGTTCGGGGAGCGCCTATCCGTCGCAGATCTTGTCCAGATCCAGATCCCACGGCTCGTTGAGCTTGGGCACATCGCGGACGAGGCGCTTGGTGTACGGGTGCCGCGCCGCCATGATCACCTCGTCGGCGGTGCCGCGCTCCACCATCACGCCGCGCTCCATGATGTACAGCGTGTCGGACACGTAGTATGCCAGCCCCAGGTCGTGGGTGATGAACAGGATCGTCATGCTGCGCTCGTCCCGGAGCTTGAGCAGCATGTCCAGAATCGTGGAGCGGGAGCAGGCGTCGATCATCGAGGTCGGCTCGTCGGCAATGAGCACGTTGGGCTGCATGATGAAGATGCGCGCGATCATCAGCCGCTGCATCTGGCCGCCGCTCAGCTCGAAGGGGTACTTGTTGTACAGCTCCTCGAACTTCAGATTCACAAACTCGCACGCCTCGATCATCTTCCCGCGCTTTTCCTCGGCTGACAGGTGATGCAGCCCCTGCAGCTTCAGGCAGTCATCCAGCACCTTCTCCACCCGGAAAAACTGGTTGAACGTGCTGAACGGATCCTGAAAGATGGACTGGATGTCCTTCCAGTACGCCTTGCGCTGGGCGTGGCTCTTGAGCAGGCGCGGCTGGCCGTTGTAGCGGATCTCGCCGCTGGTTTCCTTCAACAGGCCCAGCAGGATCTTGGCGAAGGTGGTCTTGCCCGAGCCGCTCTCCCCCACGATAGAGATGATCTCGCCCCGGTGAATGGTGAAGTCCACGTCGTTCACGGCCCGAACTCCCTTTTTTACGCCGCCGAAGTACTTGTTGACTTTCGTCGTCTGAAGCAGCGCCGGACCCAGCTCGCGCTTAACACCCATGAACCCTCACCTCCCCCGCGTATCTCTCCCGAAGCTCGGACTCTGAAAAGACGCACCGGTAATACCGCCCGCCGCCGACGTGGGTGACGCCCACCGCGCTTTCTTTGCATGCGTCCGTGCAGTAGCGGCAGCGCTCGTGGAACCGGCAGCCGGCCGGCACCTTTTTGAGGTTGGGTGGCGCGCCCGGAATGGCGTCGAGCTTCTGATGCTTCATGCCTTCCTCGGGCACGATGATCGAGCCCATCAGCGCGTGGGCATAGGGGTGCACCGGGTCGAAGATCACCTGCTCGGCTGTGCCCTTCTCCACCAGCTCCCCCGCGTACATCACCACGATGTCGTCGGCCACATGGCGCAGCAGCGGCAGCTCGTGGGTGATGAAGATCATGCTCTTGACAAACCCCGCGTCCAGCATGCGCCGCAGCATGGCGATGACCGCCTTCTGGCTGGACACATCCAGCGCGCTGGTGGGCTCGTCGGCGATCAGCACCGTCGGGTTCAGCAGCGTCGAGATCGCGATCACGGCGCGCTGCTTCATGCCGCCGGAAAGCTCGCTCGGGAACGCGTCGAACACCCGCGCGGGCAGGTTCAGCAGCTCGAATTTGTTCAGCGCCAGGTTCTTCATGGCCTCTTTGGTCATCTCGGACCGGTGCTCGGCCAGGATGTCGTAGATGAAGCCCGAGATGCGCTTGGTCGGGTTCAGCGCGTTCATGGCCGCCTGCGGGATGTAGGCGATCTGGGTGCCCAGATATTGGGTGCGCAAGCGCTCATAGGGCAGCTTCATGATGTCCTGCCCGGACAGCTCAATGGAACCCCCGCCGAAGTTCAGCGGCGGAAAGTAATAGCCCATCAGGCTGAGCGCCAGCGTGGATTTTCCGCAGCCGGACTCCCCCGCGATCCCGAGCACCTTGCCCTCCTCAAGCGTCAGGCTGACGCCGTCCACGGCGAACACCTTCTCGCGCAGGCGGGTTTTGTAGAATGTCTTTAGGTCCTTCACGACCAGCGTGCTGCTCATCTCATCACCCCCTGATCTTCGGGTTGAACACCTGATCCATCCCGCTGTTCATCATGTACAGCCCAAACGTGACCATGGCGATGGCGCTGGCCACCGGGATGAACTGCCACCACCGCCCGGAACGGATCGCCTCGTACTGCATGGCCCAGTTGATCATGCGCCCGAGCGATATCGACGTCGGGTCGCCCAGGCCCAGAATGGCCAGCGTCGCCTCGGACATGATGCCGCTCGCCACCTGCAGGATGAACGCCATCACCACGTAGCTGGCGATGTAGGGCAGGATCTCGGTCAGCAGGATGCGGCCGGTGCCATAGCCCGAGATGCGCGCCATGTTCACGTGGTCGCGGTAGCGCAGGCTCGTGGTTTGCGCGCGCACGGCGCGCGCCGTCCACGGCCAGGCGGTGAGCCCGATGACCAGGCCCGTCACCCAGGCGTCCTTGATCTGCCCCAGCGCCACAGCGATCAGGATCAGCACGATCATGGAAGGGATCACGATGAAGATGTTGGTGATGGTGGTGATGATGTTGTCGGTCAAGCCGCCCACGTAGCCCGCCAGCAGCCCCAGGCACAGCCCGATCAGCGTGGCGATGATGCCCGCCAGCAGCCCCACCAGCAGGGACAGGCGCGCGCCGTAGGCCATTTCAAGGAAGATGTTCCGGGACAGGCTGTCCGTGCCGAACGGAAACGCCTGGCTCGGCGGCTGGTCCTTTTGGATCAGCGTGGTCCTCTGGATGTCGGACAGCGCCTTCTGCGCCTCCTCATGGCCGCCCGCATCCAGGCGGGCGGAAATCTCCTGCACCCACTTGTAGGTGGCATCGTGGTTCTTGACGAGCTTGTCCACATCGGAAGCGTCTGTCAGCGCCGCGAATTCGGCGGCAACCTGGCTGTCGCTGATCAGGGCGGCAGCGCCCAACCCTTCTGTTTTCACCCTGTCCGCGGCGGCCAGCACCGCCTGATGGTGGGCATCCAGCGCGGACAACGCCTCGCGGGCCTGCGCCTCATTGGGTTCAGTGCCCTCCAACCCCAGCGCCTGCCGGAGCGCGGCGAATTCCTGATACAGCGGGTTGGTCTTTTTCACCTGCTTGGCGCCCGACTGCGCCTTGGTCAGCCCGCCCGCGTCCAGGGCGGCGCGCACATCCGCCAGCACCTGCGCGAGCGCCGGGTCCTCATTGGCGGACAGCGCGCCCAGCTGCCGCTCGATGGCCGCGTCGTCCTTGGCGTCGATGGCCTGGCGCAGCGGCTCGGTCATGTCATACAGCGGGTTGCCCGCGCGGTCGGCCTTGGGGTCGTCCCGGTTGACCATGGGGTAGATGACGGCGTACGCCACCACAATCAGCACCAGAATCAGCCCGGTCACGAAGCGGGAGGACCTGAACATCGTCTTTATCGTCTGCATCGATCAGCCCTCCTCTTGCTGCGCGGCGCGCACGCGCGGATCGATCAGGCCGTTCACGATCTCGATCAGGAAGTTGGCGACCAGCACCGTGACCGAGATGATCAGCGTGCAGCCCGAGATCACGGGGTAATCGATGTTCCGGATGGCCTGCATCAGCTTGAGCCCCACGCCCGGATAGCTGAACACGATCTCGGTGATCAGCGCGCCGCCGACCATCGTGCCCAGGGACAGCGCCAGCCCAGAAATCTGGGGCAGCACCGCGTTTTTGAACACGTAGCCGGTGATCTTCTTGTCGCGCACGCCCATCAGCTTGGCGTAGAGCACATAGTCGGCGTTCAGCTCGTACAGCGACATGGAGCGCATGCCGATGGCCTGCCCGCCCAGCATCAGCAGCACGAGCGAGATGAACGGCAGGAACCAGTGGTGCACCAGCGACAAAAAGAACGTGAGGGTGGCGCTTGGGAGCAGGTTCCCCGCGTAGGCGCCGCCGATGGGGAACCAGCCGAGCGTCTTGCCGAAGACGAACAGCATGACCAGCGCAAAGATGAACTGCGGAATGGAGCTTAAAAACAGCGACAGCGGGAACATCGTCCTGTCGAACACGCCCTTTTTGTAGGCGGCCACGGCCCCGAGCAGGTTGCCCAGAAACCAGCCGAGCAGGATGGCGGGCAGCTGCAGCGCGATGGTGTACGGCAGACAATCGCGCAGCATCTCCACTACCGGGCGCGGATACTGCTGGAACGAGCGCCCAAGGTCGCCCTTGAGCAGGTTGCTTACATACAAAAAGAACTGCTGAATCAGCGGCTTGTCCAGACCCAGCTGAACCACGAACTGCTGCTTGATCTCCATGGCGCGCGCGGTGTCGGCCATGCCGGAGGTCAAATCCATCAGCACGCCGTCCACCGGATTGCCCGGAATCATGCGGGGCAGGAAGAAGTTCAGCAGCAGCGCCACCACGAGCGTCAGCAGATACCAAAAAAACTTCTGGGTTAGGTACTTCCCAAATCCTCTCATGTGCAACACCGTCCCACATATGAATTCACAATGCGCAATTCACAACCCGAATTTGTGCATGGGCGGCGATGCGGCGCTAGCGCCGCGCGGGCGCGACGTCAGCCCCCCAGCCAATTGTGCATTGCGCATTACCCATTCGGGCCGGGATGGCATCATCCCGGCCCGAACGCATCATCCTATTTCTTGCCAGTGGGCTTGATGTTGTACAGATCCTTGATGCCCGCGGCATCCATGCAGATCATAGGCGGGGTGTTGCTGCCGTCGTCCTTCTTGGCAAAGCCGGTCCAGTACCCCTCGTATGTGGTGTGGAACACCTCGGGGCGGTACATCAGCGGCACGGTGGGCAGCTCGGTCAGCCAAATCTTGTTGATCTCGGTGAGGTAGTCCCTCAGCTCGTCGAGATCATTGGTGGCGGCGGCCAGGTCGATCAACTCGTCCACGCGCTCGTTGCTGAAGCGGTTGAAGTTGCGGTTGGCCGACTCGCCGATCGGGGGCACGCCCTTGCTGTACATCACCTGGAACACAGCCTCCCACGGCATGGCCACGGACAGCGACGGGTACGGACTCCACATGCCGATGTCCACGTTGCCCGGGTAGAAGCGGTTGAAGTACTCGTTCATCTCGGGGAAGTTGGTGGTGATGTTCAGCCCGATCTTCTTGGCGGACTCCACCAGGATCTCGAGACTCATGTTCCAGTCGGTCCAGCCCGCCGGACATTCGGCCTTCCAGTCGATCTTGCTGCCATCCGGCATCTCGCGCAGGCCGTCGCCG
Organism: Eubacteriales bacterium; assembly: GCA_031549325.1. GTDB lineage: Bacteria > Bacillota > Clostridia > Christensenellales > Aristaeellaceae > JAJDGF01. The sequence continues at coordinate 4,962 of JAVBQA010000050.1, read as the reverse complement.
TCCACATCTTTGTAGCCGGCTTCGTCCAGGATGCGGTTGGCCTCGGCCAGGTTGTCGTCCACCTTGGTGGTGTCCCACATCAGCGCCTGGACTTCCTCGTCGTCAAAGTCGATGTAGTCGCCGAACAGATACGGGTTGATGACGCAGTATTTCAGCGGCTGGGAATATTTGCTCATGGCGTTGACGTTGATGGCCTCATAGTCAAGCGCCAGCGCGATGGCCTTGTGCACCACCGGATCCTTTAGTCCCTCTTTTTGCAGGTTGAAAATCAGCGACGGCATGCCCGCGCCCAGCTGATACGGGGCCTCGGACAGGTAGGTGGTCACCGGAGCGTCCATGGTCTTCTGCAGCTCCCACACGCTGGGCAAGAACTGCTGCGACACGTCCACCTGGCCTTCGGAGAACGCCAGGTTGCCCGCCGGGTTGTCCACGTAGATCGGGTGCACCAGGTATTTGACCTCGGTCAGCTTGCCGAACATCGAGGCGTCCTGGCCCCAGTAGTTGTCGTCGCGGGTGCACACGATGCGGGTCTCGTCAAAGAAGGTGAGCTTGAAGGGGCCGGAACCCACCGGGCTCTCCTCGCCGAAGTAGGCGCGCAGCGCATCCACATCGCCCTTGAACTCGTCCTTGATTTTCGGCTCCCAGATGTGCTGGGGCAGGATGCGGGTGGTGGCCAGGAACGAAGGGCCGTAGTGCACGTTGTACGGATCCTTCAGCAGCGTGAACCTGACGGTGTAATCGTCCACCTTCTCCACCTTGTCCATGTAGCTCCACAGGTTGGACCAGGTGGTATAGTACCCGCCGGTCTTCTCGTTGGAGATGTTGTAGGTGAATACCACGTCGTCAGCGTCCAGCTTCTCGCCGTCGCTCCAGTGCGCGGCCTGCTTGATCTTCACGGTGAAATTCAGCTCGTCTTCCCAGTTGATCGGGCCGTCGGCCAGCAGCGGCTCGTTCTCGTTGGTGAGCATGTTGTACATGTACAGCGCTTCATAGAGCGGGAAGCGCCGGTTCTCGCTCATCGGGAAACCCGCGCCCGACAGGGCGAATGGATTGTAGTTCGCGGGTTTGCCCCACTGCAGGCCGTTCACCACCAGCGACTCGTCGCGCGGGATGTTGGACACATCCTGGGCACTGGCAAAGGACGCGAACCCCAGGAGCATGCAGACGACAAGAACGATCGAAACAAGCTTCCTCATACGGTTTCCTCCTCCATTGTTCTCGGGCGTGTCTGTGATGAACAAACCGCGAAATCTACGCAATTGCGGCGACATTTTTATTGCAATTGTTCATGATCTTCGCAGTTTTTCATTCAACTAGCCCTAAGTTATGCGTTTATTATATACAATTCCCGAACAAAGATCAAGCGGTTTCCTTCACAAATCAGAAAACGACCAGAAAACGTTTTAGACAACATTCTTGTGAGTATTGCATAAAATCACTGTGGATTTCCTGCGATCCTCTATCGAAAACCTCTATTTTTATCGCGCGCTTTCACAAAACAGCCAAAAAAGAGAAGCGGGGGCATTGCCCCCGCCATGGTTTCTGTTCCGGCGAGAATCAGGGAACGATCCCTCCCATTCCCGTTTGTTCTGCGCCTTACCTAGAGCGGCTCCCCCACCACATTGACGCGCAGCATGTTCGTCGTTCCCGACACCCCCAGCGGCACGCCCGCGGTGATGACCACCAGATCGCCGTCCCGCACCAGCCTGGCGTTTTTGGCGGCCTCCACAGCGTGGGCCAGCAGCTCGTCGGTCTGCTGCTTTTCCTCGGTCAGAATGGGCGTCACGCCCCAGCTCAGGTTCATCTGGCGCACCACCTTGGGATCGGGCGAGCAGCCGATGATCGGGCAGTTGGGCCGGAACTTGCTGATCATCTTCACCGTGTCGCCCGACTTTGTGACCGTGATGATCGCGCAGGCGCCCAGGTCCAGCGCCGCCGCGCAGGTGGCGTGGCTGATGGCGTTGGTGATGGTGGACATATCGGTATTCAGCCGCCTGGTGATGAATCGCTTCTTATAATCAATGTCGCGTTCGGTCCGAAGCGCGATGCGCGCCATGGTCTCGACCGCTTCCACCGGGAACTGGCCTGCGGCCGTTTCTCCGGACAGCATGATGGCGCTGGTACCGTCGTAAATGGCGTTGGCCACATCGCAGGTCTCGGCGCGGGTGGGGCGCGGGTTGTGGATCATGGATTCCAGCATCTGGGTGGCGGTGATCACTTGCTTGCCCGCGGAGTATCCCTTGGTGATGAGCAGCTTCTGAATGCTCGGCAGCTCCTCCAGCGGGATCTCCACGCCCATGTCGCCGCGCGCGACCATGATGCCGTCGACCAGCTCCAGGATCTCGTCGATGTTCTCAATGCCCTCGGCATTCTCGATCTTGGCGATGATGCGGATCTTTTCTCCGCCCACGCGATTGCACTCGGCGCGCAACTCCTTGATGTTCTGCCCGTTGTACACGAACGAAGCCGCGATGTAGTCGAAGTCGTTCTCGACCGCGAAGCGGATGTCGGCCCGGTCCTTGCTGGACATGTAGGGCATGGACAGCGTGACGCCCGGCACGTTCACGCCCTTGCGGGAGGAAATCGGCCCGCCATGGATCACGCGGCAGTGGATCTCGGTGGCGGTGACCGATTCGACCACCATGTCGATCAGCCCGTCGTCGATCAGCAGCCGCGTGCCTTTTCTCACATCGCCCGGCAGCCCGTCAAACGTGACCGAGGCGCGCTCGGCATTGCCGGTGCACTCCTGCGTAGTCAGCGTGAACGGCTGGTCGTCCTTGAGCACCACGCCCTTCTCCACCAGCCCCAGCCGAACTTCCGGCCCCTTGGTGTCGGCCAGCAGCGCCACCGGCAGCCCCAGCTGCTCACGCACTTTTTTCACGGTGTTCACGCGCCCCAGGTGCTCCTCGTAGTCGCCGTGCGAGAAGTTGCAGCGCACCACGTTCATGCCTGCCTTCATCAGGCGCTCAACCGTCTTGGGGTCCTCGGAAGCGGGCCCCAGCGTACAAATGATCTTGGTCCTTCTGGTATCCATCGGCTCCATCTCTTTTCTGCACAAATCAACCCATGATAACAGTTTAATTATAGAGTGCAATTGTTATCCTTTCACGGTAGATTGGTTATCAAAAAGACATTTGCAAAAATACAAAAAAAGGCGGCTCCCCGCCGCAGGAAGCAGCCGGAAAACTCCGCTCCGTGAAGCGCGGAAGGTCGCGGCCATCCAAGTTCCGACCACAGCCATCGATTCCCGTCGACGCTCTCTCCTATAGCCAGTTTCGCTTTTTGATCAGCCAGTACACGATGCCCGTCACCAGCGCCATCAGAACCAGCGCCATCGGGTATCCATAGGTCCACCCGAGCTCGGGCATGCGCGTGAAATTCATGCCGTAGATGCCGGTGATCACGGTCAGCGGCCCGAAGAACACGGTCAGAATGGTCAGTTTGTTCACGGCCTCGTTGGTCTTGGCGGCCAGCCGGCTGTCGTAGGCGTCCAGCATCTGGCGCGAGAACTCGTACAGGCTGGCCGAGAAGTCATGCAGCTTCTTGAAGCGCGTGCCGATGTTTTGGTAGTAGCGAAGCGCGCCTTTCTGAATGAAGCCGTTGGCGTTGACCAGAATCTGCTCGCCCAGGTAAGACGAGGCGCGCAGCTGCTTTTTCGCCACGTAGCTCATGGCGCGCAGGCTGTTGATCTCCTGGAACTGGCGCTTGTCCACGCGCTGGATGATCCGCTCCTGCAAGTGCTCCATCTGATCCTCCAGCCACTCCAGCAACGCCGAGCAGTCGCTCAGCAGCAGATCCAGCGCCGTGAACAGCACCCGGTCCAGCCAGTCGCCCTGGGCGTCCAGCGCCCCAACGCGCGAAAGCAGATTCTGTTCGTATTCCCGGGCCTGCGGTTTGGGTTCATCCCCCATCACCAGGATCACGTAGCCGTTGCTGGCATAGACGTTGACCTCGTCCGTCACCACCGACTCCCCCTGCCGCGCCAGGCGCACCAAGCTGATGAAGTCATAGCCCGGATAGTTGCTGAACCGCACGCTCTCGTCCAGGTCGGTGCAGTCTTCAATGGTGGACTCGTCAAAGTTGAACTGCTGCTGGAGCATGGGCACGTCCGCCACATGGCACAGCAAAAAGAATGGCCCGCCGCGCCACGCCGGGTCAAACTGATCCCGCTCGATGGGCTTCTTGCCCGTGGGCGTGAAACAGATCATACGCATCCGCCTCTTCCGCGTTGGTTTTCCCGTGCAAAGTATACCATGTTTGCGGGCGTTGGGCAACAAGCTCGGCCTGAGCACAAACGTTCTGTAAAAACTGGTTTCGCGCCTTGACAGCTACGCATGGTTTGGATATAATATCCCTTGTCGACTCTTCGGTTGACGCGTGTCTGACGTGCGGGCGTGGCGGAATGGCAGACGCGCCAGATTTAGGATCTGGTGCCTCACGGCGTATGAGTTCGAGTCTCTGCGCCCGCACCAGTTTCCATAGGAATGTGTATGCGGTAGTAGCTCAGTTGGTAGAGCGCCACCTTGCCAAGGTGGAGGTCGCGAGTCCGAGTCTCGTCTACCGCTCCAAAACCCTCCTGCGGGTGTAACTCAATGGCAGAGCGCCAGCCTTCCAAGCTGGATACGTGGGTTCGATTCCCATCACCCGCTCCAAGAAAGCGCAGGGCGGGGGCCCCGCTCCCGCCACAACCCATCCATGCGCGGCTCGATTGGACAAGAGCGGCGCAGAAGCGGCGGCAACCGGGCCGATCCATTGTCCAAAGGGGAACAGCGCCCGCCGATTGCCGGCGGCGCAAATGAATGTGTATGCGGTAGTAGCTCAGTTGGTAGAGCGCCACCTTGCCAAGGTGGAGGTCGCGAGTCCGAGTCTCGTCTACCGCTCCATAAGCACCATTAGCTCAGTTGGTAGAGCACCTGACTCTTAATCAGGGTGTCCAGGGTTCGAGTCCCTGATGGTGTACCA
>JAVBQA010000097.1:0-14781 GCA_031549325.1 Eubacteriales bacterium | reverse complement strand
GAACGGAATCGCGATGAGGTCGCATGGGATTCGTAGGCCCGACCGCACAGCGCGCAGCCGTCGTTGCCAGAATCCCGCGATTGAGGTATAATCATGCCAGCGAATCCTATATTGCGGGGTGAACCGTGCGTGTACCGTCTGGCAATCTGTGACGACGACCCCCTGTACCTGGAGGGGAACTGTGCGATGGCCGCGTCGGTGCTTCAGGAGGCGGGGATCGCGCATGAGATCGAGACGTTTTCCTGGCCGGAGGCGTTGCTGTCGCGGCTTCGGATGGAGCCGGGTTGTTTTGACATGCTGATTCTTGACATTTTGCTGGGCGCGGACAACGGCGTGGCGCTGGCGCGGTCGCTGCGGGACGCGGGGTATCAGGGCGGGATCGTGTTTGTGACCAACGCGCGGGAGTTTTCGCTGGAGGGGTATTCGGTCTTTCCGACGCATTACCTGCTCAAGCCGCTGCAGCGGGAGGCGCTGTGGGGGGCTCTGCAGCGAGACTACGCGGCGCGGCGCGAGCTGCCGAGCATCAGCGTGCCCATCAAGGGCGGGGTGGCGACTGTTCCGTTTTCGGGCATCCTGTACGTGGAGTCGCAGCTCGGTTCCACCACGTTCCACCTGAAAAACCGGAGCATCACGTCGTCTATGCGGCTGCATCGCGCGCGCGCGCTTCTGCCATCCGGTGCGTTCGTTCAGTGCCACAAGAGTTTCCTCGTGCCCATCCGCCAAATTCAGGACATCACCCGCGCCAGAATTACGCTGCGGTCCGGCCAGACGCTTCCTGTCGGGCGCGTGTATTATGATAAGACGATATCCCTGCTCGCCGAGTACCTTCAGGACTAGACCGTCAGGACGGCGTCAACACGCATCCGCGTCGCCCAGTCGCAGGATCGCTTTGACGCTGAACCGTCCGTCGTCGTAGTCGATATTCAGCTTGCCGCCGTTGCGCTCCGCCACACGCTTCATGGCCAGGATGCCATAGCCGTGGAAGCGGGCGTCTTTTTTTGTGGTCGTGAACCGCTCGCCGTCTCGCTGCACGCCGCCACTGAGCGAGTTGGCGCAGCGGATGGCCAGGAACTTGCCCCGGATCTGCAGCTGGATTGACACCCATTTCTCCGCGCCTTCCGCATGCCGCGCGGCCTCGCACGCGTTGTCCAGCATGTTCAGCAGCAGCGCGCCCAGATCGCTGTCCGGAATGGCGACGACGCTCGGCACGCCGGCTTCGCAACTGAATGCCACGCCATGGCGCGCACAGTCGCGGCTCGCCTTGCTGAGGATGGCGTTGATCAGCGGATGCTCACAGTAGCGCGCGGGGGACAGCGCCTGCTCCTGCGCATCCAGTTGGGCCAAGTATTCGCCCATCTCGGAGAATTTCTCCTCGCGATGCAGCATAGATAGCGCTGACAGGTGGTGGCGGATCTCGTGGCGCAGCAGCCAGGTTTCGCTGTTCTGCGCGTCGGCGGCCTCCAGCTGCTCGCATGCCAGGTGCTCCCGCATGGACAGCAGCTGACGCTGTTCCACCTCGAGCCTGCGCCGGGCGAGGTAAGCGCGCAGTATGTCCGCCCAAACCAGCAGCGCCAGCAACAGCACGCCGCAGATGAGCGCCGTGCGGGGCATCAGGTAGCCGGGGACGTCGATCATCGTCAGCCCGCCGCCAATGACCAGCACCAGGAACGCGGGCGCGGTCATGCGGAAGAACGGGTTGCCGCCCAGCCATTCCGCGGCCGCCAGAAGCAGCGCGCCCACGACGGCTGTCAGCAGCACAGGGATCATGAGGTTGCTCGCCTCAGGCGGCGCGAGCAGCCCCAGGCAAGCCGCGCCCACAGCGCCCGCCGCCGCCGCGGAATACGCCGCCGCCAGGGGCAGCGCGAACCGCCGCGCCCTGTCGCACTTGAGGTACACAAACCACAGCAGCGGCGCGGGGCACAGGCAGAACGTCGTCAGGAGCACAAGACCTGTCTGCCGGGGCTCGAGCGCGCCCAGGTAGCTGGCGCCATGCCCCGGCAGCCACAGGGAAAACAACGCGCACGAGAGCCCAAACCAAAACCCGTCCCAGCCCGCGCCCGTGGCCGACGCGAACACCATCAGCGCCAATCCGCTGAGCAGCAGCGGGAACATCAGCGCCACGCTGCCCGCCGCGCCGCCTCGCTGGTATGCCGCCAGCGCCTGAGCGCTGCCGAACAGGATCGGGTCCGGCAAATCGCTGAATCCCCGGTCATCAGATGAGACTTCCACCGTCAGGTCTTGCCCCAGGTAGTCTTCCGGCAGCGGGATCAGCGCATCGCGGATGCCCACATCGGGGCCGGGCGGGTCGTCCTGGTTGGTGTAGATCAGCGTATCCCCGATCCAGATCCGCGCGCGCAGGTAATTCAGGTGGATCAGGATCGACGCGCCTGCGGCCCGCTCGGTCATCGTTCGGGTCATGGTCAGCGCCCGGCCCACGGGCATGCGGATGTAGTGGCCCAGACTGGGAATGGAGGTGAAGTCTTCCTCGCCCTCGATCCTCGCGCGCCAGCCCGTTCGCAGCGGCACGGCCCCGTCCGCATCAGAAGGGTGCGCAAACGCCCACAGCAGCAGCGCCGTCGTGACGACCAGAATCAGCAGCAAAGCGCCCATCGCTGCCCGCCGCGCCCGGATTTTCCTGCCGGCCATGCGCCGCCGCCTCCCTTGCATCGGACTTCTTCCTAAAGCGTAAACCACATTTTTGCCCCCGTCAACCCCGAATTCATGTCGTTGGTTGGATATGCGTGTCGTTCGCCGCAAACCCATTCCCTTTTGCGCCCGGACGTGTTAGATTAATGGCAAACGATGGTATCCGGCGCTTCCCGCTTTCCATCACGCCAGAATGAAGAAAGGAATGATTTTCCATGAAACGCAACCGCATCTTGTCGCTGCTGCTCACCCTGGTGCTGCTGCTCTCGCTCGCGCCGTCGGGCCTCGCCGCCGCCACGCATTATACCTACGTGGCGCTGGGCGACTCCATCGCCGCCGGTTACGGGCTTACGAACGCCAGCCATAGCTACCCCGTGCGCGTGGCCGGACTGATCGGCGCGACCAACACTTATAATTTGGCGCAATCCGGCATGAGCGCCGCCCAGGTGCTGGCCCAGCTCCAGGATCCGGACGTGGCTGCAAAGGTTGCCTCGGCCAACCTGATCACGGTCAGTGCGGGCTGCGCCGACGTGCTCGGCGCGTTCCTGCAGCTGGTACAAACCGCCGCGGGGACGAGCGATTATATGGCCATTGCGCAGGACAGCGCGAAGCTGGCCGCCGTGGCCCAGGCGCTGCAATCCGCACAGGGCAAGGCGCAGCTGGCGCAAGCCGTGCAGCAGGCCGCCGTAACGCTGCCCCAGATCGCGCTGGCCATCCGCCAGCTCAACCCGAGCGCCAAGCTGGTGTTCACGAACGCTTACGATCCCTATGACGGCATCGTGATTCCGGGCGCCGTGCCGCTGGATCTGGGCGCGGTCAGCGGCCCGCTGGTGCTGGCGCTGAACCAGGCCATGGCCCAAGGGCTGTCCGGCGTCACGGTGGTGGATGTGTATTCGGCATTCCGCGCGCCGGGCGCGCCCCGCTGCGTGAACGCGACGCTGGCGCCGCCCGTCAGTTTGGATCCTCACCCCAACGCGGCCGGGCACGGCCTGATCGCCGAGCTGATCCATCGCGCCGTGGGCAGCGCGTTCCCCGCCATCAAGGAGCCGGCCCGCGTGGGTACGCTCACAAAGAGGCTCAACGTGTGCAAAAAGGAAGGCAAGGGCAAGTTGTGCGAGCTGCCCAAGGGCTCCAGCGTGGTCATCTTCAGCTGGAATGACAGGTACGCCAAGATCGGCTGGAACAATGGCTACGCGTATGTGCGCATGGACGGGCTCGCGCTCTATCCGCTGCTGGGCAAGCCCACCAGGCGCGTCAACGCGAAATACAAGCTCCCGGTGCGCGAAACCGCCTCGCAAAAGGGCGCGAAAATCGGCACGGTGTATGCCAAAAACCAGTTGGTCTCCTATGGCACGCAGGGCAAGTGGACCAGGGTGCAGCTTGCGGGCAGGTACGGCTTTGTCGAGACGCGCTACGTCACCAAGGCAAAATAGGCAATAGCATGCCGCGTGAATCGCGCCGCATTGTCTTCAGCACAGAGCCCATCGCGCAAGCGATGGGCTCTGTGCTGAAGACAATGCGGTAGGGAGACAGGTGTCTGTGAGAATCGGCAGCAATGGCGGATGCACGCGGGGAGGGTGCGGTGTTGGTGACGTGCCGCGCGCGCCCTGGGCGCGGCGCTGCCCGGCGGCCTTTTGCGCACGCAGCGCGCATCCGAAAAGGCGATCCGCGGAAATGTGGTGGCATGAATTCTCCCCTTGCGGCGCGGATATGAACATGGAATGGTGTTGCGACGGGCGGCCTGCGAATGCTGTCGATATGGCATACTATTCGCCGGCGTCGCAAACCGGGAGTCCATGCGCGGCGCATTGGATGAGAATGCGTTTTCCGAGTGTTATAAAATCGTTAAGCACGCGGCGATGGCTGCGAGAAATATAAGAATAAGTTGTCGCATTTATTAACGATATGTTATACTGGTGTATATGCGGGGCGGACGAACGGACGCTCCGAGGGGGACGACGGCGAACCGACAATATGGACAAGGAGGGATCCCGGGTTATGAAGAGACTCACAAGGATGATCCTGCCCCTCGCGCTTGCGCTGATCCTGGCGCTTGCTCCCGTGGCGTATGCCGCGACCGACAGCTACACTTCGCTGGACGACTTCAAGCTGTGGGACGAGAACGGCCAGCTGATCTGGGGCGACCGCGCCGCCACTGGCGAGAACGGCGTGGTGTCGGCCAGCCGCTACGAGGCGTCCAAGATCGGCATTGAAATTTTGAAGAACGGCGGCAACGCCGTGGATGCGGCGGTCGCGGTTGGCTTTGCGCTGGGACTGGTGGATCCGTGTATGATCGGACCGGGCGGCGGCGGCTTCATGACGCTGTACAACGCCAAGACGGGTGAAACCAAGTTCATCAACTACCGCGAGGTGGCCCCGGCGGCCGCCACCCCCGAAATGTGGGTGATGGGGGAGGACGGCAAGGTCGTCGGCAACCAGAAGGTCGTTGGCGGCAAGTCCCAGGGCGTGCCCGGCTTCGTGGCGGGTATGCTGCACGCGCTCGAGAACTACGGCACGATGGAGCGCAAAGACGTCATGCAGCCCACCATCGACCTTGCGCGCAAGGGCTACACCGTGACGCCGTTCCTGCTCTCGATCCTGGACAGCGCCACCGAGCGGATGATGATGTTCCCCGAGTTCGGCAAGCTGTACCTCAAGGAGGACGGCTTCCCCTACACGCTGGGCGAGATCATCAAAAACCCGGACTATGCCAATACCCTGGAAATCATCCGCGACAAGGGCGTGGATGGTTTCTACAAGGGAGAGATCGCGGAGGCGGTCATCGCGGCCAACAACAAGTATGACGGCGTGATGACGATGGAAGATCTGCAGAACTATAAGGTGACCGAGCTCGAGCCGGTGAAGGGCTCTTATCGCGGCTACGACATCATCTCCTCGCCGCCGCCGTCTTCGGGCGGCACGGTGGTCATCGAGATCCTGAACATCCTGGAGAACTTCGACCTACCCAGCATGAAGGCGGGCTCCGCCGAGGAGACCCACCTGATCGCCGAGGCGTTTGACCTGGCCTACACCGATCGCAACAAGTACATGGGGGACCCCAACTACGTGGATGTGCCGATCGAGGGCATGATCAATCGCGACTATGCCAAGCTGCTGTCCGAGCAGATCGATCCTCAGAAGGCCACCACCTATGCAGAGGGCGCGACGCCCTGGGATTACGAGCACCCCCAGACCACGCACTTCTCCATCGCCGACAAGGAAGGCAACATGGTGGCCGTGACGTTCACGATCAACTATGGCTTCGGCTCGGGCGTGGCGGTGGACGGCTACGGCTTCCTTATGAACAACCAGATGGACGACTTCGTGACCGGCCCGGATCACCCCAACTCCATCGCGGGCGGCAAGGTGCCGCTGAGCTCCATGAGCCCGACCGTCGTGCTCAAGGACGGCAAGCCAGCGTTTGTGACCGGCTCGCCGGGCGGCATAACCATCATCGCCACCGTGGCGCAGATGATCAGCAACATCATCGACCATGGGCTGAGCGTGGAGGAAGCCACCCTGAAGCCGCGCATCGCCTGGGCGGGCGAGAACAAGATCAGCTACGAGTCGCGCTTCGACCCGGCGATCATCGAGCAGCTCAGGGCGATGGGCCACGAGTGCGTGGAGACCTCCATCATCGGGATCTCGGCTTCGATCGCGTACAAGCCGGACGGCACGATGGAAGGGTCGAGCGACCCGCGCGCCGACGGCAAGGCGCTGGGTTTCTAAGACAATGTGTTTGCGTCCGCCGCGCCGCCTGGCGCGGCGGACCGAGACGGATGGGAGGGGATCCACATGAAGAACCGTGTTTTGCTCTTGCTGCTGGCGCTCTTGCTGGCCTTGCCGTGCGTGTCCGCCTGGGCGGAACCCGTCGAGCAGCTGGCCGAGCCCATCGCCCAGCTGCCGATTTTGCTCACTTCGGTGGGGCAGAGCGCCGACGTGGAGATGGTGCGCGTGATGCTGGAAAAGGCGAGCATCGCCTGCGCGATGGAGAAGCTCGCCACCTCGGAGAACCTCGGGGACAACAAGACTCTGATCCTGGCGGTGGGCGGCTCCTCCAAGGGGCTGGGCGCAGCGGGCATCGACGCCGATCAGGAACTTGCGCGCGCCAGTGAGCTGGTGAAGGCCGCCAACGAGGCGGGCATCACCATCATCGCCCTGCATGTGGGCGGCGCCGCCCGGCGCGGCGATCTGTCCGACAGGTTCATTCCCGCCGCGTTCGAGTTCGCCAGCTATGCCATCGTGGTGGAGGACGGCGACAAGGATGGCATGATGAAGGATCTTGCCACCGAAGCGGGCACTCCGTTCACCTATTGCAAGTCCATGGCCGCCTGCGTGGATCCGCTGAAGGCGGCGATCGCTACCGAATAGGCCTGCGATTGCCAAGCCGGAGCGCAGTTTTTCGGCCTCGGCTAGGCGTTTTTCCGCCCCCTGAACCGGAAGTCCGTCCGCGGAATCTGTGCCCGTCCATCGCTTGCGCGGTGGGCGGGTTTGATGTATGATTGGCACATGGCGCAGCGAACAGGATTCCAAGTCTATAGGAAGCGTGTGATGATCGGTATCATGCTGGTGCTGATGGGCGTCGCCATGCCGCTGCTTCTCAATGTTCACAAGCTGGGCGTGTACGACACGCTGTTTCAGGCGCTGCGCGGGGGAGAAAAGGTGCTGGTGGTGTACGCGGCGCTGAAGCTGGTGCTGCTCAACAGCCTGCGCTGCATACCGCATTACCTGGGCGCTTTCTTCATCGGCGAGTCGCTGGAGCCGGGGCTGGGCAAGCGCTGGCGCCAGTTCATGCGGTTGCTGGCGATCTGCGCGATCATCCCGCTGGTGTATTTTCTGATCGAGCGGATCTACGGCATCCACTACGACTTTGGCGTGCCGGCGTTCATGCTGGTGGCGCTGCTGCTGATGCTGGAGCGCACCGATTTTTCCAGCATCGACATCGGCAAAAAGACGATCATGGTGGTGCTTTTGATCACGTCCATGCAGTTCCTGGACGTGATGCCCATGCTGGCCCGGCTGCCGTTCGGGCGAGGCGAGGCGTCCATTGACATCAAGCTGGCCAGCCAGTTGCTGGACGCCGACGAGGCGCTGCAGTTCATCGCGACGCTTTTGTTTGCGCTGCTGTTCCTCGGCTCGGTGCTGATGCTGAAGCTGATCACCGACGAGAAGCGCCTGCGCCAGCTGAGCGGGAAGAACCAGCGCATGGAGCGCGAGATGGCCGAGCGCCGCATTGACGCGCTGGAACGGCGCACGCTGATGGAGATGAGAAACCTGGTGCACGACCTAAAATCCCCGCTGACCGCCGCCAACGCGCTGATCTCGGTGGTCAGGCTTTCGCTGCCTGGCGAGTCGAGGGATCAGGAGTACCTGAGCCAGGCCGAGTCCTCGCTGCTGCACATGAGCGCCATGATCTCAGAGATCCTGTACGAGGATCACAAGAGCCCGGTCACCACCGAGCACATCGCCGGCGTGCTGCTGGCGCAGCTATCGGTGGAGGACAACGTCGTCAAGCTCAGGCTGGACAACCGCGCGCCGGGCGTCCGGGTGGAGGTCAACGAGATCCGGTTCGTGCGCGCGCTGGCCAACCTGGTGGAGAACGCCAAGAACGCGCTTCGGGGCGACGACGGCCACATCACGCTCGCGATCTCGCAGATCGTCGCGCGCGGGGAGGGCGACGGCCAGCCGCGCGTGCGTTTTGAGGTGCGCGACAATGGGCTGGGAATCGACCGGCGCATGATGAACCGCATCTGGGACACAGGCTACAGCGGCACCGCCAGCAGCGGCCTCGGGTTGAGCTTTGTGCAGCAGGTGGTGCGCCAAAACAACGGCCAGATCGGCATCGAGAGCCAGGAGGGCGTGGGCACCACGGTGCGCATCACCCTGCCGGAAAGCGGGGATTGCGATGAATAGAGAGATCCGGATCCTGTCCATAGACGATGAGGCCGACATCCGCTACGCGCTGAAAGCGGTGTTCGACCACGAGCGCTGGAGCTCGTTTCTGGCCAAAGACGTGCCGGAGGGGCTGGCGCTGTTCAAACAACACAGGCCCGACCTGGTGCTGATCGATTACCATCTGCCCCAGATCAATGGGCTCGAGGGCGTGCGCATGCTCAGAAAGCTGTCCCCGGATGTGCCGATCCTCGTGTTCACGGTGGAGGAGAGCCAGGCGGTGGCCGACGAGTTTCTCGAGGCCGGGGCCACCGATTTTGCGCTGAAACCCATCAAGGCGCCCGATCTGATCTCTCGCATCTGGCTGCATATCCGGCTGATCGAGAGCGCGGGCAAGGCCGCCCACGGGCATCCCGGCGTCAAGGGGATCATGCGGGCCACGCTGAATCTGATCACCGGGTATATGCGGGAGACGGGCGGCTATCTGACCGTGAACCAGATCGCCAAAGGCACCGGACTGGCGTATCCCACCACCAACCGCTACCTGCAATACCTGCTGTCCGAGCAGCGCATCGACATGGCCATGGACTACGGCAAGGTGGGGCGGCCCCGGCAGCGGTACCAGCTGAAGTGAGTCGGCGGGCGGCTTCGGCCGCGAGCGACGATTCTCGCCGAATCGAAACAGTCTGGCCGGTCGAAACTGTGAAACTCCCCTTGCGTTTGGCGGGGGAGTTTTGTATACTGTGTATTGAATGCGGATTCATTCAATAACATGTTTCATGTTGTGCCATTACTGAAGGGGAGGGTGTCCATGAAACCCATTCTTGGCATCACCATGGGCGACCCCGCGGGCATCGGCGCGGAGATCACCGTGAAGGCGCTTGCCGATCCGGCCGTCTATGAGAAGTGTGTGCCCGTGGTCATCGGCGACGACGCGGCCATTCGGGATGCGCTGCGCGTGTGCCGCCTGGAGCGCATCGGCATTCACGTCATCCGGGAGCCGTCCGAGGCCCAGGGGAAGCCGGGCGCCATCGACCTGATCGACATGGGCTTTCTGGAGCCGGGCGGTTGGGCGTACAAAAAGGTGCAGGCGCTGTGCGGAGAGGCGTCGTTTCAATATGTGGTAAAGGGCATCCGGCTCGCCATGGAAGGCAAGCTCAGCGCCGTCATCACCGGCCCAATCAGCAAGGAAGCCATCAACCTGGCGGGGCGCCACTACAGCGGCCACACCGAGATCTTTGCCGACTACACGCACACCAAGGACTACGGCATGCTGTTGCTCAGCCCAACGCTGCGCGTGATTCACGTCACCACCCATTGCTCCATGCGCGAGGCGTGCGACCGCATCAAAACGGATCGAGTGGCCGCCGTGATCCGGCTGGCTGACGAGGGTTTGAAGCTGCTCGGCATCGAGCACCCGCGTATCGCGGTGGCCGGACTGAACGCCCACTGCTCAGAGAACGGCTTGTTTGGATGGGAGGAAGCGCGGGAGATCGCCCCCGCCATCGAGCTGACCCGCAAAGAGGGCATCGACGTGGAGGGCCCTGTGCCGCCGGATACGGTGTTTGTGAAGTGCCAGGGCGGGCAGTACGACGTGGTGGTGGCCATGTACCACGATCAGGGGCACATCCCGCTGAAGCTGTCCGGTTTTCGGATGGACGCGAAAACGAACACATTCACTTCCGTGAGCGGCGTGAACTGCACCATCGGGCTTCCGATCATTCGCGCGTCGGTGGATCATGGCACGGCGTTTGACCGGGCGGGGGAGGGGCGCGCCAACGAGGAGAGCCTGCGCGACGCCATCGACGTCGGGCTCGCCATGGCCGTCAACAAGTTTCATCTGAAAGGATCGACACTGCGAGGGGAGACAGCGCCATGAGAACGACCATGAGCGGCATCTACAAGGCCGAGCCGAAGCCCGGCGCCCAGTACCGGACCGACCTGCCCATCCCCGAGATCGGCCCGCGCGACGTGCTGGTGCGCGTGCGCGCCGCGGCCATCTGCGGCACCGACCAGCACATCCTGCCCTGGACCGAGTGGGCCGCCGAGCGCCTGCCGCTGCCCATGGTGTTCGGGCACGAGTTCGCGGGCGATATCGTGGCGGTGGGGGCCGGCGTGCACGAGTTCCGGGTGGGCGACCGGATAGCGGGCGAGACGCACATCCCGTGCAACCACTGCTACATGTGCGCGTCCGACCGTCGCCACAACTGCGTCAGCATGAAGATCATCGGCGTGCACGTGCCCGGCGCGTTCGCCGACTACATCTCGATGCCCGCCGACTGCGCCTACAAGCTGCCGGACAGCGTCAGCTACCAGATGGGCGCGATGCTCGAGCCCATGGGCGTGGGCGTGCACGGCGTGGCGCTGGGGAACGTGAAGGATCAGAACGTGGTGATCTACGGCGCGGGGCCGATCGGCCTGATGGCCGTGGGCGCGGCGAAGGTCTGGGGCGCGAAGAAGATCTTCTGCGTCGACGTGTTTGACCGGAAGCTGGCCGTCGCCAGCCAGATGGGCGCGGACGTGGTCATCAACGCCAGGGACGGCGATCCCGAGCGGAAGGTGTTTGACGAGACGGACGGCATCGGCGCGGACGTGGTCATCGACTACACCGGCAGCGAGCCGGCCATCGCGTCGGGGTTCAAGATGCTTCGGAAGAACGGCACTTTCGTGGTGGTGGGCCTCCCGGCCAGGGATCTGACGCTGAACTGGTCGGAAGCCATCATCTACAAAGAAGCGCATGTGATCGGCTGCACCGGGCGGCTGATGTACCAGACCTGGGCGCAGTGCGCCGAAATCCTGGCAACCCCCGGATTTTCACTGGATCCTGTGGTGGGCGGCGTGTATGCGCTGAAGGATTTTGAGAGGGCGTTTTCCGACATCCTGTCGGGCGCGCCCGGTAAGATGCTGCTGATTCCGGACGGAGCGGAGGCTTGAGTGATGGATACCATGAGGGTCGCCGTGGTGACCGAGCCATATAAGGTAGAGATTCAGCAGCGCCCCGTTCCCGCGTGCGGGCCGGGCGATGTGCTCATCCAGACCGTTTGCGCGGGGGTGTGCGGCTCGGACCTGCACCTGTTTAAGGGCACGCACCCATTCAGGCAGCCGCCGGCTGTGCTGGGGCACGAGATCGCGGGAGAGGTGGTCCGGGTCGGCGCGGCGGTGCAAAACATCCGGCCGGGAGACCGGGTCACGGTGCTTCCGCATGTGCCTTGCGACGCATGCGAGTTCTGCAAGCTCGGCAAGCAAAACCTGTGCACCGCAAAAAGGGTGCCGGGAACGCCCGCCTGGTGCGGCACGTTCGCCGAGTATTTTGTGGCGCCCGAGCGCTGTGTGTTCCGGATCAACGACGGCGTCAGCTACGAGCTGGGGATCCTGGCGGAACCGTTGGCGGTGGCCGTGCACGCGGTCAACCAGATCAAAATGCCGGCGGCGTCCATCGCGATTTTGGGCACGGGCACCATCGGGCTACTGTGCGCCATCGTGGCGCGGGAGAAGGGGTTCAAGTGCATCTACTGCACCGACACCGCGCCCTTCAACCTGAGCGCCGCCCGGGCGCAGGGCGCGCAGCTGGCGCTGAACCCGGTCACGGACGATGTGCCCGGGATCATCCGCGCGCACAATGGCGGCGGCGTGGACGTGACGCTCGTGTGCGCGGGCGCGCCGGGCATCATCGACCAGGCGTCGGAGATCACAAAACGCCTGGGGCAGATCGTGCTGGTGGCCATGATCACCGAGAAGATTCCGGTTTATACGTACAGCTTTGTGTTTGACGAGCGCACGCTGACCGGCGCGATGACCTATCAGGACAAGGATTTTGAAGAGGCGATGGGCATGATCAACAGCGGCCTTGACTTGTCCTTCTGCGTCACGCAGCGGCTGCCGTTCGACAAGACCGGCGACGGCCTTTCGATGCTCGACCGGAAAGAGGCGGACGTCATCAAGATCCTGGTGTATCCGGGCGATGCGCCCGCGAAAGCGCAGGCCGGGGCGGCGGAAACATGATGGATTTGCTGATCATTGCCGACGACTTCACGGGCGCGCTGGACACCGGGGTGCAGTTTTCCAAGAAGGGGATCGAGACGCTGGTGACCACGGATCGGCACATCGATTTCTCGCTGCTCAGCGAGGATGTGCGGGTGCTTGCGCTGGACGCGGAAACGCGGCACATCGATGCCCGGGAGGCCTACGAGATCGTGGCCGGGCTGGCCCGGCGGGCGCTGCGGGCCGGGGTGCGCTGCGTGTATAAGAAGACCGATTCCACGCTGCGCGGCAACATCGGCGCGGAGTTGAGCGCGCTGCTTGCGCACTGTGGCCGAGACGCCCTGATGTTCATTCCCGCCTTCCCCAAGAACGGCCGCGTCACGCAGGACGGCGTGCAGTATGTGGACGGCGTGCCGCTGCACGAGTCGGCGTTTGCGGAGGATCCCATTGATCCGGTGCGGATCAGCGGCGTGGCGGAGATCATACGGACGCAGAGCGATGTGCCCGTGCGGCGCGTGCCGGTGGACGATTGCGAGCGTGCGGCGGGAGAGGCCCACGCGGAAAGAACCATCTGCCTGTTCGACGCGACCACGGACGAGGACCTGCTGCGCATCGGCGAGGCGCTGAGGGACAAGAACAAGCTGGACGTGCTAGCCGGATGCGCCGGGTTCGCGGAGTATCTGCCCCAACTGCTGGGGCTTCATGTGCGCGCGGTGCAGGCGCGGCCGGTCTCTGGCAACACGCTGATCGTCTCGGGCAGCGTGAACCAGGCGTCGCTGGATCAGGTGCGCCAGGCGCGGCAGCAGGGCCATTTGGTGCTGACGCTGACGCCCGCCCAGCTGCTGGGGCGTTCCGCGGAGGATGAGCGGGCGCGCAAGGCCCTGGCAGACAGGCTGGTGGCGCTGCTGCTAGACGGGAAGCGGACGATTCTGGCCTCGGCGACCAGCCGCGCGGAGCTCTTAAACACCAGCGCCTACGCCCATGAGCATGGCATCGGGGCCAATCAAATCGCCGTGCGGGCGGCCGAATCGATTGGGGAAGTGGTCGGTTGCGTGATGGCGACGGGTGCCGTGCAGAACCTGGTGGTGTTCGGCGGGGACACGCTGCTCAGCGTGATGGAGGCCATGCGCTGCGCGCAGATCCTCCCCTTGCAGGAGATCGCGCCCGGCGTGGTGGAAGCGCGACTGCCGACGGGCGGCGCGCAGTTTCGCGTCGTCACCAAGGCGGGCGGCTTTGGCAGCCTGGACGTCGTCGCCCGCATCGAGCGCTTTCTGGATGAGACCCGCGCGCAAAAAGAATGACAAGACAAAGCCGCCCTTTTCGGGCGGCTTCAGCCCGCCGTTAGGCGGCTTTTTTGTCTTGGAGCAAATCGCTACCTTTACTTCATTTGCGCTAATAGCCCACGGCGGGCTTGAAGTACACATCGGTGCGGCGGTTCTTCGCGCGGCCTTCCTCGGTGTCATTGCTGGCCACCGGGTTCTTGTCGCCGTTGCCTAACACGATGATCCGCTGAGGATCCACCCCGAACAGCTGCAGATATTTCGCCACACTGAGCGCGCGGTTGCGCGAGAACTCCACGCCGTCGTCCAGCGCCACCTGGGCGGTGTTCCCCTCGATCTGGATGTACACGCCGTTCAGCATGTTGGCCACGCGGGCGAACTCGTTCAGCGCGGGGTAGGACTCGGACGAGATCTTGTAGGAGTCCACCTCGAAGCGGATGTCGTAGCTCAGCTGCATCAGCGAGTCGCGGTTGCCCATGTTCTGGGCGGCCTGTTTGCCCTTGGCGTCAAAGGAGGCGCTGGCGCTGCGCGTGGTGGGATACCTGCCGTTCAGCTTCATCGCGTACTTGTCGGTGAACGCGGCCGCGGCGTTTTCCGGGTGGGCGGTCTCGCCCAGGGAGGCCCAAATCTCGGCCATTTCCTCGTAGACCTGGGCGGCGTCCGTGGACAGCAGCGCCACGTTGTCGGCCCAGTTGGTCAGGTTCGCGCCGCTTGCCATGTCGATGATGCCGTCGTTGCTCTCAAACTCGAACATCGGGAACGCCTTGATCGCCTTGAAATCGGTCTTGTACAGCGGGGCGGCCTGCAGCGCGCCGTCGATCAGCTTGGGCACGAAATCGGGGTTCTTGTCCAGGAACGCCTGGCGGAACACGATGCCGTCCAGGATCAGGTTGCTGCTCATGCTGGTGTCGAACAGCACGCGGGCGTCGGTGGACGTGCGCGCTTGGGTCAGGTAGGGCTCCCAGGTGGCGGCGGCGTCGAC
>JAVBQA010000102.1:0-10102 GCA_031549325.1 Eubacteriales bacterium | reverse complement strand
CCTGCGGGCTGAGTTCGTGGCAATATACACCGTTCCCCGACTGGGGGGGTGGGGGAAGGTAACGCGTGACAGTGCCCCACCTCGCGCTTGCGCCCAAACTCTTCTATACCTCAATCACCGCGTCCAGCGCAAACCGCAGCGCGGGCGCGAACGACGACGCCCCCCAGTCCCTCGCGTCATGCTTCTGAAGGTCCGCCAGCGAGTCCGCCGTGAACAGCAGCTGCCCAAACGCGGCGCCCCTGAACGCCGCGCAGGCCGCCATGCCGGCGCACTCCATATCCACCACCGAGCAACCCTCTTCCTTCCGGTACGCCACCATCTCCCGCGTCTCCCGGAAAAAACCGTCCGTCGTCCACACGCTGACCCGCTCGTGCCGAACCGAATGGCCGTCCAGCGCGCGCTCGATGGCCCTCGTCACAGTTTCACTCAAATCCACCCACCGCGCAGGCGGCAGATAGTGATAAGACGCGCCCTCGTCCCTGAGCGCCCGCGTCGGAATCAGAAACTCATTCTCCGGGAAGTCGCGGAGCGCGCCGCAGCTGCCCACCGCCACGATCTCCCGCGCGCCCCGCGCAATCAGCTCGTCCAGCAGCTGCACCGCGGCCGCCGACCCCAGTGGCGCCTGACACAAGCACACCCTTTCGCCCCTATACTCGGTGACGAAAACCGGGTATTCTTTTGTGATCGTCTTGAACGCGCCCAGCTGCTCGCAGGCGCTGGCGCGGGCGTATTTCTCCACCTCGTCCAGCAGGAACGCAAACACAAGCTTCCTGGGCAGCGGCCCCTTCACATCGTCCGAATGCGCGGGCTGAATCACCGCGCGGGGATCGGTGTCGTGCTCCAGGATCGGGATTTCGTGCTTGACCAGACTCATCTCTCGTTCCTCCGAATCGAATACACGATGTGCGGCATATCGATGCCCATGTAATGCTTGACGAACTGACCCCGCTCGCCCATGCCGTTGCGCCTGGCCACGGCCTGGGACGCGAAATTGTTGTCGCGTATGATGGAGAACACCTCATCGACGCCGAGCGAGTCAAACGCGTAATCGCGGCAGGCGCGCGCGGCTTCAGTGGCGTAGCCCTGACGCCAGCAGGCGCGCCGAAACAGGTAGCCCACCTCCACCACGCGGCCGTCCGGCGTGTCTTGCATGGTCAGTCCGCACTGGCCGATCATCTCGCCCGTCTGTTTCAGCACGCACGCCCACAGCCCGAACCCCTCGTTCGCGTATCGCCAGCGCATCTTGTCCAGCCAGCCCTGCGCCTCCTCGTCTGAGAACGCGTGCTCATAGGCGTACATGCACTTTTCATCCTGCAAGATCAGACACAGCGCCGGATAGTCGCGCTGCGTCATCTCGCGCAGCACCAACCGCTGGGTTTCAAGGATCATGTGTCGCCTCCGATGGTGAAGATGTGGGCTCGCCAGGCGCGATGGCATCGTGGGCCGTCATTAAGCCCCAACGGATCATGTCTTCGCGCCTTTAGATCAAGCTGCTCAAGGGAGCCAGGCCCTTGGGCACAGGTCTAAGGGCGCGGCGGCCCCGGCGTCAGCTCCCCAGGTACGCCTTTTTGACTTCCTCGCTCTGGAGCAGCTCCTTGGCGGGGCCCTCCATGACGATGGAGCCGGTCTCCATGACGTAGGCGCGGTCGGCGATGCTGAGCGCCATCTTGGCATTCTGCTCCACCAGCAACACGGTCACACCCTGTCTCTGGATCTGCTGGACGATCGAGAAGATCTCCTGCACCAGGATGGGGGACAGGCCCATGGACGGCTCGTCCAGCAGCAGCAGCTTGGGCTTGCTCATGAGCGCCCTGCCCATGGCCAGCATCTGCTGCTCGCCGCCGGAGAGCGTTCCGGCCAGCTGCTTTCGCCGCTCCTTCAGGCGTGGAAAGCTCTGGAACACGCGATCCATCTCTTCAGAGAGATGCGCCCGGTCTTTGCGGGCATAGGCTCCCATGTCCAGGTTCTCGAGCACGGTCATGGCCGCGAAGATGTGGCGTCCCTCCGGCACTTGCGCCAGGCCCAGCTTCAGGATGTCGTGGGCGGGCACAGCCTGTATCGGTTGGTTGAGGAAGTTGATCTCGCCGGACTTCCCCCGGATCAGCCCGGAGATGGTGTGCAGCGTGGATGTCTTGCCCGCGCCGTTGGCGCCGATCAGCGTCACGATCTCGCCCGCATCCACATGAAAGCTGACGTCCTTCAGCGCGTGGATGGCGTCGTAGAACACGTTGAGCTTGCTGACATTAAGCATTTTGCGGCACCTCCTCGTCGGCGCTGCCCAGATAGGCCGCGATGACCTCCGGGTTGTTCTTGATCTCATCGGGCGTGCCGGTGGCGATTACGCGCCCGTAATTCAGCACGTAGATGCGCTCACAGATGCCCATGACCAGCTTCATGTCGTGCTCGATCAGCAGCACCGACACCTTGAACTTCTCGCGGATGGTGCGGATCGTCTCCATCAGCTCCTGGGTCTCGATGGGGTTCATGCCCGCGGCGGGCTCATCCAGCAGCAGCACCTTGGGGTTGCTCGCCATGGCGCGCGCGATCTCGAGCTTGCGCTGCTGGCCGTAGGACAGCGCCGAAGAGTTGCTGTCCGCCAGGTGCTCCATGCCGAACACAGCCAGAAGCTCACGGGCGCGCTGGTCACAGCCGCGCTCCTCGCGGTCGTAGTAGTTGCTGCGGATGGAGCTGTCGAGCATGGTGTAATGCATGCGGCTCTGAAACGCCACCTTGATGTTCTCGATGACCGACATGGACTTGAACAGCCGGATGTTCTGGAAGGTGCGCGCGATGCCCATGTCGGTGATCTTATACGTGGGCTTCCCGACCATGGATTTGCCCATCAGCACCACGTCGCCGTCGGTGGGCTGGTACACGCCGGTGAGCAGGTTGAACAGCGTGGTCTTGCCCGCGCCGTTGGGGCCGATCAGGCCCACGATCTCACCCTCGCGCAGCTGCAGGTTGACGTCCTCCGCCGCCTGCAGACCGCCGAAGCGGATGCCCAGCGTGCGGGTCTCCAGCGCGTGGCTCTTGTGCGGATCATAGTCGTAGTCGGGCACATCGGGCAGAATGACGCTGGGCGGATCCGCGCCGATCATGCGCTGCTCCAGGCGCTCTGCAAGCGCGCCGATCCCCGAGAACAGCTTCTTCAGCAGCCGGAACAGCGAAAACTCCTTCACGCCCAGCAGGCCCGAGGGCATCCGGATCATCATCACGATCAGCAGCAGCGCGTAGGCCAGCTGGCGGTACTCCACCAGCCTCATCATCAGGAACTGCACCACCGTCAGCCCGGTGGCCGACACGACCGAGCCGGTGATCGAGCCCATGCCGCCGAACACCACCATCAGCAGGTACTCGATGGACTTGGTAAAATTGAACTTGGTGGGATCCAGAACGCCGACCGAGTGGGCGTACAGGCCGCCCGCCACCCCGGCGAAGAACGCCGAGATCATGAAGGTATACACCTTGTATTTGGCCACCGGCACGCCCGAAGAATCGGCGGCGATCTCGTTTTCGCGGATGGCCAGGATGGCCCGCCCGTGGCGCGACCAGGCCAGCGTGAAGCACAGCGCCACGGTGATCGCCATGATCCAGAACGCGTTGTCGAACGTGGTATACAGCTGTATGCCCATCATCTTCTTGCCGCCGCCCGTCCAGGGCGCGAACACCGTGTTGATCAGCACGCGGATGATCTCACCGAAGGCCAGCGTGATGATGGCCAGATAGTCGCCGCGCAGGCGCAGCACCGGCATGCCGATCAGGTACCCGAACAGCGCCGCCACCAAACCGCCCACGATCAGCGCCACCGGAAAGTAAATCGGATAGGCCGGCAGCACCATGCTGGTCATGATGGCGGACACGTACGCGCCCACCGCCATGAAGCTGGCGTGGCCCAGCGTCAGCTCGCCGAGCACGCCGGTGACCAGGTTCAGGCTGACGACCAGAATGATGTTGTAGCACACCTGGATCATCAGATCCTCGATGGAGCGGTTGCCGGACAAGCCCAGAAACAGCTTGCACGCGGCAAACAGCACGCACACGGAAAGCAGGTTCAACAGGGTGGTAAACCGCCTGTTCTTTTTCATGACGCCACCCCCTTACACTTTCTCGCGCGTGTTCTTGCCCAGCAGGCCTGCGGGCTTGAACAGCAGCACCAGGATCAGAATGCCGAACACCAGCGCGTCCACGTAGTCGCCGGCGTAGTATTTCATGAACGTCTCGGCCACGCCAATGATGAACCCGCCCAGCACCGCGCCGGGAATGCTGCCGATGCCGCCCAGCACCGCCGCCACAAACGCCTTCAGGCCGGGGAGACTGCCCAGCAGCGGCTTGATGTAGACCACTTTTTGCGCGTAGAAGATCGCGCCCACGGCGGCCAGCGCGCAGCCGATGGCGAACGTGATGGTGATGGTGCTGTTGACGTTCACGCCCATCAGCTGGGCGGCTGCCCGGTCCTCCGACACGGCGCGCATGGCTTTGCCGGTTCGGGTGTTCTTCACGAACAGCTGCAGCAGCACCATCAGCGCCAGCGAGACGGCGAGCGTCAGCACCTCCAGCAGGAACACGGGCTTCCTGCCGATGGTGAGGAATTCCAGCTTGATCTTGGGGATAACCTGCGGAAACGGCAGCTGGCTTGAGCCAAAGATCAGCTGCGCCGCGATCTGCAGCGCCATGCTGATGCCGATGGCGGTGATCAGCGCCGAGATGCGGGGCGCGCTGCGAAGGGGCGTGTAGGCCACCTTGTCCATCAAAACGCCCAAGCCCACGCAGAAGATCACGGAAAACAGCACCGCAAACACCAGCGCCAGCACCGGGTTCTGCTGAACAAACGCCTGCAGCAGCGTGGTGTTCATGAACCAGAACAGCGCGTAGCTGCCCACCATCATGATGTCGCCGTGCGCGAAGTTGATCAGCTTCACGATGCCGTACACCATGGTGTACCCCAGCGCGATCAGCGCGTAGATGCTGCCCATCTGCAGGCCGCCCACCAGGTTTTGCAGAAACAATTGCATGGCCATTCCCCCTGAATACGTCGGTAGAGCCCTTGACCCCTGTCATGCCGAGCCAAACGAAGCGGCCCGCGGCCCTTCGCTTCGCTCCGGATGACAAAATGTGCACCCGCAAAGAACAAGCGTAGGGAAAAAGGAGCTGCGCGCCCCTTTTTCCCTATCCTTCAAACCGCGCTTACAAGCGGCAGATGCTTACGGATCGATTCTGGTGTTCAGCTCCGGCTGACCGTCCTTGAAGCCCATCATGAACGCCGACTTGATCGGGTCATTGTGGTCATTGAAGGTGATGTGGCCGCCCACGCAATCCAGGCTGGTGGCCTTCATCTTCTCGACGATCAGCGCCTTGTCCTCGGTGGTGCCGGCGGCCTCGATGGCCGACAGCAGGATCTTGGCGGTGTCGTAGCCGAGGGAGTTGAAGCCGCTGGGCGTCTTGCCGTACTTGGCGGTGAAGGAAGCCACAAACGACTGCGCCTCGGGGCTGGTGTCGGCCGGGGAGAAGCTGTCGCAGTAGATGGCCTTCTCGAGCAGCTCCGGCGCGTCCTCCACCTGCTTTTGGATGTCGGCCCAGCCGTCAGCGCCCAGCATGTAGCAGTCCAGGCCCACGTCCTGGCTCTGGCGCAGCACCAGCGCGGCGGACTCGTAGTAGTAAGCGATCAGCAGCGCGTCCGGTTGCGCGTCGGCGATCTTGCCCAGCTGCGGGGTGTAGTCGGCGTCGCCCTCGACGGCCGCTTCCTGCGCCACGACCTCAAGGCCCAGCGCCTCGGCCTTCTTGGCAAAGGACTCGCACAGCCCGATGGAGTAGTCGTTGGTGTTGTCAAACAGCACGGCGACCTTCTTGGCGCCCAGGTTCTCGGCGGCCAGCTGCGCCAGCAGCTCGGCCTGGAACGGATCCAGGAAGCAGGTGCGGAACACGTTGGGGCGGCCGGTGGTCACATCGTAGGCGGTGGCCGACGGGGAGATCATGGGGGTGCCGTCCTGGGCGGCGCGCTCGGCCACAGCCAGGGTGGGCGTGGTGGTCACCGGGCCCATCAGCGCCACGATGCCGTCGGACATCAGCTGGTTGTAAGCGTTGGTGGCCGTGGTGGCGTCGTGCACGTCGTCCATCCACGTCACCTCCACCTGCTGCCCCAGCAGGCCGCCCTTGGCGTTGAGCTCTTCCACGTACAGGTCCATGCCTTCGCGGCACAGAATGCCGTAGTTGGCGACCGGCCCGGTCAGCGGCGCGATGCCGCCGATCTTGATGGTGTCGGCAAGCGCGGCGGAGCACAGCCCCAGCGCCAGAACGAGCACAAGAATCAAAGACAAGGTTTTCTTCATGGGTATTCCTCCTCTTCCTATCCCGAGAATTCTATATGTGATACGGGCAATTCACCCGCACATATTGCATATTTGCTTCACATGCGATTCATAATGCTTAATTATAGATGTTGTTCTGCGAATTTGCAAGCCAAAACTGATAAATTGCATGGATATTCCTGCAAAGAAACGCGGACGAACACAATTCGCCCGCGCCGCTGCCAAGCTGTGGTCTGGGGCGCTGGCCCCAGCGGTGGTTCCCAGGCGGCAGCGCCTCCCTAAGCGGTGCTTCCCACCTTGGGCAGCGTGACGATCACCTCGATCCGATCCTCTTCATCCACCACCCGGCCGGAGGCGTTGACCCCGGCGCGGCGCAGGGTTTTCACGGCGTCCATGACGGTATTGACGAACATGCGGTGGTCGCGCACGTAGAGCTTCACCGACCGCTTGGGCCGCGCCCCCATGCGGGCGATCAAAGCCTCCAGCTCGCGCACGCTCAGCTGGCGCTCGGCGGCCGCGCGCACCGCCTCCAGCTGCAGCGCCTCGCCGGGCAGCACCAGCAGCGCCCGGGCGTGGCGCTCGGTCAGGCTGTGCTCGATCAGCTCGCCCCGCACCGCGTGGGACAGCTGCAGAAGCCGCAGCCGGTTGGCCACCATGGGCTGGCTCTTGCCGATCTTGTCGGCCAGCTCCTGCTGGGAAAGCTTGTAATCCCGGATCATCGCGCGGAATGCTTCGGCTTCTTCTATATAGTTCAGCTGTTCGCGCTGCAGGTTTTCGATCAGGGCCATGAAGCAGGCGTCCATGTCGCAGGTATCCACCACAAACGCGTCGGCAAAGTGCATCCCCAGCCGCAGCATGGCGCGCAGCCGCCGCTCGCCCGCGATCAGCTCGTAACCTTCCAGGTTGGCGCGCACGGTGATCGGCGAGATCAGCCCATAGCGCCGGATGGACTCGGCCAGGGCCTGGATGGAGTCCTCGTCGATCCGGTCGCGCAGCCGGCTTTTCGACAGCTGCACCTTCTCGATCGGAACGATCAAAAGCCTGCGTTCCTGGGTATACTCGCGCTGGATCTGCATGGCGGTGCCTCCCATAAAGTGTTTCCCTAGTATATATTCAGGCACCACCCATGCTTGCCAAATCGACGATCATTTCGCCTGTGACGCCACACAGCCCCCTACCCTCGCGCGGCGCGTGCAGTCATCCTCACCGACTAAAATAATTACATTGAAAATATCATGTAAAGAATTGTATGTAACCATCAAGGTAACTATCCCTGACTATAGTGAGAACATAAACAAAAGCGACCCCCTCAAAATAAGGAGGCACCCCCAAATGAAAAACCTGCGGAAACTGATTGCTCTGATGATGGTGGCGCTGGCGATGCTCAGCGTCACCTCGATCGCTCTGGCGGAGGACGCGCCCACGCGCGCCATCCGCGCCGAGGAGAAAGCCGCCAAGGAATCGAAGAAAAAGAAGAGCAGAAAACCCAAGAAGAGCGAGAAGAGCGCTTCGAAGGCCCAGGACGAAGGGCAGCCTGAGGCGGCGGAGCCGGAGGTTCCCGACGCCGAACCCGCCCAAGCGACAGCCGCCTGTGCCGAGACCAACCAGCCGGCGGAGGTGATTGGCGTTCCTTCCGACTCGATCGCCGAGGTTTCGCAGGATGAACAGCCGGCCCCGGACGCGCAAGCCGCCGAAATCGCCGAGGAGAAAGTCGAGGAGCTGGTGGAGATCCTGGACGAGGAAGTGCCGCTGGACGCAGGCATCACTGACCGCTGCGTGCAGATCATGGCCAACACCCGCTGCCCCGCGCTGGGCGACCTGATCAGGCTGAGCGCCAAGATCATTGGGTTCGACGGCTTGCCGGTGCGCTATCAGTGGCAAATCGACAGAAACGATGGCAACGGCTGGGCCAACATCCAGAGCGCCACCGATGTGGACTATAGCTTCAGATTCGAGCAGGGCATGGATGACTGCGACTGGCGCTTGCTGGTGAGCGTGGACGCGTAACTGCCCAATCGATCCGGCGCGGCTCCGGCTGGGAAAACCAGTCCGGGGCCGTTCATGCTGTCAAAAGACGCAGTGTTTTTGACAGCATGAAGGCATCCGAGGGTCTTCACCCCGGATGCCTTTTGTTTCCCCAAAGATGGGATGCTCGATTCCGTTTTATTTCGCCTTGCTCAGCGCCTCGTCGATGATGCGCAGCGCTTCGCCCATGCGGGGGCCGGAGCGGCTGGTGATGTTGGCGTCGACGCCATAGACATGGCCCTCCTTGACGGCGCGCAGCTCGCTGTAGCCGGGCGTGGCGGAAAGCTGCGCTTCGACAGAGCCGTCGCCCGCGTAGTCGGAGACGAGGATCACGTCCGGATCATCCAGGACCAGCTGTTCGATGCTGTATTCGGGCCAGGAGACCGGCATGTTGCCAGCCACGTTGGTGCCGCGGCAGATCCTGATCATGTCGTCGATGAAGGTGCCGGGGCCGGCGGTGTAGTTGCCAAAGTCGCCGAAAGAGAGCGCGAAGTACACCTTGGTGGTGACTTCTTCCTCGGCCTTTTTGATCTCGCCGGTGACGGCGCTCGGATCCACGCCCATGACCTGGGCGATCAGCTCGATGCCCGGAATCACGCCGTCAAAGCTGGTGGGGTCGTTGCAAACCACGGTCATGCCGAGATTCTCCAGCTGCGCGACGGCGTCCTTCTGCAGCTTGTCTCCGGCAAAGACCACGTCCGGCTTGAGCGCCACGATGGCCTCAATGTTGGGCGCATGGAAGCCCCCCAGCTTGGGCTCGATGGCGAGCGCCTCGGCCGGATAATCGCTCTGGTTGTCCACGCCGACCAGCTTGCCCTGAAGCCCCAGCGCGAACAGGATCTCTGTGTTGGCGGGGGTCAGCGATACGCAAGTCTCAGGGGTCTTGTCGATCGCGACCTGACGACCCATGCCGTCGGTGACGGTCAGCGCGAGCGCCGACCAGGGGCAAACCAGCAGAGCGAGCAAAACCAGACAGAGCACCTTTTTCATTCCAAAATCCACCCTCCGTGCGATTTTTTCCAAAGAAAACGGCCCCTGTTCCGGCGTGAACAGGGGCCATGCGCACAAGCTGCACATCGCGATCCTTCCCACCGAAGCATACGGACGTTCCCGGCTTGGGCAGGTCTCCTGGCTCGGCTTCGTCTCGTCTTCCGCCTTCCCGTTTTCACAGTGGCCCTTGGAAGAGGATCCGCCTTACAGTAGCGGGGGCTGCAGCGGATTTTCACCGCTTTCCCTTTTCAATCTTCACGCGTCACGGCCACAAGGGCCGCGCCGGGCGAAGATCACCCAAACCTCATATGGAATTGTTCCCTGAGTATACCACACAAGCCGCATGGTTTCAAGCGAAATTCGCGCTTGCCATCCGGGCTGTCTATCCGTTAAAATGAACGCAATGGAGGCGATGCTGCTTTGAAGAAGGGTTTGGTGCACATCTATACGGGTGACGGCAAGGGAAAAACCACCGCCGCCATGGGCCTGGCGCTGCGCGCCAGCGGCTGCGGCTACGACGTGAAAATCTTCCAGTTCTGCAAGGCCATGCCCACCGGCGAGCAGAACTCCCTCAAAAAGCTGGACCACGTGCAGCTGTTTCGCGACGGCTGCGACATGAAAAAGTTCGTGTGGGACATGACGCCGGAGGAGAAAGCCGTCTGGACGGAAGCGCAGCAAGCGCTGTTCGACCAGGCCTGCGAGGCCGCCCTCGATCCCCACACCGACCTGGTGATTCTGGACGAGCTGATGGGCGCCATGCACTCGGGCGCGGTCGACGAGAG
>JAVBQA010000075.1:0-3071 GCA_031549325.1 Eubacteriales bacterium | reverse complement strand
ACCAATTCAAAATAGTGACGCCACGTCGCGCCGGATTTATTTCCGCCCTGCGGCGTCGCCCTCCGCTTAGCGTAGCTCTGCTACGCTGCACTCCAGCTCCTTGCAGGGCGAAAAAACTCTCGCCGCTTTGGAGGCGTTACTGTTTTTCATTGGTATTATTCCGCCGTGAACGCCGGAATCACGCCACCTTTGTAGTCTTCCTTCTCCAGAATGAAGTTCCTGACCTTCTCGGAGCAGATCACATTGCGCAGGTCAGACACCCACTGGGCGTCCACATCCTCGGGGCGCACCACGATGTAGTTGGTGTAAATCTTGCCCGCTTCGGAGTCGGCGGCCTCCATGAACAGCGAGTCCTTCGCCGGGCTCAGGCCCGCGTCCAGCGCGAAGTTGCCGTTGATGACCGAGATGTCCACGTCCTCCAGCGTCGACGGCAGCTGGCTGGCGTCGATCTCGCGGATGTCGAAGTTCCTCGGGTTTTCGATGTCCAGCACCGTCAGGCTGCTGTCCACCGTGGTTCCCTCGGGCAGCTTGATCAGCCCGGCCTCGGCCAGCAGCATCAGCGCGCGCGTCTCGTTGGACGGGTCGTTGGTGATGGTGATCACCGCGCCATCCTGAAGCTCAGCCAGCGACTTGGTCTTGCCCGCATAGATGGCGTAGGGCTCATAGTGCACGCCGATCGCGGGCACCAGCGCTTTCGCCGGATCCACGGTGGCATTGTAAGCGTTCAGGTAGGGGATGTGCTGGAAATAGTTGGCCGCGATCTCGCCGTCGGCCAGCGCGGGGTTGGGCAGCGGGTACTCGGTGAAGATCACGATGTCCAGGTTGTACCCGAGCGCCTCCAGGTCACCCCGGATGAACTCCAGGATTTCGGCGTGGGGCGAGGGGGTCGCGCCGATCACAATGGTCTCGGCGGCCATGGCGGGCACGGCAAGGCTCAGGATGAGCAGCAGGGCGACGGTCAGGGAAAGCAGTTTCTTCATGGTTGGTCTCCTCCTTCTATACATTGGGGTATCTATGAATTTGCAGCACGCTCTTTGTCGCGAATGGTACTTAGGTGCGGGCCACAGACGGTCAAAATGAGTGCATGGTGCGCAACGCACGATGCAGCATTGGAATGGTGGCATGACGCCGCGCTGTCGCGGCTTGTTTCCTATAGAAACGCCACCTCGGAATTGTGAATCGGGAATTGATCAGCGTCTTCTATGATCCAGGCTGACCGTCAGCCACGTGCCGATCACCTGAATGACCTGCACCAGCACCACCAGCGCGATCGACGCGGCGTACATCACGCTGTACTCGCGGCGATTCAGGCCGTAGGTGATGGCGATTTTTCCCAGGCCGTCGCCGCCCGCCGCGCCGGCCATGGCCGTGTAGGCCAGGATGGTGGTCATGCAGATGGCCGCGCCGCTGACCAGGCTCGGGAGCGCCTCAGGCAGGAGAACCTTGCAGATGATCTGCATGGTGGTGCTGCCCATGGACTGGGCCGCCTCGATGAGCCCGCTGTCCACTTCGTTCAGCGAGTTGCCGACCATGCGCGCCACATAGGGGAATGCGCTGATCACCAGCGGAAAGATGATGGAACGGGTGCCAATGGCCGAGCCCATCACCGCGCGGGTGACCGGAAAAAGCATCACCAGCAGGATGATGAACGGAATGGAACGCAGGAAGTTCACGATGAAGCCCAGCGCGGCGTTGAACGTCGGGCTGGGGCGGATGTGCCCCTTCTGGGTGATGACCAGCAGCACCCCGAGCGGCAGGCCAAGCACATACGCGAACAGCGTGGACGGCAGCGTCATGTACAGCGTGTCAAGGATGCCCTGCTGCACCAGCAGCCAAAGCTTGTCGTCCATCATGACACATGCACCTCCTCAACCGTCAGCCCCATCTCGCGCAGCCCGTCGATCAGGCGGGCGCGCTCCTCCAGGGAGGCGGGGGACTGCAGGATCATCTGGCCGTAGCGCTTGCCGCCCAGTTGGTTCATGTCGGCGGTGATGATGTTCACCGCGATGCCGCTCTTCAGCACGAACTGGCTGAGCAGCGGCTCATTGCGCTCCTCGCCGTTGAACACGATGCGGATGGCGTTGTCAATCTGGTCGGCGGCCTCGGGGCGGATCACGCCGAACAGCCTTCTGCCCGCAGCGCTCTTGGTGTGGGTGAACACCTCGTCCACCGTGCCCTCCTCGACGATTTTGCCGTTGTCGATGATGGTCACGCGGTTGCAGATCTGGCGGATCACGGCCATCTCGTGGGTGATGATGATGATGGTGATGCCGAATTTCTGGTTGATGTCCTGCAGCAGCTGCAGGATCGACTGGGTGGTCATGGGATCCAGCGCGGAAGTGGCCTCGTCGCACAGCAGCACCTCGGGATTTGAAGCCAGCGCCCGCGCGATCGCCACGCGCTGCTTCTGGCCGCCCGACAGCTGGGACGGATAGGCCCCCGTCTTGCTTGTCAGCCCCACGATCTCGAGCAGCTCTTTTACGCGCTCGTTGGCCTTCTGGCGGGGCACGCCCGCGATCTCCAGCGGGTAGCGCACATTGCGCTGCACGGTCTTTTGCATCAGCAGGTTAAACTGCTGGAAGATCATGGACACGCGCTTGCGCAGCGCGTTCAGCGCGCTCCCGTTCAGCGCCAGAATGTCCTGCCCGTCGATCAGAATGCGTCCCTCGGTGGGTGTGTCAAGCCGGTTTATGCAGCGGATCAGCGTGGACTTGCCCGCGCCGCTCATGCCAATGATGCCGTGGATATCCCCCTTGTTGACCGTCAGGTTCACCGAGTGCAGCGCCACGACGGCGCCCTCGCCCGTGCCATACACCTTGCTCAGGTTTTCGATGCGGATCATCGGCTCTGTCACGCGCGGCACCCCCTTTTCATGTGACGATCATCAGTGATTTTCAATTATAGCACAATCGTGCGCGGATGGGAACGTCATCATGCAAATTCGCAGTAAATTTGAGCGCGTGGTGAACGTTAACCAACGGTTTTGGAACATTGGTTGCCTCCAAAGCGTCATTCTGATATAATGATCCGTAATTTATTCTTGAGGTGAATACTTATGCGAACCTCGGGGT